>NZ_JBFUCY010000012.1:0-202565 GCF_056404995.1 Mucilaginibacter sp. P2_A5
AAATAAAATATTGTAAGTATAATGGTACTTATCACTTGAGCAAATAAAATCTTGCTACTTGATACTAGCTACTAAATACTAACAAAAGAAATTCAGGTGCCTATATCGGCGGTGTCTACCTCTTCCCATTCCGAACAGAGAAGTCAAGCCCGCCAGAGCCGATGGTACTGCGGTAAAACGTGGGAGAGTAGGTCGGTGCCAGATCTTATCGTAAAACCCTTCATCCTAAAGATGAGGGGTTTTTGCGTTAATATACTTTTCGTCATTGGGCATTCGCTGCGCTGGCATTGGTCATTCGCTGCGCTTGTCATTAGTCATTTCGCTGCGCTGTCATTGGGCATTAGTCTGGGGAGGCGGTGGCAGCGGGGCAAAGGGACCGGCAAGTGCCAGGAAACCGCCCCCGGCTAACCGGCCGGTACCAACAGGCCGCCATCGCCGCCAGGCTATGCTCAATTTAATTGGAACGTCTAAAATTCGGATACGGCCAAACACCGCCGGGGTTTGATGTAGGGTGTTAAGTTAATGGTGCTAAGTATTGAGTCAAAAGCCAATTTCATTCTATTTTACTGAGAACTTAGGACTTCTGACTAAAGACTATCCGTCATTACCATTAACAAAGCAGCAGTAATTTTTGCAGGGATCATTCCATTCGGGCCGCCGTGTTTATCTCAAAATTAATACTTGCCAAACAGCCATTTTACCCCCAGGCTCATGGGTTTGTTGCCTGCGTAAGCAGTGGCACTATTGGTGAAATAGGCATAAGGCGCAAACGTGAACGAAATTTCTGCTTTCCGGTTTAGCATTACACCGGTTTGTATGGGGAAGTTAACCCATAGGGCATTAAGGGAGTATGGCTGCGGTGTAACGGAGGTGCCGTTATTGGCATTTACATCGGCAAGGGTGATTTTATTCTTCGGGTACACCGAGTAATTAATCCCTATCCCGCCGTCAAGGTACACCTTAACATCGTCTTTATTGTAAAAGTTAAATATCACCTGTGGTGTAAGCGAAGTGGTGAATTGGTTAATCGAATAAATCTCGTTAGTAGTTACCGTGTTTATGGTTACCGGGTATGCCAGCCGCGGCGTAATGTACCCGAACGACAACTCGGCCCTGAATATCACTTGCTGAACATTGGGGTTACCAAACACATCAATGCCGAAATTAATTTTGGGCGATAAGGCCCTGTAAGTTGATACCGTTGGGTTAGTAAAATCATGAATATCCCTCACCTTGGTCTGGGTACTCACCATGGCTATGCCAACAAACAGCCTGGTGTTTGATTGTTTACTACCTGCGGCGGCCTGGTTGGCATTTATTTTGTTAACCAAACCTTCCAGGCTGGCATCGTCAAAGGTTGCCTGCTGGGCGCGGGTAATAAGTTTGGTGTTTGCGGGGTTAAACTTATTAATGTACCACAAAAATTGCCCCTTATACGCGTCCGATGTGGCAACCTGCCTTTGGGGGTTGTAGTACACATGGTACCTCAGCTCGGCCGGTTCGGCGGCAGTTTCGGCTATAAAAAAGCGGGTTTTGATATCGTCGGTGTGCTTAAAAAGGGTTAAATGCTTGCCTGTTACCAGGCGCTTTAAAAATATAGCGGTTACGGTTTGGGTAGTGTCAAAACCATCGGGCAAATCGGGGAAATGGATTTTATCCATACTAACCGGGCCGGTGTAGGTAATATAGGCTTCCGCGCTGGTTATCCCGAACCCTTTAATGGCCGCGGCATCAAACTGCTGTACCTGGCTGCCGGTTTTATCAACCTTAAAATCTACCACTATGGGCGATCGCTCCCAGTCGCGGTGGTTAATATATCCTTTTACGGTATCGCCGTTATTTTTTATGATATAACCTTCATGGTAGTTCGATTGTGCAAAAATAGCCAACGGAAAAGTTAAAAGCAGGATAAGGCAAAGCGGTTTCAAATTCATATCGTGATCTGGTTCAGGCAGTAAATATAATTATTAAAGTCGGAAATTGGCAGACTGTTGTTTCAAGTCGGGGAAGGGGTTAAAAGAGATACTGCGGGGCGATATAACAAACTATTTCTTCAACTTCTTTACCTCCTTGTCAAAATCGCTTTCAAAGTTTTCATCTGAGGTAAAAACGCCTTTCGCTGGCCCGTATCTCGCGTATCCTGTCCAGTAACTCATCAAAATAATCTTTGCCGAAGCGTTTGCCTTGCTTTAGCCGTTCATCGTCAAGCACAAAGCCTTTAACAATATATTCGCGGAGCGTTTTGGTGGCCCAGATCCTGAATTGGGTGGCTTCAAAGCTGTTTACCCGGTAACCCACCGCTATTATTGCATCAAGGTTGTAAAAGGCTGTAGAATAATTTTTACCATCACTGGCAGTTGTTTCCATTTTGGAAACAACTGAAACCTCCATGAGTTCCTTGCTTTCAAAAATGTTTTTCAAATGCTTACTTATTGCCGGCACCTCTACCCCAAAAAGTTCGGCCATACGCTTTTGCGTAAGCCAAAATGTTTCGGCATTAAAAATTACTTCAATTTTTATGTTACCTGAAGGGGGTGCTATAAAAAATGATATCATTTAATTGTGGAGGTTCAGCCATGTTTAAAAAACGTATTTTGTTAAGCGCTTTAAAGTTAGCTATAATTATTAGCAATTTAGCGCGCTTTAAACCTAACATAGACGGACGTTAAGCAGGAGCGATTTCGGAATTCGGAGGTTCGATTTCGGATTTTTTTAGGGTTTAGCGATTTAGATTTTAGAATTTCAAACGATTTAGAATTTTAACTAACTCGCCAAGGAACAAAAAGTCTTAATTCTTGACGCTAACCTCTTGACTCTTCCTATCCCCCTCCAAAAAATTCTTGCTACTTGATACTTACTACTCGATACTAAAGAGGGCGTTCCCTGCGGGCCGGGCTTTACATTTATACGCCTGCAGGCCTTAGGCTCGGGCCGGTATCCATTTCAATCCCTAACGCGAACGCCGGGAAACCGTGGGCTTCAAGGCTCCACAAAATCATCGCGACTTGCATGCAGACCAGAAAATTTGTTATTTGCCGCCTGCCAGGGTTAAAAAGTAGTAACTATGCGTTTACAAATAGCGTCCGATCTTCATTTGGAGTTTCCCGAAAATGTGGAGTACCTAAAGCAGAACCCATTAAAAGTAACCGGCGACATCCTGTTGCTTGCGGGCGATGTGATGCCTTTAAAGCTGATTGATAAACACCAGGATTTTTTCAGTTTTATAGCCGATAACTACCAGGAAACTTATTGGGTTCCGGGCAATCACGAGTATTACAATTCCGACCTGGCTAACCGTACCGGTGCTTTTTGTGAAGCTATCCGCCCTAATGTAACGTTGCTGAATAATACAAGCATCCGGCTAAAAAATTGCGGGCTGCATTTTACTACCTTATGGTCAAACATCCACGCATCAAACGCCTGGCACATCGAACGGGGCTTAATGGATTTTCACGCCATCAGGTTTGAAGGCCGGCGCTTATCGGTACAACAATATAACCGGATGCATGCCGGCTGCGTGGCCTACCTGCATAGCTGTTTTAACGGAAAGCCCAATGATAGCCAGGGCGAAAAAAACATCATCATTACCCACCATGTGCCAACATTTTTGAATTATCCGGCCCAGTACGCCGGCAGCCCGCTGAATGATGCATTTGCAACCAACCTCGATCATTTAATTACCGCCTTTGGCGCCGATTATTGGGTATATGGGCACAACCATGCAGGCACCGGCCATTTTACACTCGGTAAAACCCAATTGGTAACAAACCAGCTTGGCTACGTTCGGCATCAGGAGCATGGCGCTTTTAATACAGCGCGGGTGATTAACCTGGATGAATAAACACGCTTTAGCGCGGGTGTTGAGTAATGGTTTGGGCGTTGGCTCACCTGTGCTCGGTATTTTTTTAAAGGAAGTCACAAGTGACCCTAACGCAGGCAGCCGCACAACACCTGCGCTAAAGGGGTAAATGATGTTGTAATATCTACCCAACCATTCCATTAATAAATGTATCTATAAAATCTTTGACACGAATCAAGATACTATCTCCCCTTTTTTTACGCTGTAGTACGCTGGGTTTTTCCCCTTCTATCAAATCCAGTAAATCATCTCTTAATGGTTCTCTTTCTGCAAATAGGTAGTCCTCAATCAATTTTTCTGTCTTTTCTTTAGAAAGTTTTTCTTCGTTGATTAGTTTTTCAAAGGCCAGTTTCTGTTCTTTATCCCAAAACTTGTCAAACTCTGTTGTGACCTCATCTGTATCGACGATCAGTGGCAAATTTTCTTCGATGAAGCGTTCTATCAACTCGCGTTTACTACGCAAGGTGGTTTCAGTAGATAACAGATTAGCAATTTCTTTCTTGGTTTTCTCTGTGTCGCCTTTGCTTTGAGATTTAAGTTTAATTAATAACTGAATAATATAATTTACATTGATCTCATCACGGTGAATAAGTTCTAACTCAAAGTCTACATCTTCCAGAACAGAAACCTTTTCTTTTCCGTCACTTTTTGTTGAATCATACAAATCAAGGTACTTGCTTTTAAAATCTTCGAATTCCTGCTCGGGCATTTGTAAATTATCCCATTCAAAATCGGCAAAAGAGGTTAGTATATTTTTAATGCGCATCAAATTTCTGAAGGCCTTTACAAATTCAAGCTTATCGTCTTCGCTTTGTAACTCATTTACATCATTTGGTGATTGCGTAATTTCCTTTAATTTTTGAAAAGCTTCTTCAAACTCTTTAGCATAGTCATCATACGGTTGCATAATGATAACCTCAATCGCATCCTTGTTGCTGAACAATGTTATAGCTTCATCTGTTCTGTTTTTTAGGTTTCGAAAAGCAACTATATTTCCCTGCGATTTTCGCTCATTCAATATCCTATTGGTGCGACTAAAAGCCTGTATTAAACCATGATATTTCAGATTTTTATCTACATACAGTGTGTTCAACGTTTTGCTATCGAAACCTGTCAAAAACATATTCACAACCAACAAAACATCAATTTCGCCCTTCTTTACACGCTCAGAGATATTGTTATAATAGTTGTAAAAACTTTCGCTGTCTTTAGTACTATAAGCTGTACCAAATAAACCGTTGTAATCGCTAATGAACTCGTCTAATTTTTCCCGGCTATGTGGCCGTAAGTTATATATGGCCCGCGGTTCTTGAACCACCGATACTTCCTCCGGGATAAAACCATTAGCCTCTGCATCATCTTCGTTATTGGCATAACTAAAAATAGTGGCTATTTTTAATTGATGTGCTCCTTCATCTTTCCGGCGCTTAAAAATTCCATAGTATTTGATCAGGGTGTTTACACTGTCCACGCAAAACATGGCTGTAAAACGTTTGCTTTGTGTTTTCCGGTCATGATGGGCAATGATGTAATCGGCTATTTTTGTTAAACGTTTTTCGTCTTCCATCAATTCCCGCGTATCAATATCTTCAACCTCAATATCTATCGCAGTTTCCCGGCCATCTTTGTGTTTGTACCTGCCTACATATTCTACAGAAAACTTTAATACATTTTCATCGCGGATAGCGTCTGTAATTACATATTTATGCAGGCAATCTTCAAAAAGGTCCTTGGTAGTGCGTTTGCCTAACTCATTTTTATTGGCATTATCGGCAAAAATAGGCGTGCCGGTAAACCCAAATAACTGGCTGTTGTTAAAGTACGACTTAATACGCTGATGAGTTTCGCCAAACTGACTGCGGTGGCATTCATCAAAAATAAACACGATGCGTTTATCCTTTAAGTCGGCCATTTTGCTTTCGTACCTTAACTTACTAATGGCCGTGTTTAATTTTTGAATAGTTGTTATGATCAGTTTTGAACTTTTATATTCGCCCTTTTTATCTGCATAACTATCAGTAAATTGTTTAACCAGATTGTTGGTATTATCGGCACCATCTATGCTGCCCTCCTGGAAGCTGTTAAATTCTTTAGCGGTTTGATAATCCAAATCTTTCCTGTCAACCACAAAAACCACTTTATGAACTTGCGGAAGGTTCATTAATATCTGGCTGGCTTTAAATGATGTTAAAGTTTTGCCAGAGCCTGTGGTATGCCAAATGTATGCGTTTTTAGTGCTGCTTTTTACCCGCTCAATTAATGCTTCAACCGCATAGTATTGATACGGGCGTAGTATCATTGGTATTTTGTTGGCTTCGTTAAGCACAATGTATTTGCAAATCATTTTACTGATGTGGCAGGGCTCTAAAAAAGCGTCAGTAAAATCACTTAAAATGTTAGTCAGGCGTTTATTTGCCGTATCGGTCCAGTAAAAAGTTTGTTTAAAATCCTGGTTACGGTTATTGGCGAAGTATTTGGAGTTTACGCCATTGCTTATCACAAATACCTGCACGTATTGATACAACGCATAATTGGCACTAAACGAATGCCTTTGGTAACGATTAAGCTGGTTAAAAGCCTCCTTCATTTCTAAACCACGCCGTTTTAATTCAATTTGAACTAATGGCAAACCATTAATAAGCAAAGTAACATCGTACCTATTTATATACTTGCCCTCCTGCGTAACCTGATTGGTTACCTGGTATTGATTTTGGCACCAATGATCAGTGTTTAAAAATTCAAAATAGAGATTATCGCCATTATCGCGAATGATATGTTGCTTTTGACGTAGCGTTTTGGCTTTTTCAAAAACGGTGCCTTTGTTAAGAATGTTAAGTACTTTATCAAATTCATTGGTTGAAAAGCTCACATTATTATGCTTTTCTAACTGCAACTTAAGGTTTTGAATCAGTGATGACTCGTTGGACAAAGAAACATATTGATAACCTAACTTTTGCAAGTTGGTTATCAATTGTTCTTCTAATATTTGTTCGGATTGTTTTGGCATATAATATCTTTAAAGATAGTAAATAGGGCCCATTACAAATTTGTTAAATAATTATCCTCATGAAATTGGTTTTAAAATAAAAGTTAACAAGGAGGCACCTACGGAGCCCCAATATAATGATACAATTTGTACTATAAACACGTGACTCCGCTGGAGTCGATTATGAGGCGTTTACAACTCCGTAGGAGTTACGTGTTTATAGAAAAGACAAACACATTTTGGGCTCCGTAGGTGCCTCCTTGTTTTGAAAGTGATTTCCCTGAATTACCTTAATGCTTTAAACATTTGATCTATACATTTTTTCTTTTGCTCTAAATTAGGATGAACATATAAATTCAGCGTTGTGGTGATATTGGAGTGCCCCAACAGCACGCTAACCGTTTTATAGTCGCATTTACTTTCAATACACCTAGTTGCAAAACTATGGCGCAGGCCATGAAATTTGAGGTCGGGCATATTTAACTCCTTCATCAAATTTTTATAATAGCTCCTGTAAGTTCGCGGCTCGGTGGGCTTTGCGTCGTTGGTTAATACAAAAAACGAATTGTTTACTATCTTTTTTAAAGGCTTTAGCATTTTTAACAGGTCGCGGCTCATGGGGATAGTCCTGATCGAGTTTTTGGTTTTAGGCGAATCCAGGATCAACTCTGTTTTACGGTCACCATCTTCTACCAGGTAAATTCGCTGGATGGTTTTTTTGACATTTATAACACCATTATCCGTATCAATATCCTCCCAGGTAAGGGCACAAACTTCACCAATGCGAATGCCTGCGCTTAAACAAATATATACACCAACGTTGCGAAAGGTAAAGTGTGTTTCTATATAACTCATCACCTTTTTTTGATTAGTTCTGCTCAATACGTCAATGTTGTGTTTCTCCCGCTCGGTAGGGAATTGGATGTCGAACGGCTGATGCTCAAAGCATTTGTTTTTAGCACCGAATTTCAGCACCATTTTTAACACTATCAAAATGTCTTTAATAGTTTTTTGACTTAGCCCCTGTTCTAATTTTTGAAATACGAAAGTTTGGACTTCTCCCTCTTCGACACTTGTATTGTTACCAAATACGGGTAGCAGGTGATTTTCAATTAAAAGCATGTAAGCCGAGAAACTCGACTTTTTTACATATTGCTTTTTGTCTGTTTTCCATAGGTTAATTACCTGTGCAATTGTTTTTTGTTCATTCATGGGATTTTGATTTAAATGTTTTTTATAATCTCAAAAGGTAAATAAAGAGGATTTAAAATTGCGGAGATTCTTTTTGACTTAGGTTCCAAATTTGAGATTCCCAGAATTTGAAGAAGACTGGTTAGAAAGTAAATTCAAGGATGTATGTTCCATCAGCACTGGTAATAAAAACACTCAGGATAAATCAGATGACGGTATATATCCTTTCTATGTTCGCTCTTCCACTGTAGAACACATTAATGCTTACACTTTCGACGGGGAGGCTATATTGACTGCAGGTGATGGAGTCGGTGTGGGAAAAATTTTTCATTATACGACTGGCAAAATTGGGGTTCATCAAAGAGTATACATACTAAGTAACTTCACACAGGCCTATGGGAAATTTCTATTTTATTATTTTTCAAGCAGGTTCCATGATAGAGTAAAAAAATTAAGCGCCAAAAACTCTGTGGATTCCGTTCGATATGACATGATCGCCAAGATGAGATTGTGCCATCCTTTATCTATGGCAGAACAATTAAAGATCGCAACATTACTATCTAAGATTGACATGCGAATCCAGACCCAAAACAAAATAATTCAACGATTGGAAACCTCAATCCGAATTCTGAGACAAAGATTATTCACGCAACAAAATAGGTTTAGGGATGCTAACGGAAATGATTTTACAGATTGGGAAGAGAAAAAACTTAAGGAAATTTCAAAAAAACAAATCTTAAAAAATAAGGACTTAAAAGTGCGGTCGGTTCTGACAAACTCTGCAGTTTCAGGCATAGTAAATCAAAGAGATTTTTTCGATAAGGACATCGCAAATAAAAACAACATTGATGGTTATTATGTTGTTGAAAGAAATGATTTTGTATATAACCCAAGAATTTCAAACGAAGCTCCTGTTGGGCCAATATCAAGAAATAATATTGGTATAGGCATTATGTCTCCTCTATACATGGTATTCAGATTTAATGAAGGACATTTAGGTTTTTTTGAACAGCTTTACAAAACAAAGATTTGGCATTCTCATATGGAGAGCATTGCAAATTATGGTGCAAGAGCGGATAGAATGAGCTTTTCAAGTAATGATTTTTTTGAAATGCCTATACTTTTACCCGGTTGTAAAGAACAAGAGACAATTGCTGGTTTTCTTTCTCTATTTTCTGAAAAAATAAGTATCGAAAAAGCACTATTAATGCAGTATGAGAATCAGAAAACCTACCTATTAGCGGACATGTTTATATAAACATTTTTTTAAGAAAATATTTTTTTTGTGCTTCATATTGTTTCAAGATTTTAACTTCAGTTTCGATTTTTTGTTCAAATAGGGAAAGAATATGTCTTATTCTTTTTTGCTCTTTCAATGAAGGAAACGGCAAGGCAGTTTCAGAAAAATAAGTATAGCTAATCATTTTGCCATCTCTTATACCTTCAAGTTTTTTATTAAGTAGTTTTATGTAGTCGCGTGTCTTAAAATAATATTTGTAAAAGGTTGGTTC
This sequence comes from Mucilaginibacter sp. P2_A5, assembly GCF_056404995.1. Lineage (NCBI taxonomy): Bacteria > Pseudomonadati > Bacteroidota > Sphingobacteriia > Sphingobacteriales > Sphingobacteriaceae > Mucilaginibacter > Mucilaginibacter sp. P2_A5. The sequence continues at coordinate 9,548 of NZ_JBFUCY010000012.1, forward strand.
GATTTTGATTTTATTCCTAAGAATAATATAAGCTGGACTACAAATGCCTTTGTAATTTGAATATTCGATGCCCCCTTGAAAGCTTCTCAAACTAATTATAAAATCTCCGACTTCTACAACTTTGTAGCTATCTACGCTTTTATCGGTGACTGAAATTTGGTAATCTATAAGGTCCCTGGGAATGGCTCCATATTCCTGCGTAATAGCCAAAATTGGCACATCTGAATTGTGATATTTATTTGAAATACTTTCAAATAGTTCGCCGCCAGTTTTATATTTCCATTCGGGAAACGGCTTGCCATACTCGTCTTTCAGGTTTAATTTACCACGAAACAGTTTTTCTTGTAATCCGAGCATTTGGGTTTTCTGGTATTCAATTATTTTGTTTTGAGTTTCGATTCTTTTATCTAGTAGAGTAAGAAATAATGCAATTTTTTGCTGTTCGGGAAGACTTGGTAAGATAATTTCTAATTTCCTTAAATCAGAATTATAGACATTGCTAATACTTACTCCTTTTGCCAGGGTAGAAATGGTTTTCTTTAACTTTTGATTTATGTAGTATGAAACATAACTTTGAGAATAAACATTCGCCTTTGCTGGTTTTAGAATATTAATTGTTCTACCAATTGCCACATTCTTAACTGTAAGTGCCGAAGCTGATCCAATATCTAACGGGTCTTCACCTGCCGATGGAAGCAATATTTCATCGCCCTCGCTAAAAAGGAGTTCAGATTTATCAAGGTTTGTTTTATTGATAACATCGGTAATAACCTCACTATACATGTGATATAATTCTCCGTATCTAACACATGGTGTTTCATATTCCGGAGAGGCTTCACTTTGTTTAATATTTTTTCCTGTAGAAAAAAGGAAAATATCTTTAAAGGAGTGTTTTCTATAAAAGTTGTCCTCTCTCCCAAACCCCGGAAATCTCAAATTTGGAACCTTACATATCTTATTGTTTTTTGTCGTCATCTCGAATAACTTTTTGTAACTGCTGTTGAGCCTTAAGGATACTTTGAAAAATTAAAATACTAATCCTAATTCTTTCAAATACACATCAATCTCTGTGTCAAGTTCGGATCTTTTAGCTTCCAGTTGTTTAATTTCGAGCATAACAGCCTGTATGTCGATTTCCTCTTCCTCTTCAAAAGTATCTACATAACGGGGAATGTTAAGATTATAATCGTTATCGGCTATTTCCTGCAAGGATACATTATAGCTATACTTTTCAATCGCTGTACGGTTACGATAGGTTTGAACAATTTTATCAATATGCTCGTCGCGTAGCATATTTTGATTTTTTACTTTTTCAAACCCTTTACTCGCATCAATAAATAATACATCATCCGGGTTTTCCCTGCATTTTTTAAATACCAAAATAGAGGTTGGTATGCTGGTGCCGTAAAATATATTAGCCGGCAAGCCAATTACGGCATCTAAAAAGTTTTTTTGCTCAATTAAATACTTACGTATGTGCAGTTCGGCCCCGCCTCTGAATAAAACACCATGCGGCAACACAATAGCCATAATGCCATTTTCGGCCAGATGATGGATCATGTGTTGTACGAAAGCAAAATCAGCTTTGCTGCCAGGTGCCAACCTGCCATACTGGCTAAAACGATCATCTGATAAAAACAATGGGTTAGCACTCCACTCCGCCGAAAAAGGCGGATTGGCTACAATAGCTTCGAAAGTTTGATTACCATGTTGTGGCCGTTCTAAGGTATCTTCTTGTTTAATATCAAATTTACGGTAATGCACACCATGCAAAATCATATTCATCCGGGCAAGGTTGTAAGTGGTCCGGTTCATTTCCTGGCCGTAAAAATTACCCACGTCTTTTACCTCACGTGCCACACGTAACAATAACGAGCCCGAACCACAAGTAGGATCATATACCGATTTTAGTTTGTGCTTACCGGTGGTTACTATTTTTGCCAATATTTTAGAAACCTCCTGAGGGGTGTAAAATTCGCCGGCCTTTTTGCCTGCACCACTTGCAAACTGGCCGATCAAGTATTCGTAGGCATCGCCTAAAACATCAAGCTCCGTATTTTTTAATTTGAAATCTATTTTATCTAAATGGGCAAGTACCTTGGCAATAATACTGTTTCGGGCATCTGGTGTTTTACCCAATTTGGTACTGTTTAAGTCCATATCCTCAAACAAATTATCAAAGTCCTCTTCGCTTTCGGTACCCATGGTACTCAACTGTATATTGGTGAGTATTTTTTGTAAGTCGCCCAGTATAAAGTTTGCACTGCTTTGATCGGCGCTTTCATCATCACCGCTGTTACCGCGTAAAGCAACTGCCGAGAATAATTCGTCGGGTTTTAAAAAGTACCCGAGTTTTTCAAGCGCTTCTTCCTTGATAGCTTCAAGATATTCATCGGCATTTGCAATTTTAGGAGTTATCTTACTAAAACGAATGTTATCCTGTTTTAAAATATCATTTGCGAAAAGTTCCATTTTTTCGCTCAGGTATTTATAAAAGATAAAGCCTAATATATAATCACGAAACTCATCGGCGTTCATCTTGCCACGCAGAGTGTTGGCAATGTTCCAAAGTTGCTGTTCTAACTGTTTTTTCTGGTCTTCGCTCATGATTTGGGTTCTGGTAACATTAAGATTTCCCCTTGCTGTAAAACTAAGGATTAGAATATAATAACAGCTAAGAGAAAATATTAAAATCGATGTGCGTTATTTTTATCGCTAATTGTCGCGTACCTCTAGCACGCAAAGGTCGTTAATTATTGGGGCTACAAAACTTTTGCTCCCCTGGAGCAGCCTGTCGGCCTCCATGGTAGGGCAGTGTGTGTGGTTGCCTGCGGGTTAGGCCGCTTGTGGCTTTTACAGACGAAATGTGAAGCACAGGCGGGCCCCTGTTCAATACCTCCACTAAAAAGGGCTGATATGTCACCCTTTCAGGGCTTTTCGCTGATGTGGTTTTTGTCGATGGGCGATTGCCCATCGCAGGCGGATGTCGCCCTTTCAGGGCTGGGTTGTCGGTGAGTTTTTAATGGGCGATGCCCATCGCAGGTGGATTTTGCTCTTTCAGGGCTGGCATGTTGGCGAGTTTTTAATCGATGATGTCATTGCAATTATATGTTGCCCTGTCAAAGGCTCAACTAAAGGCGGCATTTCTGTATACAACCAAATTTTATAACATTGCCAGCCCTGAAAGGGCATGATCTGTAAGCACGGGGCATCGCCCCGTGCTGCGAAGCGATACACACGGGATAGCCCTGAAAGGGTGACATAGCCTGGCCGTTTGCCATGTATGCAACATAGGTTAATCCCATACATAGCGCTCGTCATACTCCACCTGGTATTTTTTAAGGAAGGCGCGGTATTCGTCCTGGTATGATTTGCGGCTGTGGTGTTCGTGCTGATTGGCAATGTAGGCTATCACCTTATCCACCTCGGCCGGGTTTACCGAAAAAGCGCCGTAGCCATCCTGCCAATAAAAGTTTTGCAATGATGGATCCAACGTTTTAATCCATTTGGATGAATTGGACTTTACTTCCTCAATCAATTTCATTAAAGCTATCTTTTTTGACAGCATACATAAAATATGCACATGATCTGTATAGCCACCTACTTTTATGGGCTCGGATTCCAGGCTTTTGCAGATGCCTCCTAAATAGCTATGTAATTCGTTTTCGTAAGGTGGATGTATAAGCGCTTGCCGATTCTTGGTGCTGAACACGATGTGCAAGTAGTTTTTTACGAGTGACTGTCCCATGGTTTGTTGATGTGGATAAGTGCGCTGGCAGTGCCATTGTTGGTGTTTATAGGTTTTCTGATTTAGATATTTTTTGGTTGCAGACGGCATGAGGTATTTTAATTACCAAAATATTTCTTATCGACCGCCGTGCTTTTGATTACCCCGCAGCCCACGTTAGTGATGGAAGTGGATACCGGCCCAGCGCCTAATGCCTTGTGCGCGTATGAACGTACAGCACGGGCCGCAGGCAACGACATTTTAAATTCAAAAGTTAAAATTCAAAAGTCAAAATGGAACGTTCATTAGTTGAACGTTCATTGGTTCAAGGTTCATTAGTTCATTGGTGGATGGTTTATTAGTTGAACGTTCATTAGTTCACTGTTTCGTTAGTTTATTGTGGATGGTTCAATTAGTAAGGTCTCAGCTACCGTAGGTACTTCTTGCTGCCGCAGGGCTCCTGGCCTGTGTGCCCGCATGCAAATCACGATGTTGTTGGAAAACCTTAAGCCCATACTTACCCCAATGCCCGCGTTAGTAATGGAAGTGCCTGCCTGTCGGCATACAGGGATACCGCGCAATGCCATCAGGTTAAGAAAAACAGAAGTGCGAATAAATATCGAATAATGAATGCCGAATGCCGAAATTTTTCCTTCATTATTCGATATTGGACATTCGGAGTTCGATATTTAAATGGTTCGCAATTTCAATTAACCGGCTACGCTTATCCGGTGAAAGTCCTTTCAAAGGAATACATGGGTGTTCCAAAGCAAAGCGGCGTTATACCCTATTGAATTTAATCAATGGTTAAATACATTAATTAAATACCTGATTATTAGATAGATATGTGTTCCGCTTGTATTGGGATGGAAAAAGTGATAACATGCTGATATTCAGCACTGAAGCGTTCCATGGCGTTAATTTGCGTTCCGGGCGTTCCGGTGGAACACCTTGTTAAAAAAGCCACCTCGCCGCTTTGGTTCATTGGTTCATTGGTTCATTAGTTCATTGGTTCACTGGTTCATTGGTGGATGGTTGGTTAGTAGGTTGTTCATGAAGCACAGGCCGGTTATGGCGGGAAAGCATTGCTCAAAGGCCTGCGGCATGCAATAGCCGCCCGGCATAGTTCGCGATTGCTTCGTGCCTGCCTATGACATCTTATACTTTCGAGGTGCGCGGGCCTGTCGCCCTGAGTAAGTTTTATTTGCGCACAAATGATCGCATTGCAAATGACACTTTTTTACAATTGATAATCAGCTAGTTACAAATGTGTCAATGGCAGCCTGTCGAAGGGTCGCGCGGAGAGGCCTTCGACCACGATGCTTCGACAGGCTACCGATGACATGTTGTGGAATCCCAGACTTACGAAGTTTTTAAAACTTCGTAAGTCTTTCGCCGGCTTGTCATTCCCCCTTCAGAATTTCGCGAAATTTTACAACTCAGCATGACAGTCTTTTATTTTTGAATGTCATTCCCACTCCCCACTCACTACTCACCCCTCACGCGTTAGCCAGCGCCCTGTCCAAATGCGTATACCCGCCGTCGACGTATACCAGTTGGCCGGTGGTGTGGCTGGATGCGGGCGAGAGCAGGAAGGCGGTGGTGTTGGCCAGCTCTTCGGCGGTGGTCATGCGGTTGCCCAGTGGTATTTTAGATTGGATTTCTTTAAGCTTGGCAGCCGGGTCGGGCATTTTGTTTAGCCAGGTTTCGTACAGGGGTGTCCAGCACTCGGCCACCACGATGGCATTTACCCGGATGCCGTATTTGAGCAGCTCGACGGCCCACTCGCGGGTTAATGCGTTACGGCCGCCGTTTGCCGCCGCATAGCCCGATGTGCTTCCCTGGCCCGTTTCGGCGGTTTTGGATGTAATGTTGACGATGGAGCCCTTGGTTTTTATTAATTCGGGAAGGGCATAATGGGCCATCAGGTAATAATGCACCAGGTTTTTATGTAGCGATGCCATAAATGCTTCGTAGTTGCCATCCTGTAAGCCCACGCCATCATTGGCGCCCGCATTGTTTACCAACCCGTCGATACGGCCATATTGGGCAATGGTGGCATCAACGGCATTTTGGCTGCCTTTAGGGTCGGTAAGTTCGGCCACAACCTGGAAGGCCCGGCCGCCGGCCGCTTCAATGGCATCAACTACCTTTAGGTTATCCGTCTCGCTTCGGCCCACAATAACGGGGATGGCGCCCTCGGCTGCCAGCACTTTAACAATGCCCTCGCCTATGCCTTTTGCGCCGCCGGTTACTATTATTACTTTATCTGTCAGTTGTAAATTCATGGGTGTATGGATTAAGCCCCCTCTAAATCTCCCCCTGAAGGGGGAGACTTGAAGTAGTTTTTATTTTTTAATGGTGTTATATCTCAATCAACTTTGTTATTAATGTGCAACGGTCATATCAACCTTTTCCTTAACCCGCAGGTTGGTTAGTGCAAAATAAAGTACAAACACAAAGCAAACGGCCGGCACCAGGTAAGCCAGCTGTATGTTTGATTTATCGGACACCAAACCCAATATCGGCGGGAAAACCGCCCCGCCCACAATGGCCATAATAACCAGCGACGAGCCCAGTTTGGTTTTTGGCCCCAACCCCCGGATACTTAACGAAAATATGGTAGGGAACATGATCGACATAAAAAACTCGACCCCCATCAGGGCGTACACCGCCAGTTTGCCGTGCAATAGCACAGCCAGCACTACCAGGAAAATATTGATAACACTGTAAATGGCCAGCAGTTTGGCCGGGCGGATGTACTTCATTAAAAAAGTACCTATAAACCTGCCCGACATAAAGCCCGCCAAAGCGATAGCCAAAAATACCGATGCCGGTTTTTGCGCGATACCCGCCACCTTACCGGCAAAACGGATAAAAAAGCTGCTTACGCAAACCTGGGCGCCCACGTAAAAAAACTGGGCGATAACGCCAAGCACCAGGTTTTTGGTTTTGGCCGATGTTTCGGCATGCGAGGCGGTAGCGGTTTCTTCCTCGTCGGTAATTTCGGGCAGCGAAGTTTTATACAGGATAATGGCCAGCAGCAAAACAACCGCCCCGATGATTAAAAAGGGCACCTGCACAGCCGAGGCCTCTTTATTAAGGTACTGCGCCAATTGCGATGGCAACATATTTTTTTCCTGTTCGGGAGTTAAATTGGTTTCGGAGAGGATAAACAGGCCGCCTACGTAAGGGGCAACTGTAGCCGCCAGTCCGTTAAACGATTGCGCGAAGTTGAGGCGGAAGGCAGCGCTTTCGGGATCGCCAAGGGCGGTCATGTAGGGATTGGCGGCGGTTTCCAAAAATGCCAGTCCGCAGGCGATGATGAACAAGGCCGTGAGGAAGAAGGCGTAGCTGCGCACCGAAGCTGCAGGATAAAACAGGAAGGCGCCCAAAGCGCAAAGGGTTAAGCCCACAATGATGCCGCCCTTGTATCCAAATTTTTTCATGAATAGCCCGGCCGGAATGGCCATCACAAAATAGCCGATATAGGAAGCCGAATCGACCAGGGACGATTGCAGATCAGTTAACTGGCAGGCTTTTTTGAGGTGGGGGATAAGGATGGGATTTAAATTCAATGCAAATCCCCACACAAAAAACAGGGAAGTGATGAGGCCAACGGCAAATAGTTTTTTGTCTTTTGACATAATTTGGTTTTGTTATTATTGGATTGTTTTATTTTAATGTCTTAATTTATGTTTAGGGTTAATACCGATAGTATTAATCATGGTGCCGATATGATCTATGCTGATATAAACCTCATCACCCATCTGCAAAGTAAACGTTGGCGGCGGCACCAGGCAGGTGCCCGTCATGAGGTAACAACCCTGCGGAAAATCGCATTCGGCGTATAAATAGCCTGCCAGCTCGGTAAAAGAGCGTTTAATGCGCGATATAGTGGTTTCATCCTGGTACACCGCTGCACCATCCCTTTTGATGAGCAGTTTGATGGCCGAATCAGCAGGCAATGGCTGCTCGCTTACATATAAACATGGGCCAATGGCTGCGCTTTTCTCGTAGATTTTGGCTTGCGGTAAATACAACGCGTTTTCGCCCTCTATGCTGCGCGAGCTCATATCATTACCAATAGTGTAGCCCTGGATATTACCTTTGCTATTGATATACAAGGTCAGTTCCGGCTCGGGCACATTCCATTCCGAATCTTTGCGGATGTACACCTCGCCGCCATGCCCGCTCACCCGGTAAGGCATCGATTTAAAAAATAGTTCGGGCCTTGGCGCGTCGTAAACTTTATCATACAAGCTGGCCCCGCCCGAGCTTTCTGATTCTTCCATCCGGGCATCGCGGCTTTTTAAATAGGTTACCCCGGCGGCCCAAACTTCCTGTGTGCCAATGGGTGGCAGCACCTGCCCGTTGCTAAATTCCTGGTATACGCCGGCGGTTAAGGGCGTGGTATCGTCGATAACGGATTGCAGGTAGGCGGCCAGGTTATCGCGGTTTACCAGCTTATCCCAGCTGTCATCAATAATGTAAGCGGCACCTTCATGCTCCAGCAGGATGCCTTTGGCAATTTTGTATAGCTTCATCAGTTTACTTCCAATTCATCGCGTGAAGGTAATTTGGGGAATGGGGTGTGCGGGCCCTGCTGGTACCAGAATACGGTGGATGCTATATCATCCTGCAAAGGCATGTACCGCCCGTCGTGCCGCCAGCCCAGGGCCTGGATGGTTACTTTTAGGCTTTTTTCGAACCTGATGGGGTCAACAATATGCCAGCGGTACAGGCCGAAGCGCTGGGCAACATTATAGTGGCCGTCGCCGCCAATTACCTGGGCAAGGCCACTGTAGGGGGTGTTAAATTCGGTGTATTCGGTTTCATTTTTTTCTTTACCATTGGCATCCTTGTGGCGGGTGTCAAAATCGTATGATCCGCAGAAATAGTCCTCGGTACCGGTGCCGTTTATGGTAGGGAATTTGGTATCGCCATCCATAAAAAACTTAATCTCGCCCTCGCCCCACCAGCCGTTTTTGTGGCTGCCATAGGCTAAGTAAGTGCCCACATATTGGCCTTTGCCTTTAATGCTATCAACCAAAACATAATCTTTTTTATAGGGCAGCGGGTTGGTGCGGCGAAACTGCGCATGAAAGTAACCCGCATCATCCGGGATATCTGTCAGCGTATAATCAACCTGGTAATATAGTACCATATCGTTATCGTCAATATTTTCCATGGTGATGCGGCATTTTTTACGGAACGGCATGGGCCAGTAACAATTAAATGCGCTGCCCGGGTTAACTGCAACTGCTAACGACGAGAGGGGCGAGTACTTACCCCAGCCCATGCAAAAAAAATCGCCCACGGGAACCTCAACAGAAGGGGTGGTTTCATCGTCCCAATAAAAACGGAGTATACTATAGCGCCAGTTGCCGGTAGGTGTCATCCAGATGTGTTGTATGGCGCCGCTTTCGTTAATTTCGGCAATGGTAAAGGTGGTGTGTTTTTTGATGACAACGCTTGGGCTTACCTTCCAGGTTTGGCCCAGATCGCGCGAGGCATTGGCCCCGGTGCCCGTGGTGGCCATGCCGCCCTTACCTTTTTCGCCACTAAAATTCTCGGGACTGATCGACCGACTTTTGGCATCACTGGTGCGATAAAGGTTGCCAAGGCCAACATCCAAACCATTAAACTTTTTTTGGGCAAAGGCCGATGGTATTGCCAGCAAAACAAACATCCAGCTCAACAAAACATAATTTTTCTTCATAAAATAAAGTTTATCTGTTAGTAAAAAACCAGTGCCGCATTAATTGGTAAAATGCTGTACCTTATTTATTTGCTGTAACGCTTGCCTTATGCATAATAAACCCATAAGCCGGTCACAATCATAAAGATAATTTTTTTTATTACAACCCGCTTTATTAGCATAAACTTCAAGGATATTAGCATGGGGAGCCCCTCCTAAACGGCGCAGCCGTCATGAGAGCCCCAATAATGAAATTGCGAATAATCCTCCCCGGTAGGGAGGACTTTAAAATTACTGGTTGATTTTCAAAAAGTCTCCCCTTCCGGGGGAGATTTAGAGGGGGCTGTTAGGCTTTTCTTTACCTTTGTATATGTCATTTACCCTCATACTAAACAACATTGCCAAACATATCCATTTAACCGCCGATGAGCAGGCCATTTTTACTGGTATGCTGCGGCCCCAAACCATAAAGCGCAAGCAGTTTTGGCTGAGTGATGGCGATATTTGCAAGCACTCAGCCTTTGTAACCAGCGGCTGCCTGCGCGGATTTACGGTTGATAAAAATGGCATTGAACATGTACTAAGCTTTGCCCCGGTAGATTGGTGGATGGCCGATATGTACAGCCTCATCAGCCAGAAGCCCGGCATCCTGAATGTAGAGGCGCTGGAAGATACAGAGGTGCTGTTGCTGAGTAAAATTAACCAGGAGGCATTATATAAACAGATACCCAAGTTTGAGCACTTTTTCCGGGTATTGGTCGAGAATTCGCTTGTTGCCAGTCAGCAGCGCCTGATAGACGGCCTTAGCCTTACGGCCGAAGACCGCTACAACAACTTTTGCAAACGCTACCCCACGCTGATATATACCTTGCCACAAAAACAAATAGCCTCATATATCGGCGTTACGCCGGAGTTTTTTAGCAGGATGAGAAAAAAGGTTGTACGTCATACGTAGTACGTTTTACGTATAAGGCTTTGCAAGTTATACGTATCACGTAAAACGTACCACGTATAACCTTACCCACGTGCAAATTCTTAACCTACATCAACTTTCCCTTGCCAATCCCGCTGTACCTTTACCTCAACAAAACAGAGGAAACAACATCATGGCACAAACCATTTTACATAAAGCCGAAACGCGGGGGCATGCCAACCACGGCTGGCTGAATAGTTACCACTCATTTAGCTTTGGCAGTTATTATAACCCGGATAGAATGAATTTTGGAACGCTGCGGGTTTTAAATGATGATACTGTTGATGCGGGTATGGGCTTTGGCAAACATCCGCATGATAACATGGAGATCATCAGTATACCGCTGGAAGGCAACCTGGAGCACGAAGACAGTATGAACAACGTGGCCGTTATAAAAAATGGCGACATCCAGGCCATGAGTGCTGGTACCGGTATTTACCATAGCGAGTACAACCAGGATGCCAACAAACGGGTGAAATTTCTGCAGATCTGGATCTATCCTAACCAACGAAACGTTGAGCCGCGGTATGACCAGCTTACCCTGAACCTTGATGACCGCCATAATAAATTGCAACAGGTACTATCGCCCAACCCGGATGATGCCGGTGTATGGATTCACCAGGACGCATGGTTTAATCTGGGTAAATTTGATGCAGGCGTGAGTACTGTTTATACTATCCACAAACCCGGCAACGGCGTATACGCATTTGTATTAAGCGGCGAAGTGCAGATTGACGGCCAAGCCGTTGGCACCCGTGATGCCCTGGGTATTTGGGATACCGAAGGCTTCACCATTACCGCCAGTACTGATGCGGAATTTTTACTGATGGAAGTGCCGATGGCGTTTTAATAAAACCAGCCGCCATTGCGAGGTACGAAGCAATCCCGAACTATGTGGGACTTAGCATGTTGGGGATTGCTTCGTACCTCGCAATGACGGATATGTGGTATTGATAACCAATGACAGTAAAATATAATAACTATGAATCAAGATAATCAAAAGTCCTCGCCTTCAGGGGAGGATTTAGGAGGGGCTGCAACTCCCGCTGTTCCTATCCTCGTCATCGGTCGTCACCCCGAAATTCTGGCAACGGTAGTCCGCCTGGTGAACAATAACCCGGCCTGGAATGCCACCGGCTGCCAAACCGATGATGAAGCTATCAAAGCTTTTGATGCGCAGGGTTTTACCTTGGTACTCCTTGGTGGCGGTATCCCGCCCGAATCTGAAACCCGGCTTAGTCAATACTTTTGTAATTGTAATCCCGATATCCGCATAGTGCAGCATTACGGCGGCGGAAGCGGCTTGCTTACTGCTGAGATATACGAAGCGCTTAAATAGTTCATTGGTTCACTGGTTCATTAGTTCATTGGTCTTTTCCGGCGGTTAGTTCATTAATCTGGTCTGGCGGAGGCTTGATTTTTTGCGTCTTAGATTAGCTTGCTTACACGTTGGTAATTAGATTGCTTTGATGGCCGCTTTAGTTTATATATTTGTTCCCTTGTTCTGAATTCATTTGTCAGTCGCTTCGTTTATCGTACTGCTTGCAAACAAGGTAAGCCACGAGAATATCGAAGCGATGAGTATCAAACTATTCACCAATGAACTAATGAACCAGTGAACCAATGAACCAATGAACTAATATTGTTCCCCGGTTCTAAATTAATTTGTTGGTCGCCCCGTTTATCGTACTGCTTGCAACCAAAGTTAGCTACGCGAATATGGAAGCGATGAGTATCAAACTATTCACCAATGAACTAATGAACCAGTGAACTAATGAACCAACATGAAAGTTATTATAGCCGAAAAGCCATCCGTTGCCCGCGAAATTGCCAAAGTATTTGGCGCCACCACTAAAAAAGACGGCTATATGGAGGGGAAGGGCTATACTTTTACCTGGGCATTTGGTCACCTGCTGCAACTGGCAGCCCCGCAGGAATACGGCTATTACGGCTGGAGCGTGCAAAACCTGCCTATGCTGCCGCCCAAATTCAAGCTCTCTATCCGTAAGATAAAATCAAAGGATGGGATGATTGATGATCCTTCGGTTAAAAAACAGCTGGATATTATCAAAAGCCTGTTTGATGAAGCTACCGAAATTATTGTAGCCACGGATGCCGGGCGCGAGGGCGAACTCATTTTCCGCTATATCTATTACTATCTTAAATGCAAAAAGCCTTTTAAAAGGCTCTGGATCTCATCGCAAACGGATGAGGCTATTAAAGAAGGCTTCCGCAACCTGAAACCGGGCAGCGATTACGATACGCTGTTCAATTCGGCGCATTGCCGCTCACAGTCGGATTGGTTGGTGGGGATGAATGCCACGCAGGCTCTGAGCCTGTCGTCGGGAAATAGGGGCGTACTGTCGTTAGGCAGGGTGCAAACGCCTACACTGGCCATGATCTGCTCGCGCTACCTGGATAATAAAAACTTTGTACCGCAACTATATTACCAGGTAAGTATACAGCCCGATAAGGACGGGCAGGCATTTAAGGCTATATCTGTAAATAACTTTAAAACTAAAGTGGAAGCGCAGGTTATTTTTGATAAGGTACAGGATGTAGCTTCGGGCTTTCCGCAGGGTGCCCATATTATTAATGTAGAGGCTAAACCCCGGAAAGAACCACCGCCCTTATTGCACGACCTGAGCAGCCTGCAGCAGGAAGCCAACAAACGCAAAGGCTTTACTGCCGATCAAACCCTTAACATCCTCCAAAACCTGTACGAGGGCAAGCTGGTAACGTACCCGCGTACCGGCAGCCGTTACATTGGCGATGACGTATTTGCAGGCGTACCTGATTTGATTGAAAAACTAAAAGAGCATCCCGACTTTGGTAAACAGGCCACCCTGTTATCTGGTGCCAAACTGAGCAGGCGCAGTGTAAACGCCAAAAAGGTAACCGATCACCATGCCATATTAACCACCGGCGAGCCCCCTTACCAGCTAACGCCCGATAAACAGGCCGTTTACGATATGGTTGCCGGCCGCATGCTGGAAGCCTTTCACCAGGATTGTATCAAAGAGATCACCAAGATCACCATCGAATCGGGGTCGTTGTTTATGGCCAGCGGTACGGTTATACAAACGCCCGGCTGGCGCGCCGTGTTTAACGATACCGACGAGGAAAAAAAGGACGAGGAAAACCCAACCCTACCCAAAGTACAACAAGGCGAAACGCTGCCTGTTACGGATAAGGCTTTGTTAGAGAAACAAACCAAGCCCAAGCCCTTGTATAATGAAGCCAGCCTGCTTAAAGCTTTAGAAACGGCAGGAAAAGAAATTGACGATGAAGAGTTGCGCTACGCCATGAAGGATAGTGGCCTGGGCACCCCTGCCACCCGGGCATCAATTATCGAAACACTATTAAAACGTAACTACATCCTCCGCGAGAAAAAGAACCTGGTACCAACTCCAACCGGGCTGGCGGTATACCAGGTAGTAAAAAACCAGCAAATAGCCCAGGCCGAACTGACAGGCAACTGGGAAAAACGCCTCGAAGAGATCCGTACCGGTGCATCCGTAGCCGATTTCCAGGAAGAGATCAAAACCTATACCCGCGCTATTACTCAGGAGCTGTTGCGCGAAGGTAAGGCATTGAAGATAGAACAGGTGGTGGTGGGAGTTGTAGTGAGTTAGGCGTTCAAGATCGATTTAAGTATCGAATGCGGATGGTTAATATTAAAACGGCTTGTCATGTTGGGTTCTAAAATCCGTGGATTCTGAAAGGGGGAATGACAAGGCGGCGAAAGACTTACGAAGTTTTCAAAACTTCGTAAGTCTGGGATTTTCCTACTCATGAGATATTATAAACAGTGCCTTTGTCATTCTGAACGGAGTGAAGAATCTGTTAACCGACAGGCATCGCCGACGGAAAAGTTCGCAAATAGATCCTTCACTCCGTTCAGGATGACAATTCTCCTATTGTATGTCAATCCCCCTTCAGAATTTCGCGAAATTTTACAATTCGGCATACCTTTTCCATCTTAAACATTCTCCTTCCTAAGCCAGCCCCTCAACCATTCTTAAAATATTTTTCAGTATAGGGCTATGGTCATCCGTTCGCCAGTGTACAAGCAGGTTGCTTTCAAAAGGAAGTTCAATAAACCGGATGCCCTGGTAGCCTTGGTTGGCGTAGGAGTAAGGCATAATACTGATGCCGAATTGCCTGGTGATGAGCGAAATGATAGTTGATCCAAAATCGGATGTATAAGAAGACTCGGGGGATATGCCGTAGTGCTCAAACACCTGGTTGGTAAGCAGGCTGTAGCTGCTGCTGCTGTTGGAACGGGGCATAATAAACTTTTGCGTTTGTAATGATTCGGGAGTAATATCGGCCAGTTCCTTAAACGGATGATCCTGGGGTAATACCAGCGCCAGGTGATCTGTTTGTACTTTCATTGTGCTGATATTATCCAGCCGATTTATATCGCGGCTGAATTTCAGGTCGATTTTGTATTTGGTTAAAAATTCCTGTTCGTCTTCATAAGCCAGCTGGATCATTTCAATCTTTAGTCCAGGATAGCGGATAGAGATATCAAGTATCAGCTGCGGCAGGGTAGAAAACGAAATAGAATCCGGGTGCGCAATCCTGATGGATCCGGTTTCGCCGAGTTCGATTTTTTTGGCAAACTGGTGGATGAAATTAAACTCATCTACAATACCGGCCCATTTGGTTTTCAGGAATTCGCCGGCGGGGGTTAGCTTAACACTCCGCTTGGTGCGCTCAAATAGCTGCACATCCAACTCATCCTCCAACGATTTGATTTGCCTGCTTAATGCCGATTGGGTAATGTTTTGTTTGGCCGATGTGTTCCAAAAATGAAGCTCGTCTGCAAGGGCCAAAAAGTTTTTTATTTGCTGTAAATCCATAGTTATTAATGCATAAAAATCATTAATTAATCTAAAATAAGCATTTTTTAGCATTTATGGATGAATTACTTTTACAGCAAATAAAAATCCGTTTGACCTTTTTTAAAAAATATAAAACCCATTACAGCGCTACTATGCGTTTGGCTTACCCGGTAATGATATCGCAGGTGGGGCATCCGTTAGTGGGCTTTTCGGCATCCATTATATTGGGGCACTTTGCAGGTACTGTACCGCTTGCTGCGCTGGCTATTGCCAACGGGTTTTTTAACCTGATGCTTATTATTGCAATCGGCATATCCTATGGCATAACCCCGCTGGTTGCACGCGAAAACGGGGCAGGTAACTACCGGGAATGTGGCCGGCTATTGTCGCACAGCGTTGTAGTTAATATCCTGACGGGGCTAATGCTGTTAATTATCACCTGGCTTGGCGGGCAATACTTAATAGCGCATATTGGTTTGGATGAGGCTGTGGTGGCCCAGGCGAAACCCTTGCTGGTATTGCTGGGATTATCTATTATCCCTTTGATGCTGTTTTTATCGTTTAAGCAGTTTGCCGAAGGCTTGGGTTTTACCAGGCTGGCTATGCAGGTAAGCATTTGGGGTAATGTAATCAATATTGTAGTTGGTATTATATTGGTAAAAGGCTTATTCGGGATGCCGGCCATGGGCGCCAAAAGCATAGGTTACAGCGCTATTGTTGATAGGGGACTAATGGCCGTAGTTATGGCTACATTTGTGCTTAAAAAACAGCGGTTTAACAAATTCCTGCAAGGCTGCCACCCTTTTCAGTTTGATGCAGGTCGGTTCAAAAAAATCCTGGCCACCAGCGTTCCTATTGTGTTGCAAAACATTTTTGAGATAAGCGCATTTAGTGCGGCGGTTTTTATAGTAGGGATAATAGGGGCCAGGCAACTGGCCGCGTACCAAATAGCCATGAACTATCTATCGTTTATTTATTACGCTGTTAACGGCATAGGCACGGCGGCGGCCATTCAAACCGGTTACTTTTTGGGGCAGGCAAAGTTTTATTTACTACGGGCTTCGGCATTGGCAAGCTATCACCTTACGGTTGTATTTCACCTGGTAACCGGGGCGCTGTTGTTAGTTTTAAAAGGTGTTTTGCCTAAAGTTATCTCGGTTGATCCGCAGGTGGTGAGTATGGTGGGCAACCTGTTTGTTATAGCTGCCGGGTTGGAAGTTTTCGACGGCCTGCAGGTAGTAAGCCTGGGCATACTACGGGGCCTGGGCGATTTAAAATACCCGGTATTGATTAACCTGGCCGCATACTGGGGCGTTGCCTTACCGGTAGCTTTTTTACTTGGCCTGCATACCCCTATGGGCTTAACAGGCGTTTGGCTGGGGCTTTACAGCGGCCTGTCAATAGCATCGGCAATGCTTTACCTGCGTTTCCGACACATGGCCAATAGGCATGCTGCTAACGTGCCGGCAGAACAGGAGAATTTATTTGACAACGTATTACAACTCGAATCATAACAACATCATCATGACCGATACAATGACCATAAACGACGCCGGCATCCGGTTTATTAAAGTGGATATGCAAAACATCCATACTTTAAAAACAATTGGCATCGAAACCTTTAACGAAGCCTTCGCGCATTTGAACACGCCCGAGAATATGGAGGAATATCTGACAACTGCCTTTGCCGACGAGAAACTGGCCGGTGAGGTTAATAACCCTTATTCGGAATTTTATATGGCACAGGTTGACGGCGATATAGTTGGCTACGTAAAAATTAACCACGGGCCGGCACAAACCGACGTAAAGGATGATAATGCTTTAGAAGTAGAAAGAATTTACGTACTGAAAGCTTTTCATGGCAAAAAGGTAGGGCAGTTACTTTTTGATAAGGCGCTTGAGATTGCCGTGCAGATGAAGAAAGCCTACATATGGCTTGGCGTTTGGGAGCACAACGCCAAGGCCCTGGCTTTTTATAAAAAGAATGGCTTTGAGGTGTTTGGCTCGCACGATTTTCAACTGGGCGATGATTTGCAGACAGATTTGTTGATGAAACGGTATTTAGATTGATATGCAGGCTACAAAATGGATGTTGTTGAGCTGATAAGAGCCGATATGAGCCGATTGTGAGCCGAAAGCCACAAGTCCAGATCAAAATTATTGTCATTTCGACGAACAAGGGAGGGCATTGAGCGACGGCGTGAGGAGAAACTATCTCTTGAGCGATAGCGAAAAATCTTGTACGCCCTGTAGTCCAACATGCTTATCGGAATGCAGGGCGTACAAGATTTCTCTTTCGCACCACTTCACAGGCTCCTTCTCGCTCATTCGAAATGACAAAAGTTTTTGCATGATAAGCCGATATGCGCACAAGAAATTACGCATGGGTTGTGGCTACGATACCGTTATCTCGCCCCGCAAATCCGTCTCCATGTAATGTTTTACCAGGGCTGGGTCGTCAAATTTGCCCAGCAGGTACATCATTTTGGTTACTGCCGATTCAAAGGTCATATCGTAACCGTTGGCTACACCCATGTCTTTAAGTTGCTTGCTGGTTTCGTAGCGGCCAAGCTCAACGGTGCCTACTTTACATTGCGAGATATCTACAATCACTTTACCATCTTTAATGGCTTTTTCCAGCAGGTTAAGGAACCAGCTGTCGGTTGTGGTATTGCCGGCTCCAAAAGTTTCCATTACAACGCCTCGTACATCAGCATTTAAAATGGCCTCAACCACTTTTGTGCCTATGCCTGGGTAAAGCTTTAATACACCTACATCGCTTATAAGGTTGTTGTGGATGATGAGATCGTCGCCATCCTGCGGGTGCCGGATATCGTTGGCGCTGAATTTAAGGTGTACACCGCTCTCGGCCAGGATAGGGTAATTTGGCGACCGGAAGGCCTCGAATTTGGATGAATTATATTTAAAGGCGCGGTTACCACGGAAGAGTTTGTAATCAAAGTAGATACAAACTTCGGGTACGCGGGCGCGGTCGTTCTTTTTGGCTTTGGCAATTTCGATGGCGGTCATCAGATTTTCCTTCGCATCGGTGCGGATGGCACTGATAGGCAATTGCGAACCGGTAAAAATGATGGGCTTGCCCAGGTTTTCGAGCATAAAGCTTAGTGCCGATGCGGTATAGGCCATGGTATCTGAACCGTGAAGGATCACAAAACCATCATTATCATGATAGTTTGATTCGATAAGGCCGGCCAGGTCGCTCCAGATAGCTGGGTTCATGTTTGATGAATCGATGATCTCATCAAAAGAGTGCACTTTAATACGGCAGTTAAGCTTCTCTAACTCGGGCACGTTATCCATTATTTGCTCAAAGTTGATAGGCCTGAGCACCTTGGTTACAGGATCGCTCATCATGCCTATGGTACCGCCGGTGTAAATGATCAGTATCTGGCTCATTAATTAAGTATTATGCTGTATAAACATTTCAATTATTATATTCCAAATATCAGCCTGGAATTTTCGGTTGTTACGCGCGCAATCTCCTCCACACTGGTTTGGTGCAGGTCCGCCACTTTTTGGGCAATATAAATCAAGTACGAGCTTTCATTAGGTTTACCCCGGAACGGAACGGGCGTAAGGTACGGAGAATCTGTTTCTAAAACTATATGCTTTAAATCAATTTCGGCCACAACTTTATCCAGCCCCGAATTTTTATAGGTAACCACACCGCCTATACCCAGGTAAAACCCTAAGTCAATAACCTGATGAGCCTGTTGTACAGTGCCGCCAAAGCAGTGAAATATACCGCGCAGCTTCTCGTCATTTTCCTGCTGTAACACTTCATAAACTTCGTTATAAGCATCCCGGCAATGGATTACTATAGGCAAATCGAGGCTTTTTGCCCAGTCAATTTGCTGTTTGAATGCTTCAATCTGTCCGGTTAAAAAAGTTTTGTCCCAATACAGATCGATACCAATTTCGCCGATGGCATATATCGGATGCTGCCCCTGGGCGGCTTTAATGGTTGCCAGTTCCTGTTCCCAGCCGGCCTTTACCGAGCATGGGTGCAAACCCAGCATAGGGTAACATAAATTGGGGTAAGCCTGTACCAGGTCATAAACCAGCGGTACCGAAGCGGCATCTACGTTAGGTAAAAATAACCTGGAGATATCATGATCGATGCAGCGCTGTACAAGGGCCGCGCGCTTATCGGCAATAGTTTCGTAGTATAAATGGGTATGTGTGTCTGTTAATACCATATTGCAAAAGTAAAAAGCCTCCCCGGTTTATCGGGAAGGCTTTTAAGCTTAATTTTTCTTTTTACTTAGGGCTGTTTTCTTCTTCACCGTGTGCTTAACACCTGGCTTTACAGCAGCAGGCGCATGTTTGCCGGGTTTTACTTTTACAATTTCAAGGTCGAACACCAGGGTTGCGTAGGGCGGGATGGCGCCATTGCCCATACCCTGCTCGCCGTAGCCCAATTTTGACGGGACTATGAATTTGGCTTTTGATCCTTCGTGCAATAAAGCCAGGCCTTCTTCCCAGCCCGGTATTACCCTGTGCTCGCCCAATACAACCGGGAGCGGCTCGTATGGACGGCCCGGCTGATGAACGCCGCCTGTTTTAGCGTCGGCTTCGATGCTTGAATCAAACATTTGGCCATTTAATAGCCTGCCGGTATAATTAACCATCACGGTATCGCCATTCAACGGCTTGCGCAGGGCAGATGCCTTGGTTACAATATACTTTAAGCCGGATGCTGTTGTAACCGGGCTTAGTTTGTTTGCTGTTATGTAGGTATTAGTTTCAATGGCTTCCTGTGATTTCATCTTCTCGATAGCCGCTGTACGTTCGGCCATGGCTTCCTGTAACGATTGTACTTTGATAATTTTAAGGATAAACACCAGCTTGCTGCCTTTAGGGAAAAACGGCGGACGAGCTTCTTCGTGCCCTTTAAAAATAGAGTCGGTAGGTACTTTCACCAGTGCGCTATCATTTAGGGTAAGCAGCGGGAAAATATCCATCAAATCGGCTACGTTTTGCGATGGGCGGATTTGTGCCGGCTGGGGTTTGCCTGTTTTAAATGAGCTGTATAAAACCGAGTCCTTATCGGTCATCTGGATATAGTTAAAGTAAACAATATCGTTCAGTTTAATTTTTTCGCCGGTGTTATGGGTAAAAATCTGATATTGGGCGCCGGCGGGCGTGGTTTGTAAACCATCCTGTGCACGGGCGGTTAATGTAGCTATGCCAAGCAGGGCTGTTAATAGAGAAAGAATGTTTTTCATAAAAATAAAAAAAGCCTTCCTGACGTGGGTCGGGAAGGCTGTAAAAGAGTTATAACTTATTTTTGAGTAGGTTGCGACTGGCTTGGCGCCTGTTGCATTTGCATCTGTGGCTCAACCGGTTTTGGTGCATTTGGATCAGGTTTCACAATTTCAACCATTTCCATTTCGAAAATAATTGGTGTGTAGGGGCCGATTGGACCAACACCCTGATCTTTATAAGCAATAGCCGAAGGGATAACAAATGTGGCTTTTGATCCTTTGTTCATCAGCTGCAAGCCTTCGTCCCAGCCTGGTATTACCTTGGCCTGGCCAACCGGGATACGGATAGGCGCATACTGGCGACCTGGTTCCATCGGTTGTTTTTCTTTAATCGCTACTTCCTTAACACTGGTTTCAAATATTTTACCATTTGGAAGCCTGCCGGTATAGTTAACAACAGCGGTATCGCCAATTGCAGGGGTTGGGCCTGTACCTGGCGTGGTAATAACGTAATTTAAGCCAGATGATGTAGTTGTAACTTTAAGGTTATGATCGGCAATGTATTTTTTGATTTTGCCCGGCTCCTGCGCTTTCATGCCTTCGGTAAGGGTTTTTAGGTAATCCTGTACCCTGCCACGGAAAACCTGTTCGGTAAGCGCACCTTTTGCCAATACTTTGTTGATATTAACCTGGAATATTAAAAACTTGCCTTTCAGGTTTGGCGGGCGTTGCTGGCCACCTTTAAATATCGAATCGGTAGGTACTTTAAAAGTAGCGCTATCACCTTCGCCAAGCATTTCAAGACCGGCATAAATATCACCTTTGGCCTGTGGTTTAGGCATTGGCATAATGATGATAGGGTGGCCCATATCATAAGTATTGCTCAATACCGAATCGCCATCGGTTTTTACAATCATATTTACGCTCACGAAGTCGCCATCTTTAATATGTGTACCGCCTTTAGATGTGTGGATGTTATAAAGTAATCCGGCATCTCCTTTTTTAAAGCCTCCGTTGCAACTTGTAAATCCAATTGCAGCAATGGCCAGGAACATTAATTTTTGTTTCATTTTATTGATTTAATAGTTTTTTATATTCGGGTAATATGGTTTTGAATTGTTGTACAACCTGTTCAAGGCTATTACTTGAATGACCGCCGGCCGCATTGCGGTGGCCGCCGCCATCAAAATATTTTTTGCAAATTTCGTTTGCCGGAAACTCGCCTTTTGACCGTAACGAAAGCTTTACCCTATCGCTGCGCTCCACTATGAACGCCGCCAATTTTATATCGGCCATCGATAACGCGTAGTTTACAATGCCTTCGGTATCGCCGGTATCAACATCATATTTATGCAGGTCAGTATTATTAACGGCAATAATGGCGGTATGGTATTCGGGCAGCACTTCCAGGCAATTGGCCAGGCAATGTCCTAAAAATCTCAAACGGTTTTCGGTTGCGCTATTGTACACCAGTTCATGAATGCGCCAGTTAACCGCGCCCAGGTCAATCAAATCGGCCACAATGCGGTGTACGGTTGATGTGGTGTTGGGCAAACGGAACGATGCGGAATCGGTCATGATGCCGGTATATAAACAGGTTGCTACATCTGCGTTAATCAATTCGCGATGGTGCAGCTCGTTAACAATAAAATCATAAATAAGCTGGGCCGTCGCGCAGGCATTAATATTCCAGTGCCGGTAGTCATCAAAATCCTGTGGTTCCAGGTGATGATCTATCATGATTTTATAGGCCTTGCTTTCGCCAACCAAAACGCCCATTTCATTAATACGGCTTAAGGCGTTAAAATCAAGGCAAAATATAAGGTCGGCAGCGGCAATTAACTCCGCCGACTTTTCGGTTTGCTCGGTATATATGATAACATCGCCATTGCGGGGCAGCCAGCTTAAAAAAGCGGGATAATCTGTAGGGGCGATAACTGAGGCGTGATGGCCTTGCTGTATCAAATAATTATACAAACCTAATGACGAGCCCATAGCATCACCATCAGGTTTATGATGGGTAGTGATCACTATTTTTTTGGGGCTTGCTAAAAGTTCTGTAAGCGCGGCTAAATCTAACATCAATTTCAAAAAAGAGTTGCAAAGCTAAATAAATAAATTAAATACAAACCATCTAATTTAATACAAAAAGCTTTATCTTACAGATGTAAAAAGCTACTTTTGCGCCAAAATTTAAATAATAAGCAACTATTGGCCGCTCACAAAACAACCGGCAGCCGCTAATGAGATTTCGATTGCAACCCAAAAAAAACAATTAATATAATGACGACTAACAGAACTTTTACAATGATTAAGCCGGATGCCGTTGCAAACGGGCATATTGGCGCTATTATAGACAAAATAACCAAAAGCGGTTTTAAGATCATAGCCCTTAAATATACCGCCTTAAGCGCCGAAAAAGCAGGCCAGTTTTACGAAGTACACAAAGAGCGCCCTTTTTATAGCGCCCTGGTAAAATTTATGTCGTCGGGACCAATTGTAGCAGCTATTTTGGAGAAAGATAATGCTATTGAAGATTTCCGTAAACTGATTGGCGCTACTGATCCTGCTAAAGCGGATGAAGGTACAATCCGTAACCTGTTTGCTAAATCAATTGATGCAAATGCTGTTCATGGATCTGATTCGGACGAAAATGCCGCCATTGAAGGTAGCTTCTTTTTCTCGGCATTTGAGAGATTTTAATAACCCGTTGTTTAGGGATGTAATATAAAGTTGCATCCCTAAATAATTTTGGTATGCTGTTGGCTTATTAAATATAAATTTTGTAGTTTTACAGAACGCGGTTAGATTTTTGTTAACCTAAACTATATTATAAAACGGGCAAAACCCATATAATTCATTTAGATATGAAATTGTTTTTGAAAGTTATCATATATACGCTGCTTGTTGTATGTTTATTGACATCTACAATTTTGCTATATAAGAGCCACCCCGAGGTTCAGTTGGCTTTCGTTATTCCCGGCCTGTTTATCCTTGCGTACTCTATGATCACCGATGATTTGGGCATCAGGCAACATATCCGCTCACGTCAGCTTCGCGTTTCAAGAGAAAGATAGGGTAAAGCTATTCCTTTTTTATTGTTTATTTATGATGCTTTAATTACCCGGTTTTCCCAATCAGGGTATTTTTTTGCAATTAAGTTTATAAAAATACAATCTCCTCAACCAAAATTCCTTTTGCTTCGGTATTAATTTTATCTATAATCTGGCTGCGCATCAGCATCAATTCGTGTTTTATCACCGAGGATTCAATGCGTAGGAACAATTTTTTATCGCGGATAAACAACTCCTTAGTACGATTTGCTACCGATTTACCAACCAACTCGGGCCAGGCAGCTATAACGCCTGTTTCATCGTAGCGGCGCTTAATTTTGTATACATTAAGCATTTGTTCAATGGCCTCTTTTAATGATTTGTCGTTTGTTTTACGCATCGATAGCTCCTTTGCTTACATTAAATAATTTAACCTCTACAGCAATTTTATCAAATATCTCTTTTACCCGCTTTACGCTGGTATCGGTAATAAACACTTGTCCAAAATCATTGTTACTTACCATCTTCATCAGTTTAGTAACTCGCTCATCGTCAAGCTTATCAAAAATATCATCCAGCAACAGCAATGGTTTAAATCCTTTTTGCTGGTATAAAAAAGTATACTGCGCCAGTTTAAGCGCTATCAAAAATGACTTTTGCTGCCCCTGCGATCCAAATTTTTTCATGGCCATGCCGTGAATGCCAAATTGAAGGTCGTCTTTGTGAATGCCGGCGGTAGTACGTTCAAGGGCCCTGTCCCGCTCTACTGTTTTTTTCAACAGCCCGGCAAAATCATCCTGTAACAATTGCGACTCGTAGGCCAACTCTACCAGTTCGGCATCATCACTTAAAAAGCTGTAGTGTTTATTGAATATTTCGGTAAAGCCTTCCATAAAAGCCTTTCGGCGTTCAAATATGCGGTTGCCCGATTGTACCAGCTGCTCATCCATCACCTCCAGCAGGCTTGGGTCGTACCGGCCGGTATCGGCTATTAGTTTTAATAAGGCGTTGCGGTTGGCTAACACCTTATTGTAAGTTATCAGCTCGTCCAGGTAGTGGTTATCTGTTTGCGATATTACGTTATCAATAAACTTGCGGCGTTCCTCGCTGCCTTCGGTTATAATGCTGGTATCATAGGGTGATATCATGACCAATGGCAGCAGGCCAATATGATCGGCCAGGCGCTGGTAGTCTTTTTTATTACGCTTAAACTGTTTTTTTTGGTTTCGTTTTACCGAGCAGGCTACGGCTTCGGTTTGCTGGTTTTTGTTAAAAACTCCGGTTATGATAAAAAAATCGGTGCCTTGTTTTATCTGCTGACTATCTATCGGGTTAAAGTAACTTTTGCAAAGCGACAGGTAATGTATAGCATCAAGCAAATTGGTTTTGCCCGCCCCATTGTTACCCGTGAAGGCATTCACTCCCTTGCTGAAAACAAGTTCGGCCTCCTCGTAATTTTTAAAATTGATAACTGATAGCTGCTGCAGATACATGGGTTGTAAAGATAAGGTTTTTGGTTGGATGGGATTGATTTGAGGATTTGAAAATTAACTCTGTTGAGGACTGCGCCATTTGAGAATTTGAAATGGCTGATAGTACCGCACCACGTTTGCCGGATGACACCTAACCGTCCATTGAACAAAAAGGCAAACGCGTTAAAAATAAAACAGCAACCGTTGAAATGATTTTTATTGCCGAAACCGAAAAAGCAGCTTTGATTAATAAATAACATCGAACACCCTTACCGGCACAATAAATTACCATGAAAACCGAACACATAATCGAAAAAATAATAGCCCTTACACTTACTTTGCTATTGCTGGCAACGCACTGCCCCAAAGTGTTGGCGCAAACAGATACCATCCGTTTAAAAGATAAACGCCTTATTACGGCCAACCTTAAGCCGGGGCTAAGGCAGTACCTGGTATACTTTCAAAACCTGAAAGACGACCGTAGGCTACGCATGTCTATCTGGATGCGGAATGTAGAAACCGAAAACCACAATGGAGAAAAACTTTTTACCGTAACCCAGCATTGGTATGCAGCCGATAGCGCATCGTACCGTTCTGTTTATTCGGCAAACCGGGCTTCAGACTTTACGCCGGTTTATCATTCAGAAACCATAGGTACAAAAACCAAGGCCTTTAATTGGGGAAGTAATAAAATTGCCGGTGCCGATACCGTAAAAAACAACCAGGCAAAGGACTTTTCGCTGGATGTTAAAGAGCCCTATTTTAACTGGAACCTGGATATAGAAACCTTTGAGATGCTGCCACTTGCAGCAGGCAAAACGTTTGCTATTAATTTTTACGACGCGGTTAGCAACACTCCGGAATACGCGGTATACAAAGTAACCGGCAGCGAAGAGCTGGCTACTTTGGATAACGAAAAAGTTGATTGCTGGAAGCTGCTTACCGAAGCCGATTATAAGGGCCAGCATTATACCCAAACCTTTTGGATAAGCAAAAATAGCCATGAGTTTTTACGGGAAGAAGACTTTTTTAACGGCGGATACCGGTACAAAATTAAGATGGCAGGCGCCGCGCCCGATGTGGTGAAAAGGTTTGGAAAGTAAACAGCTTGTTGGCCTGCATGATGGAAGCTGAATTTGTGAGTTTTTTCGACATCGGTATTAAACCTTTCCGGGGTGCCATAGTCCTACCCGGAAACCGGCTGCATCATGAAAAAATTTATCCTTATCCTGTTGTCTATTATTTTTACCGGCAGTGTATTTGCCCAGCAAGCAGCGATATTTAATACCACCGACCTGGCGGTTTACAACGCTGTAACAGCAAGCAAGGACAGTATATATAATTTCACCTTTTTTTATCCAAACGGTACCCCGGCTACTATAATTAAAAACGGTAAAATAGCGAACATCGTAAATACCGACGGTACAAATTTGGTAATATCACAAACCGGTAATACAACAACCGTTGTAAATCCAAATGGGACACATTCCTTGTGGATAGACAATGGGGCAAATGGGCCGACCGTTACTGTGATTAATCCAAACGGCTCGCACTCTACGCTGATAAAAAACGGCCCCGCCTCAACTATTGTTAATCCCGACGGTACACATGTTGTAGTCATTGATAACGGACAAACTTTAGTTACTGTGAACCCGGATGGCAAACATTCGGTTACAATTAAAGGTGCAGGCAATACTACTGTTGTAGTTAGCGCGGATGGTTCGCAAACGGTGGTGACAACGCTTTGATCGCAAAAGCGGAGAAATTTTATTTGGCACAGCTTGGTATCCACAATAAGCCAGTGTGGTCAAATTTGTTTAATTTCGAAACCATGTTCAAATAAATTGTCGGGCGAAAAATGAAATCAGAAATTAAGTATATTGAATTGAAATCCGGATATCACGATGATGGTCCGGCATGGATTGGCATGGTAGAGTTTTCGAAAACGGGTCAAACTATTTACTTTAATGGGCAGGCGTTTAAAGGCAACGGACATGGGTCGTGTTTTGACATAGAGACTAAAGAGATGTATTGGATAAGTGGTATTAAGAAAGATGGCCAAAACCGGCACTGGGCGGGAAAGGGAAAAATCATGATTGATAAGCTGATAGTGGAGGACTATTTGAAAATTAAAGGCTGGCCACATATCGACTTAAATAAATATGAGTTAGTTGAAATACCAAAAACGGAGAAGCAAAGATTTGTTGCCATAGAAAATGGATCGTTAGAAACGAGTGTGGTTTCGGGCAAGTAGCAAGCCTCCGAAATTCTTTTAGCAGGAATATCAGCTATTTAGTTTAATGATTTCGTCTCGCCAATCGTACAATCCCCCCGTTTCAAATACGCCACCGGTAAGAAAACGCCTCAAAAATTCGATAAAAGAATTGGTTAAAATGATATCGCCCTTATAAGGGTATATTATTGAATAGCGATTGTGATCATCTGGCTCAACCTTAAGTCCCCACATATCGCAATAGATAAGATATTCGGCAAAATACAATTCGTTGCCATGACGCCCATCGGTTATAATTTCATCCAGATCAATTATTCTAAATTGATCTTCTTCGGATATAAAGCCGTCCGTGAATTCATAAAACTGCCGGATGTCGTCCGGTAATTTTATGTTGTAGGCATTTTCTACAGCTTCTATCTGATTTTTGCTCGCTCCCTTATTGAGGGTTATATCGGTATCATCTAAATTGGTTTTCAGATAATTGATAACATCGGTGATGGAGTTGAAAAGAAGCATGTACAATGATCCAAAATAATCAAATAATATTAAGCCATAGCCATCTGTTTTTAACTAGTCGCTATGGCTTAATTGAACTATTTCTTCCACTCATTATCCACCAGCCTCCAAATCCCCAAAGGGTTGGCGTTTTGCAATGCCAAAGGCAATAAACCATCCGGGCAGTTTTGGTAGCACACCGGGCGCACCCAGCGTTTTACGGCGTTGGTGCCTACCGCAGTAAAGCGGCTATCGGTAGTGGCCGGGAAAGGGCCGCCATGAACCATGCTATGGCAAACTTCAACCCCAGTTGGTACGCCGTTAAATAATACGCGGCCAGCTATTGATGGCAATAATTGTAATAGGGCTTTATGCCCGGCAAAGTCCTCATCGGTACCCATTACGGTGGTGGTTAACTGGCCCGATACTGATTTTAATACCTTAAGCAGTTCCTGCTCGTCTTTACAGCCCACCATCAATGAGTAAGGCCCAAAAACCTCCTCGTGCAATAAGGGGTTGGCTAAAAATGTTTCGCCGCTTACAAGTGCTACGGTTGGCAATGCTTCGATATCGTGTGTTTCGGTTGCCGATTTTTGGATTAGTTTAACACCATTCTGCCCCAAAGCGGCATGGCTCTTTTTTTCATAAGCGGTATGAATACCCGTGTGCAGCATTTTGGCAGGCTTTATGGCTTCAATGCTTTTGCCTAAGGCATCCAGGAAGCTGTAAAGTCCGTCGCCTTCAATAGCAAGCATCAGGCCCGGGTTGGTACAAAACTGGCCCATGCCCAAAGTTATTGAGCCGGCATATTGTGCAGCCAGATCGGCGGCGTTTTTGTTTAAAGTATCAGGCAAAAATACAACAGGGTTTATACTGCCCATTTCAGAAAATACCGGGATGGGTTTTTTGCGTTGCGACGAATATTGCAGTAATGCCAAACCGCCAACGGTTGATCCGGTAAAGCCAACTGCTGCAGTTTCATCAGCCTGCACCAAAGCTTTGCCACTTTCAAACGAGGTGCCGTGTACATGCTGAAAAATATGTTCAGGCATATTGCTGCTTACAATGGCTTTTTTAATAGCGCTGTACACCATCTCCGAAGTTTCGGCATGGGCGGGATGGGCTTTTACCACAACCGGACAACCTGCGGCCAAAGCGCTCGCGGTATCACCACCGGCTGTAGAGTAGGCGAACGGGAAATTACTCGCCCCAAAAACAACTACCGGCCCCAAAGGGGTAAGCATTTTACGAACATCGGGCTTGGGCAATGGCGCCCTGTCGGGATTGGCTGTATCAATACTGGCCTCAACCCAGCTGCCTTCGCGCAGCATAGTGGCAAACATGCGCAGCTGGCCTGTGGTACGGGCGCGCTCGCCGGTTAAACGGGGAATAGGCAGGTTGGTTTCTTCGGATGCTTTTTGCAGTAAGGCATCGCCTAAAGCTTCAATTTCAGCAGCGATAGCCTCTAAAAACAGACTTTTTTGCTCGGTGCTTGTTTGCTGGTAAGCTTCAAATGCGGTTTGCGCCTGTTGCATTACCTGGTTTATTTCGTTAACGCTTGCTTCTTTAAAATTATTTGCCATGGCAGATGTGAGTTTGAATTAACAACGGTTTGCACCGCATGTATGTTTAGGCAAATATATTTAAAGCGGGACAAAAGCGGTGGGTGTTTTCTAACAGGTACTAACAGTATTTTGTCGTTTTTTGGAGATGATTTGCAAAGTTGTTTTTTGTCGCCTGCGGTGTTTTCGCGACACACATTATTTTCATTTATGATTCAGTGAAGGCATAATCCCCGGCAGTGGAGATGTATTTTTTGGCTTGTTGGAGGGCTTTAATATACCTGCCTTTTAATTAATATTTAATAAATGCGATTTCCCGGTAAATTATAGCTATCTTTCAACAATTCCTTCCTTAATATACTACATAACTTAGGCGTTGCCATTTTCTGATACGGTGATAGTTAAGCTTTAACATAATACCAGCCTTTAAGGGGCTGCAATACCGTAAAAAAATAATCATATGACAGTTGCTGCTGAAAGATCTATTGAAACCGAAACCCGCATGTATATGTACGACCTGCTGAACACCGCTAAAGAATTTGGCTTTAAGGCCGAAGACAGCTGGGAGTTAAGCATGGTAACCAATACCGATAGGATAAGGATTCAAAAAGATTATTACCCAACCATCGCCGCCAAAGTTGGCCCCGAAATTTTGTTACAGGTATTTCATACCGTAAAAACGCGTCTTAACCAATCGTTCAACAAAGAACCACAAAAAACTGACGAGCGTAATCCACCGGTTGAAGATTTGAATTACCTGGTGGCCTTTAATCCGAAAAGACCAAGGACATAAATAATGCGTTCCGCATTGTAGAAAATTGTAAAGGCGCATCACATGCGTCTTTTTTTGTGAGGTTTTAGCATATAGCATCACCAGGTACAAAAGTTGGGGCTAAGATTATTTGTTATGATATATTTGTACCATGTTCAACGCTGATTTTTTGTAACATGCACAAGGAGTTAAATTTAAACGGACGGATCTGGTTTGAAACTGCCGACGGAAAGCTAATGGGCCATGGCAGGGTTGAACTGCTGGAGCGTATACAGCAATCGGGTTCCTTAAGGCAGGCGGCATTGCAAATGAAAATGTCGTACAGGCAGGCATGGGATATTATTAATTATATGAACGAGCATTTTGGTTCGCCGGTGGTTATTTCGCAGCGGGGTGGCAAGGGCGGTGGCAAGGCCGAGCTTACCGAAAAAGGATTGAAGGCTATTGAACAATTTAAGCTGTTCCATACTAAGTTCAAGGAGTTTTTGAAGGAAAATAGCCCGCTTATCCAGGTATAAAATATAAAGTAAAAATAAATCAGGACACCGGTTTGCATAACCGGTTTATTTTTTACTTTCGTTATATAAATAAAAGCATATCGAAATTCTGATCGATGGTATGAAAAAAGATTACTTTTTATTATTAATGATATTATTTGCAGGCGGCGGTTTGTTTGCCCAAAGCAACAAAAAGGCGAAAGATACCATCGCGGAGAAAAACGATACAACACAAATTAAAAAGCGGGAACTTGGCGAGGTAGTGGTATCCGCATCGCGCGTCAGCGAAAATATTTTACGGTCGCCGGTAAGTATCGAAAAAATAACCGCCGCCGATTTTCGGCGATCGGCCGCGCCTTCATTTTTTGACGCGCTGGAAAATGTGAAGGGGGTACAGCTGATAACCCCCAGCCTGGGTTTCAGGATTATTAATACCCGTGGCTTTGCCAATACCACCAACGTACGTTTTACGCAGCTGGTTGATGGGGTTGATAACCAGGCACCCCATATTGGCGCGCCCATAGGTGATGCCATGGGCCCAAGCGATTTGGATATTGAAAGTGTAGAGATCATCCCCGGCACAGCCTCGGCCCTATATGGCTTAAATGCCATCAACGGGTTGGCCAATTTTATCACCAAAGATCCTTTTACCAGCCAGGGCATCAGCATTCAGCAAAAAACAGGCATCAACCACATTGGCGATTCGGAAACGTCTGCAAAGCTGTTTTCCGAAACCAGTTTCAGGCTGGCCAAGGCTATCTCCAAAAAAATCGCCTTTAAAATAAACGGGACTTATACCACGGGCTATGATTGGATTGCTGATAACAGCAACGATTTGAACGCTACGGCCAACGCAAAATTAGGTATCGCCGGCGGACCTGATAACCCAGGTTACGACCCGGTGAATGGTTATGGCAACGAATCATCCGACAGGAAAACCGTAACCCTGGGTGGTAAGCAATACTCCATTGCCCGCACCGGTTATGCCGAAAAGGACGTAACCAGCTACAACCTGCACAATGTAAAGGTTGATGTTGGCCTGGCTTATAAAATTAACGATAATACCCGCCTAACCTACACCTACCGCTTTGCCGATCTGGATAATATTTACCAGCGGGCCAACCGTTTCAGGCTGTCGGGCTATATTTTACAGCAACACGCGCTTGAACTGAAGAATAATATTTACCAGGTACGCGCCTACTGGACCAGCGAGAACACCGGCAAATCGTACAACCTGCGGTCGGCCGCCGAAAATATAGACCGTAACTACAAAGACGACAATACCTGGTATGCCGATTTTACCAAGGGTTTTAATACGGCTACATTCGCAGGTGCTACCGTGCCGCAGGCCTTACAGCTGGCCCGCCAGCTGGCCGATGCCGGGCGCTACCAGCCGGGTGCCGCTGCATTTAAAGCTACGCTTGATAAACTGGCTGATATCAATAACTGGGATGTTGGCGCGGCATTGCGGGTTAAAGATGATATGTGGCATGCCGAAGGGCAGGTAGATATCTCGAATGCCATTTCATCAAACTTTAAAAAACAAACAGGCCTTGATCTGCTGGCAGGTTTTGATCACCGTACCTACATCATCCACCCGGATGGTAACTACTTTATTAATTACGTAAAGGGGAAGGAGCATAGTAACCTTGACTACAGTAAAACCGGTGGCTTTGTGCAGTTTGCCAAATCGCTTTTTGATGAGGAGCTGAAGCTTTCGGCTACTTTACGGGCCGATAAAAACGACTACTTTAGCCTGAAGTTGAACCCACGTTTCACTGCTGTATTTTCGCCGGTTCCCGGGCAGAATTTCCGGGTGTCGTTTCAGAGCGGCTATCGCTTTCCAAGTATTTTCGAAGCATTTAGTAATGTGAACAGTGGTGGCGTAAAACGGGTTGGCGGTTTAAGGGTGGTATCGAGCGGCGTCTTTGAAAACTCCTATGTGCGTACGTCGATAGATGCTTTCCAGGCGGCGGTCAAAAATGATTTTAATGCGGGTATGTCAACCAGTGCGGCTATCGAAAAAGAGAAAGGCATGCTTAAAAAGAATACTTACACCTACCTGCAGCCCGAGCACATCAACTCATTCGAGGCGGGCTACAAGTCGTTGTTTTTTAATGGCGACCTGAGTGTTGATGCGGACTTTTACTATAACCGCTACAATAATTTTATCGGCCAGATTGAATTGAACGTACCCGGCACCGCCAGGCCCGATTCTGTCCCTTATTACCTGAACGATAAAACCAAACAGGCCCGATACCGCGTATGGACAAATTCGCAAAGCGTAGTTTACAACATTGGCGGCAGCCTGGGTTTATCCTATCGCCTATGGCAAAAATATATTGTTACCGGCAACGTATCCTATGCCAGGTTGCAACGTACGGCCAATGAAGATGCCCTGGAAGATGGCTTTAACACGCCGCAGTGGATAACCAATTACTCCTTCGGCGGCAACCATGTTGCTGGCAATTTTGGCTTTAATGCCACCTATAAATGGCAAAGCGGTTTTTACT
Organism: Mucilaginibacter sp. P2_A5; assembly: GCF_056404995.1. Taxonomy (NCBI): domain Bacteria; kingdom Pseudomonadati; phylum Bacteroidota; class Sphingobacteriia; order Sphingobacteriales; family Sphingobacteriaceae; genus Mucilaginibacter; species Mucilaginibacter sp. P2_A5. Next base: position 42,624 of record NZ_JBFUCY010000012.1, read on the forward strand.
GGCAATCGTTTCTGGTTAATGGTAATGTAGCTTCATATGGTACTATTGATGCCCAGGTTAATTACGATTTTGTAAAAACAGGCCTTAATGTAAAAATTGGGGCCAGTAACCTTACCAACCAATATTACTACTCGTTTTTAGGCGGCCCGGCCATTGGTGGGTTTTATTACACCACGCTTACGCTGAATATTAAATGAGGGGGGGCGGGGGATAAAATCCCATAACATTTGCTTGAACGCCGGCGAAGACTCACTTTGGCTACGCAGCGTAGCCAGGGTGAGTCTTCGCCGCCATGTGATATGCGCCATATTGCAGGCATTTTTTATTCGAGCTAAAACAAAGGGGCTATTTTATTGATTAACACTTTGTTTACTTAAATTTAATCCGAAACATTGTTTCTTTGAACCTATTTATGAAGAGAGTTTTCCTGGTGCTGTTTATCAGCTTTATCACGCTATTTGCGAGTGCGCAAACTGCCAGTCAGCAATACCGGCTGGTTGGGAAAAACTATACCGAGATCAAAAATTATTACCTTTTAAACCTGTTTCAAAACTATGCCCCGGCCACTAAGCTTATTGGCAGCGATGCTGCTTTGGTACGCCTGGTGCAGGCTAAAATTAAAAAGCTACAGGATTCGTTAAAGGCGAATAAGGACTTTCGCAGCATTATACAGCCGTTGAAATTTTCGGAACAGGAAATAAAAACAACCAGCGCCAGGCTTGTCGCCTTATATAAGCCCACCAATGCTTTGGGGCTGCTGGTTAAAAATCATTTGATCCCTTCGGGTTGTTATATTAAATATGATTCCCTGTTGCCGGCTTCATTGCTGGTAAAAGCCTGGGAACAGGATGCCCTGGCCGTAAACCACACCATTGAAGTGTATGCCGAAGGCAAAAAGCCAAACTTTCCGGATGTGGATTCCATCAACTTTAACGTATACCGCAATACTTACCCCAAATTAATTGCCAATGGGGCCGAAGCCATCGCGAAACAATATGGCAGTACAAAGCTTTTTTATTTACCATCGCTTAATTATGCCCTGCATAGTTTAGATGTTAACGGGCGCAACGATGCCGCCAATGACGAGCCGATGGAGCAAAAGGCCAATAAAGCGGCCTATAATCGTTTAAAAACCATCAACTGGAAAAAATATCAGTATACGTTGATACTGGTGCCGGGCGAAGGGCCGGATAAACCAGGAATATCTATCAGTAAAGGTAGTATAGCACGCTGCAAAATTGCCGCTTTGAAATTTGCCCAGGGATTAACACCATTTATAATGGTATCGGGCGGCAGGGTACATCCGTTTAAAACCAGGTTTAGCGAGGGCGAGGAAATGAAAAAATTCCTGGTTAACCAGCTGAAAATTCCCGAAAACGCCATTTTTATTGAACCCCAGGCACGCCATACCACTACCAACCTGCGCAACTGCGCGCGCCTGATATTCAGGTACGGGATGCCTTTTAATAAACCCTTTATTACCTCGACCAATAAAATACAGAGTTATTACATATCGTATATGGATAAGCGCTGCATGGCTGATTTGGGTTATATGCCCTATTCCCTGGGCCGGCGATTATCAAATACCGAGCAGGAGTTTTACCCCACTATCGCATCGTTACAAATAAACCCGCTTGAGCCGCTGGATCCATAGGTCTTGAGTCTGAAGTCGAAAGTCCAAAGCCGAAAGTTAAGACTTCGAACTTCGGACTTTCGACTTCAGACTTAACCGTTATTCTTAGGCTTCGGTTTGTTTTTGTTAAAACGCCTGTTTGGCCTTTTGGGGTTTCTTTTGTCGTCAGACTGGGCCGATTGCGGTGCCGGTTGTATAGCAGCCAATTCGTCGGGCAAACCAACTACGCGGATAGCACGGTCCATCAATTGCTCAATGTTTTTCAGTTTACGCTCGTCGCGGTGATTCACAAAAGTGATGGCGGTGCCGGTTGTGGCGGCACGTGCTGTGCGGCCAATGCGGTGGATATAATCCTCCGGATCGCCGGGCACATCGTAGTTAACCACCAGGTCGATACCTTCTACATCAATACCGCGCGAAAGGGCATCGGTACCAATAATAACCGGCAATTGCCTGTTTTTAAATTTCAGCAGGATCTCTTCACGCTCCTTTTGCTCCAGGTCGGAGTGGAAGGCCATGGCGTTAATTTTGGCTGCTTTTAATTCTTTGTATAACGATTTTACGATCTCCTTACGGGATGCGAAAATGATGGTGCTTGTATAAGCGGCGTCGCGCAGGATCAATTGCAGTAGCGGCGTTTTTTGCTGATCATGCATACGATATATCTGCTGGTCGATACCTACGGCAGGCTGCGAAATGGCAATATTAATCTGCTCGGGGTCTTTCAAAATAGCCTTAGCTAATGAACGGATACGCCCCGGCATGGTGGCCGAAAATAGCAGCGTTTGCCTGGTTTTAGGCAGATAGCTGATAATCTTCATGATATCGTCGCTGAAGCCCATGTCGAGCATGCGGTCGGCCTCATCCAATATCAGGTGGGTTAAGTGGTTAAGCTTTAATACGCCCGATGTAAGGTGCGCAATAAGGCGGCCGGGTGTGGCAATAATAATGTTTACATTATTCTGGATGCCGCGGCGTTGCTGCTCATAGGCCATACCATCGCCACCGCCAAATACGGCTATGGAGCTAACGCCGGTAAAATAGGCCAGGCCTTCTACCTGTTGATCTATTTGTTGGGCAAGCTCGCGGGTTGGCGCTAAAATAAGCACACTGGTTTGGTGTTTGGCCGTACCGGTAATATGATTGAGGGTTGGCAATAAGTAGGCGCCGGTTTTACCGGTACCAGTTTGGGCGCAGGCAATAAGGTCTTTTCCCTGCATAATTGTGGGGATGGCCATTTCCTGTATCGGGGTAGGGGTGGTAAAACCCATACTCTCTATGCCTTCAAATAATTGCTCGTTGAAATTAAAATCCTGAAAAGTCACTATATCTTATAAGTAAATTATGCAAGGTATGAAAATTTAATTGGATATAGGGGTTTATAGCAAATCGATTAACACAAGGCGAATGCCTGCCTCACAATTGTTATAGACAGAATACCAATGGTGGCAATATTTAAAAAAAATCCGAAATCGAAATTCCCAATTCCGAAATCCTACGAATGTATATACCCCCTCAGTTGCTCAATAGTTTCCTGCTGAGATAGGATAGTTTCCTTCACCAAATCGTTACTGGAGATGATACCGATCAGGGTATCGTCCTTAAATACGGGCAGATAGCGGATGTTGCTTTCGCTCATGATGTGCATGCAGGTTTCAATGGAGTTTTCGGGTACTATGCGGGGCAGGCCGGTGCTCATGATCTCGCGCACCAGGGTTTCATGGGATGACTTTCCTTTCAGGATCACTTTACGGGCGTAATCGCGCTCGGTAAGCAGGCCAAGATATTCACCATCTTCGGTTATCACCACCGAGCCGATGTTTTTAGAGGCCATCAGTTCCAATGCTTCCAAAACAGATGTATCAGCATCAATGCTGATAGCGCCGCCACCCTTACGGGCCAGTATGTTCGAAACTTTTATCATGATACTCAGGTTAAAATGAGGAATTGGCTTATACCCAAATATAACAATTCCCGGTTAAAAGCAAATGGATTTTAAATTATATCTATTAACAAATTTTTAAAGGATGGGATGGGGTAACGGTTACCCCAAACAGGGGCACCGGATTAAAAGCAATGCCTGGTTTACCACGGGATACGGGTAATTGGCGAATTGGAATAGGGTTTTTAATGAAGATTAGATGTCCTAAACTATTTTTTTACTGTCAGCGCTATCTAAAATCAAAGCTTAACTGTAATGTTACTGTAAAAACGTAAAGCTGTAATACCGCGTATTTAACCACAAATGGCCATTTTAACTAAGCTTTACCCTTTCCTGACAGAGGCCCGTTTACCCAAAAATGATTAATAATTAATATTGTGGCATGGTATTTAACTATTGGATGCATCACATTAGTTAAGCCTCATTTAAGTTAATTTTTTTATCGATCTACACAAAGTACTACTCCATTGAACAATTTTTCAACTCTTAAGGTGCCAGCCAGTAAGGCTGCTTCAACCTTTCAGCATAAATTAAAAGGGGCTTCTTTAAAAATCATATTGGGGCTTGTATTCTTATTTTTTCAAAGCTTAACTGTAACTGCCACCACATTAAGTCGTGATACCAGCAAGTCAGATTCGGCCCGGCTGTCGCGCCATATCATTAACCACGCGTTTGATAATATATTTGAAGAAAACATGAGGCTTTCGCTGGCGGGTAACGAATATTTTCAGACAGAAAAAACGCAGTTGGTTGCCGATCTTTCGCCAAACTTTATCCTTTTCAGTACACCAAAATCGCGTTTCTTTTTTGAGTTTACTTCAAGGGTTAAAATCCGGCTGATGAACACGCGCGACGCGCCCGTAAAATCGCCCAGCTATATGCCCAATGCCAACTTGTTTTACAGGCTAAATGAGGATACCTATAAGCCAAAGTTTTTATCGTTGGGCTACTCGCACCACTCAAACGGGGCAAGGGGGCCTTCATTAAATAAGGATGGTACTTTTAATGTTGATAGCGGCAAGTTTACTACCAACTTTTACACCCTTACCTACTATACAGGTAAGCGGGTGGATAAGCCGGGGCTTACCATTAACCGTTACGATAACGTGGCGTTGGAGGTGCACTCCGGCCTATTTAACCTGGGCCTGTCGCAAGGGCTAAAAAATCGCTATGGCTTTGTGCGCGTTAACGGCAGCCGCATGTACAACTTTGTAAAGGCCTATGATGATCCCCTGGAGCAAGGTCGTAAAACCTACGAAAACTGGCAACGCATTCAGTTTGATTTTACCTACATAGCCGATAAGTATAATGACTATTCAGCATTTAACGTAAAAAAACGCCTTAACGTAAGCCTCAAATACTACTACTCGTTTCCGTTTATGCAAGGCACAGCCTTTATGGTTGGCGCCGGTTACCGTGGCCAGGATGATTATAACCAAAGTTTCCAGGATAGTTATGGCTATGGCATGGTAGGCATCGCCGCCAACTTATCATTCGGCTTTCATAAACACGCTGAATAAGGGCTGAAAGCAAAAAGCTCAAAGCATAAGGTTTTTTGCTTAAGGCCTTCTGCTTTAAATAACATCTTAAATAAGTTTTGAGCATAAAGCCGATAGCCTTTCCAGCTTTTGGCTTTATGCTTTAAGCCTTTCGCTTTATCTATCCACATTTTTACACAGGCTTCACAGCTGTTTGTAATTTATTTTTCCGATAATCGTTTTAGCATTAACAAAAAGCAGATATATTTAGCCAACCAAACGGTACTATATCTCCAGTTAAATTATAAAACACTATCGATGAAAAAGATCTTACTAAGCCTGATGGCTGTTTCTGCCCTTTATTTTGCCGCATCGGCCCAAACTAAATCGTTATTTGACGGTAAAACAACAGCCGGCTGGCACACCTATTTAAAAACCGACGCCAAAGCCTGGAAGGTTGTTGACGGCGCCTTACAGCTTGACCCCAAAGCCGAAGACCAGGGCGACCTGGTTACCAACGACGAGTATGAAAATTATGAACTGACACTGGAATGGAACATTACTAAGGAAGGTAACAGCGGTATTATTTTTGGCGTACATGAAGATCCTAAATTTGAAGCTACTTATCAAACCGGCATCGAAATGCAGGTTTTAGATAATAAAGATGCCAGCGACAATAAAAAAGCCAACCATCTTGCCGGCTCGTTATATGATATGAAAGCGCCATCGGCCGATGTTGCAAAACCTGCCGGCGAATGGAACAAAGTAAAATTGCGCAAAAAAGACGGGCACCTTACTTTTTGGCTCAACGGTACCCAAATAGTTGATGTACAAATGGGCAGCGAGGAGTGGAATACATTGCTTGCCAATAGCAAATTTAAAACCTGGGCCGATTTTGCCGCCTATCCTAAAGGCCACATCGCTTTGCAGGATCATGGGCACGTGGTATCGTTCCGTAAAATATCAATTAAACAATTATAATTCGTTAATCATAAATGTATTATACGCGTGGCGTTGAATATATTTATACCGATAATTCAATTAACCAATGCATGCCTAAAGCGTGCATTTTCCTGTTTTCAACAAAGGGTATTTTTGAGATAATATGAGCGATCTACAAATTAAAAAATCATCCGAAACTTACGATGTAGTAATTGTTGGTTCGGGTGCCGGTGGCGGTATGGCGGGGTATGTTTTGGCTAATGCGGGCATTAAGGTGCTGATGCTGGAAGCCGGCGCCTACTTCGATCCGCAAAAGGATTCACAACAACTTAAATGGCCCTGGGAGTCGCCACGTCGTGGTGCGGGCACCACCCGGCCGTTTGGCGATTTTGACGCCGCTTATGGTGGCTGGCAAATTGATGGCGAGCCTTATACTACCAAAGACAAAACTGAATTTTTCTGGTTCCGCTCGCGCATGCTGGGCGGCCGCACCAATCACTGGGGCCGTATATCGTTACGGATGGGGCCAAAGGATTTCCAGGCTAAAGATGGCCTTACTGATGACTGGCCAATAACGTATGATGATGTAAAACCTTACTATGATAAGGTTGACCGCATGATAGGCATTTACGGCACCAAAGAAGGGCTGGAAAACGAACCGGATGGTATTTACCTGCCCCCGCCAAAGCCAAGGCTTAATGAACTGTATATTGTAAAAGGCGCTAAAAAAGCAGGAGTTACCATTATCCCGGGCCGTGGTTCGGTGTTAACCGAAGCTTTGCCGGGTAATAAAGATCGTGGTGCATGTTTCTTCTGCGGTCAGTGTGGCCGTAGCTGTAAAGTCTATGGCGATTTTTCGGCCTCCTCATGCCTGGTTATCCCGGCCGTAAAAACGGGCAACTTAAAAGTAATTACCAACGCAATGGTGCGCGAGGTGTTAACCAATAAAGAAGGATTAGCTACAGGCGTATCCTACGTAAATCGCGAAGATTTACAGGAGTACCAGGTAAATGCCAAAACTGTTATCCTGGGCGCAAGCGCAGGCGAATCGGCCCGTATCCTGCTCAACTCCAAATCGGCCCAGCATCCGGGAGGTTTGGCAAACAGCAGTGGTGTTGTTGGCCATTACCTGCATGATTCAACAGGCTCAAGCGCCGGCGGTTTCCTGCCAGAGTTGATGGACCGCAAGCGTTATAACGAAGATGGCGTAGGCAGCGTGCACATCTACTCGCCATGGTGGCTTGATAATAAGAAACTGGATTTCCCGCGCGGTTACCACATCGAATATGGTGGCGGTATGCATATGCCATCATACGGCTTTGGCGGCGGCATCCACAACATGAACGGCGCGGTACCGGGCCGCGATGGTAAAATGAAGGACGGGGGCGGCTACGGTGCATCGTTAAAAGACGATTACCGCCGTTTTTATGGTACCCAGTTTGGTATGGCCGGCCGTGGTACTGCTATTGCCCGTTACGACAACTATTGCGAGATTGACCCTAACGTGGTCGATAAATATGGTATCCCGGTATTGCGTTTCCACTACAAATGGGCCGACGACGAGATTAAGCAAGCCAAGCACATGCAGGAAACTTTCCAGGAAATTATGCACAATATGGGTGGCGCAATTTATGGCCCTCCTCAAGGCCCCGAAACCAATTACGGCCTGGAAGCGCCAGGCAAAATTATTCACGAAGTTGGAACTATCCGCATGGGCAACGATCCTAAAAAATCGGCCCTGAATAAATGGTGCCAGGCACATGATTGTAAAAACCTGTTTGTGGTTGATGCCGCACCGTTTGTGCAGCAGGGCGATAAAAACGCTACCTGGACAATCCTGGCCATGAGCATGCGTACTGCAGAATACATATTACAGCAACGAAAAGCACTAAACGTTTAACAAGTTGATCCAATAAAATATTATGAACAGACGTGATTCCCTTAAAGCATTAGGCTTTACCACACTTTCGGCAGGATTAATACTGGAAGCTTGTAAACCCGGTGCCCCAAAAACAGAAGAAGTAGCCCCCGCAGCGGCCGAAGCAGAAGCTGGCCGCCAGCCTTTTGAGGTTGAGCGCGATAAAAAGCTGAATGCAGATAAATTTTTTACCCCGGCAGAAATGGCAACCATTACCGTTTTAGGTGATATTATCATCCCTAAGGATGAAAAATCGGGCAGCGCGTCAGATGCCAAGGTGCCTGATTTTATTGAGTTTATTGTGAAGGATATACCTGATCATCAAACCCCAATGCGTGGCGGTTTGCGATGGCTGGATTTGCAATGCCTTAACCGCTTTGGCAAAGTATTTACCGATTGCAGCCATGCCCAGCAAATTGAGCTGGTAGATATGATAGCCTACCCAGCTAAAGCCAAACCAGAAATGGCCCAGGGTGTAGCTTTTTTTAACCGCATGCGCGATTTGACAGCATCAGGTTTTTATACCACCAAAATGGGTATTGATGATATTGGTTTTGCCGGCAACAACATAAACAAATGGACGGGCGTACCCGATGATGTGTTGAAGCATTACAATATGCAGGATGTAAAAGCCGGTGTATAGGTAAAACAAAAAAGGAGCTGCAAGGCTCCTTTTTTGTTAATAGTGGAAAATATTTCCTGTCTTGACTCTTGATTCTTGCTTCTATTCCGACCGAAGGCTTTTTACCGGGTTCATCAACGCGGCTTTAATACTTTGGTAGCTAACAGTAAGCAATGTAATTGTTATAGAACCAATAGCCGTGGCCCCAAAAATCCACCAGGAAAGCTCGGCGTGGTATTTGTAATCTTTTATCCAGCCCTGCATAAAATAGTAAGCGGTTGGTATGGCTATCAGTAATGATATGGAAACCAGCACCACAAAATCTAACGACATTAAGCGCCACAAACCAAATACTGATGCGCCAAGCACCTTGCGCACGCCAATCTCCTTGGTGCGTTGCTCTGCCATAAATGATGCCATGCCGAATAAGCCCATACAACTGATAAAGATGGCAAGTAAGGTAAAGAAACCAGCCAGTTTGCCAACACGTTCTTCGTTGGCAAATTTTTGGGCGTACTCTTCGTCGGTAAATTTGTATTCAAAGGGGCTGCCGGAAGCATATTGTTTCCAGGCGGTTTCGATTTTAGCCAGCGTTTCATGCGGGCTTGCCTTAGGGTTAATGCGGATGTTAATGAGGCCGCTGCTATTTTTTGTGAGGTAAAAAACGGTTGGCTGTATTGGCTCATAGGGTGATGACATTACCATATCTTTTACTACACCAATAATCTGGAATTTTTTATACCATTCCAGTGTTTCGCCTACCGGGTTTTTCAAATGCATAAATTTAACCGCCGCCTCGTTTACCACCATGGCCGATGAATCGGCTAAGTTGTTTTTGTCAAAATCTCGGCCGTCCAATACTTTCCACTGGGCGGTTTTACCAAATTCTGCGCTTACGGATATCGTACCAAAATCATCCTGGAGGGTTGGGTCTTTATCGCGCCATTTAAAGCCGCTGTTATCAGAGTATATATCCGTTAGCGGGCTGTCAGATTCGGACATATCAATGATAGCGCCGGATTGGATCAGGTCGTTCCGTACAGCATCAAAATGTTTATGGATCTCATCGGTACGCATATCAACCTGGATCAGTCCGGTACGCTCATATCCTACCGGCCGGTTCTTGGTATACTGTACCTGCCTGAAAACAATGATGGTACCAATAATAAGGGTAACCGAAACCGTGAACTGCAATACCACCAATACTTTACGCGGCAGGGCAGCAAAACGCCCGGCTTTAAACGTTCCCTTCAACACTTTAACAGGCTGAAAAGACGATAGGTAAAACGCAGGATAACTTCCTGCTACGATACCGGTAAAGATACTGAAACCAATACCCATGACCCAGAATATGGGACTAAACCACAGTATCGAAACGGTTTTATCGGCAACCTGGTTAAACCACGGCAATATCAGTTGCACCAAAACCAGCGACAGGAAGAAGGCAAAAATGGTTATCAGCATCGATTCCATAAAAAACTGGCCGATAAGCTGGCTGCGTAAGGAGCCAACCGTTTTACGGATGCCCACTTCTTTGGCCCGTTTCTCGCTGCGGGCGGTGCTTAGGTTCATGAAATTGATACAGGCCAGCAGCAGTACAAACACGCCAATTATGCCAAACATCCATACAAATTTAATGTCGCCGCCCGTATTGATACCGTTTTTGAACTCCGAGTACAAGTGCCATTTACTCATGGGATGTAGAAAGATAGCGGCCTTAAAGGTTAAACCAATTTTGTCGTTATTAAGCTTCAACCCTTCCATTTTAAGGTTTTTTATTTTGGCAGATACCTTATCCGGATCGGCATTGGGCTGTAACTGCGCAAAAAGCTGCCAGGAGTTGTTGCCCCAGGTTGTACGGGCCTGTTTAAGGTAGGGCTGGGTTGTCATAAACAAGTCCCAGGGTGCAATAAAGCCAAGTTCTTTAAAGCTGGTATTATGGGGCAAATCCTCATATACCCCTGTCACCTTTACGTTCCATTTGTTATCTATTTTTATAGGCTTAAACATAGGGTCGGCATTGCCAAAAATGGCTTTGGCCAGGGACGCCGAAAGCATTATAGAGGATTGATCTTTTAATGCCGACCGCGTTCCCTTCAGCATTTTTAGGGTAAGCAAATCAGGCGCTTCTGCCTGCATGTAGGAGCCGGCGTAGGATAGTTTTTTATCGCCCGAGGCAATTATATGTTTAAAATTCCAGGTAGAGAGGACTACGTATTTAAAATCGCTTTTATATTCTTCGCCCAGTTTGTAACCCAGCGGCAGGGGAATTGAGTTTTGTGTGCCTACCTCGCCGTTAAAGGTTTGGTGCTGCATTACCCGCACAATCCGGTCGTAGCTATCATGGTACTTATCGTATGATAACTCGTTCCAGATCCAAAGGCCTATCAGCACAGCCACCGCCATACCAACCGATAGCCCGGTAACATTAATAAATGTATGCACCTTATTTTTTATAAGGTTTCGCCAGGCGATTTTGATATAATTCTTTATCATGTTGTACGTTTTAAGTTGTACGTGATACGTTTTTATTTTTAACTTTTTTCAATGACCAATGACAGCGCCGCGAAATGACCAATGACTTTTTCCTGTCTTGATTCCTGACTCTTGATTCTTGATTCTTTTTCACTCCGTTTTTAAACTTTTCACCGGGTTCAATAATGCAGCACGGATACTTTGGTAACTTACGGTTAGCAACGTTATTATCATAGCCCCTATGGCCGCGGCAGCAAATATCCACCAGGTTATCCCGGCGTGATATTGGTAGCCTTGCAGCCAGTTGTGCATAAAATAATAAGAAACCGGGGTTGCTATCAGTATGGAAATAATTACCAGCACCACAAAATCTGTTGACATTAAGCGCCACAGACTAAATACTGATGCGCCCAATACCTTGCGTACACCAATTTCTTTAATGCGCTGCTCGGCCAAAAATGAAGCCATCCCAAACAGGCCCAGGCAACTGATAAAAATAGCCAGGCCAGCAAAGCAGGCGGCCAGTTTGCCAATACGCTGTTCGTTGCCAAACTTTTTGGCGTACTCGTCATCCACAAAATGATATTCAAATGGCTGCGACGGATTGTATACTTTAAAAACGGATTCTATTTTGGTAAGCGCGGCTGTAGCGCTCATTTTTGGGTTGATTTTAAGCAGGATAGTTGATTCGGAGTCTTTGGACAGGTAATAAATAAACGGCCTGATCTCTTCATAAGGCGAGCTGATGATCATGTCCTTTACTACGCCTATCACCTTTAATGGCTCACCATTCCATTTAATGGTTTCACCAACGGCGTTATCATTAAAGCCCATAAAGCGGGCCGCGGTTTCATTGATCACCAAACCAGATGAATCTGTAAGGAACGACCGGGAGAATCCCCTGCCCTGTTTAAAATTCCAGCCGATTGTTTTTTCAAAATCATAGGACACTCCTTCATTAGGAAAATCCACACTCATGTTGGGGTCTTTGCCTTTCCACTCAAAACCACTGCTGCTTGAGCTGTATTCTGTTGGTGCAGCACCGGCTTCGGCTACAGATACTACGGCCTGGCTTTTTAACAGTTCGGTTTTAACTACATCGAGGTGTTTGTGAATATCATCGTTAAGCACAGGTACCGAAACCAATCCATCACGACTGTAGCCAATAGGCCGGTCTTTAGCAAACTGGATCTGCCGGAAAACAATAATAGTACCGATGATAAGGACGATTGACACCGTAAACTGTATTACTACCAATACCTTGCGCGGCATAGCGGCAAAACGACCAACCTTAAACGCTCCTTTTAAAACTTTAATAGGCTCAAATGACGACAGGTATAAGGCCGGGTAACTGCCGGCTATTAACCCGGTAAATAAACTAAAGCCAACAATCATGAGCCAAAACATCGGGCTGGCCCACAGGATAGACATGCTTTTATCAGATACCGAGTTGAAAAACGGCAGGCTTAATTGTACAAGCGCTATGGATAAAGCCAGTGCCAGCACCACAAACAGCAACGATTCGCTAAAAAACTGGTAAATGAGCTGGCTGCGTAACGAACCTATTGCCTTGCGGATGCCTACTTCTTTGGCCCGTTTTTCGCTTCGTGCAGTACTCAGGTTCATGAAATTAATGCAGGCCAGTAATAATACAAACACACTTATAATACCAAACAGCCAAACATATTTAATGCGGCCGCCAATATTTACACCATTTTTAAAATCGCTGTATAAGTGCCATTTGCTCATGGGGTGTAAAAACAGCTGCGGTTTCTTTTTAGCCAGCTCGGGGTTAATGTTGCGCAGCTTGGCATCTTTTATATGGGCAGATACATTGGCGAAGTTGGTATTGTCTGCAAGTTGAACAAATATCTGTACAAAGTTTGGCCGCCACGGATCAGCAGCTGTACGTACCCATTCGGTATTGTTAAAGTATAATTGCCATGGTGCAATAAAGGTGATTTCGGCAAAGGTTGAATTTCGGGGGAGGTCTTCATAAACACCGGTTACCTTAACGTCGAGCTTGTTGTCTATTTTTAAAACCTTGTTCATCGGGTCGACATCGCCAAAATAAGCCCTGGCAGTTGAGGCCGATATTAATACCGAGTAAGGATCTTTCAGTCCGCCGCGGGTACCCCTCAGCATTTTAAGCGTAAGCATTTCCGGTGCTTGCGGCTCAAAATAGACACCCATTTTGTTTAGCTTTTTATCGCCTAAACTTAACAAGTGGTTTCCCCAGCCGGTTGCCATAGCTACCGATTTAAAATTGCTACCATAGTTTTTACGCAGCTCGTTGGCCAGGGGGTAGGGGGTAGCCGCCCAGGTATTAATTTCGCCATTATTTTTTAAATGCTGCTCAACCTGTGCTATCCGGTTATAGTTTTCATGATACTGATCAAACGAAAGCTCGTCCCAAATCCAAAGGCCAATAAGTATAGCTACCGCCATGCCCACCGAAAGCCCGGCTATATTAAATAAAGGAGTTAGCCTTGTTTTTAACAAGGTTACGCCAGGCTGTTTTAAAATAATGTTGGTTCATTTGTTCACTGGTTCATTAGTTCATTGTCTTGTCTGTTCGTATCAGTAGCATGAATCCCATATGCTTCCGGTCTTGATACTTGATACTTACTACTTGATACTATTCCGCTTTTAGGCTTTTCACCGGGTTCATCAAAGCAGCTTTTATAGCCTGGAAACTTACGGTGAACAGGGCTACTATTACGGCTAATGTGCCGGCCAGGGCAAACATCCACCAACTGATGGCTATGCGGTACTCAAAGTTCTGCAACCATTTGCTCATTCCCCACCAGGCTAAAGGCGTTGCTATTACAAAGGCGATGAGCACCAGTTTTAAAAAATCGGTTGATAGCAATTGCACTATACCGGTTACGCTTGCACCCAATACCTTGCGGATGCCTATTTCCTTGCTGCGCTGTTCGGCGCTGAACGCGGCAAGCCCAAACAGGCCCAGGCACGATATCACAATGGCCACAATAGTAAAAGTGTTGATAATGCGCGATAATTTGATCTCATCGCTATATTGATTTTGCACCTCGGTATCCAAAAAGGTATATTCAAACGGCACCTCCGGTAAATCCTTGCGCCAAACAACTGATATTTTATCAAGTAGCTCTTTGTAGTTGCTACTGCCAACAGATACCACCATGCTATTGAAATAACCCGGATCGTTTTGGTAAACCATCATAAATGGCCTTACCTCGCCGTGCAGGGAATTATAATTAAAGTTTTTCATTACGCCGGCTACCTCAACAAAGGTGGCCGGTTTGCCATTGTATTGCGAGTACAGGCGAGTGCCCGGAGCCTTTTGTACATCTAAACCCAACCGTTTGGCCAGGGTTTCGTTTATCAATACCCGGTTGGTATCGTTCAATCTAAAATCGCGACCGGCTATTAATGTTACTCCATTGGCTTTTACAAAATGCTCGTCGGTATTGATGTTTTGAGCATCGATAGCTGCAGCCATATTGCCGCCCGCCAGGAAAACCCCATGATCATGCGGTACAAACTGGCCCAAATAGTTATCGGCATTATTTACTGCTTTTACTTCCGACAGTTCCTTCAGGTCGTTGGTAAAGGCAGGCATCTTTTTTTGCGAGCTTTCAGTATAGAAATTGAAGATAAGCTTCTGGTTTTTATCGAAACCGAGGTCTTTGTTTTTGATGTAGTTTAGCTGGCTATAGATAACGATGATACCTGTAACCAAAACTATAGACAAAACAAATTGAAATACTACTAATGATTTGCGGATACCCGTGGCCGAAACCTGGCTGGTAAAATTTCCTTTGATCACTTTAATGGCCTCAAAGGCCGACAGGTAAAACGCCGGGTAGCTGCCTGCCACAAAACCGGTAACCGTGATAAGGCTCAACAGCAGTACCCAAATTTTATAATTGCTGAAAAACGCTAACTGTATATTGGCCTGGGTGACTTCATTAAGGTAAGGCATTAGTACTATAAGCAATGGCAATGCGATAGCCACGCCTATAAAGGCAAGTAAAAACGATTCGCCTAAAAACTGTTTGATCAGGTCGCCTTTACCTGCACCTATTACTTTACGCACACCAACTTCCTTGGCACGTTTAGAGGCACGGGCTGTAGATAGGTTCATGAAGTTGATGCAGGCAATTACCTGGATCATTACGGCGATCAATATCAGCAGGAATAAAAACGATGGATTGAGTGTTTTGCTCAACTCGTTTTCAAAACCCGGTGTAGTGTGTAAAGTGGTAACCGGCTGCAGGTGCAGCACCTTTTTCATGCCAATATCTTTTAACTGCTGGGCAGCATGCCTGTTCAAAAAGTTGGGCAGCTTTTTCTCCAGAGAGGCGGCATCAGTGCCGGGCCTTAATTTTATATAGGCGTACAGGAAGTTATTGCCGGCCCAGGCATCATTCCGCCGTACCGATTCGCCAAATCCGCCACTATTCAAGGCCACATACATATTGCCGTGAATGTGCGATTTGCCCAGGCTTTCGTCAACCACGCCTGTAACTTTATACTCGTGCTTACCAAAACCGTTTTCGATAGATATCATTTTGCCAATCCCATCCTCGCTGCCAAAAAGCTTATCGGCAACCGGCTTTAGCAGTACAATGGAGTAAGGCTCTGCTAATGCGTTCTTAGCATTGCCCGCCGTAAAATGATAGCTGAACATATCGAAAAAAGTAGAATCGACAAACAGCGCGTCTTTCTCGTAAAACGATTTCTCTTTATAACGCAGCAAGTGTTGCTTTGCGCCAAACTTTTCGGTAGTTACCACACGGGTAAATTGCAGAACCTCGGCAAACTCATTTTTCATTGCCGGCGTTATAGGCGGCGAGCTTGCCCCGCTGTGGTGTTTATCGCCGGTAAGTTCCAGGTCGGTAGTAACCCGGTAAATATCGTTAGCATTTTTGTGCTGCTTATCATAACTATACTGGTCCTGCACATACAATAAAATATACAGGCAACACAAGGTACCCGTAGCCAGGCCTATAATGTTGATGAAACTAAAGGTTTTGTTTTTTAACAAAAAACGCCATGCTGTTTTTAAATAACTCTTTAACATAATTTTAGTTCATTGGTTCACTTGTTCATTAGTTCATTGGTCTTGTCTGTTGGTATCAGCGTAACAAATCCAAAATGCTCCGGTCTTGATACTTGATACTAACTACTTGATACTACTTCCCTACTCCGCTTTCAAACTCTTCACCGGGTTCATTAACGCTGCTTTGATGCTTTGGTAACTCACGGTACAAATAGCAATTACAATAGCCATTATCCCCGCCAGGGCAAACATCCACCAGCTGATGCTGATGCGGTTGCTGGGGTTAAAATCCTGTAGCCACTTATTCATGGCCCACCAGGAAATGGGAGATGCTATCAGGATAGCAATAAATACCAGCTTAACAAAATCGAGTGAGAGCAGGCGGGTAATGTTGGCTATACTTGCGCCAAGTACCTTGCGGATGCCTATTTCGCGGCTGCGCTGCTCGGCCATAAAGGCGGCCAGGGCAAACAGGCCAAGGCAGGCTATAATGATGGCTAATACGGCAAAACTGGTAAAGATGCGGCCCATGCGCTGTACATCGGCGTACATGTTGGCAAATTGCTCATCCATAAAAGTGTAACGGATAGGCTGGTTTGGCGAAAAGCTTTTCCATATGGTGTTGATCTGAGCCAGGGTGGCTTTTACATCAGTGGGTTTTATTTTTACCGATACAATTGTAGGACTATTACCCAGGTGCATTACCAATGGTTCGAGGCCACCCTTTAGCGATTCAAAATTAAAATCCTTCACCACACCAATTATGGGCAAAGGAGCGCCATAATTACTTATCCGTTTACCTACCGGGTTTTTAAGTCCTAATTTTTGTGCCATGGTTTGGTTGATAATATATGCCTGCGAGTCGGTTTTTAGTTTAGGGTTAAAATTCCGGCCTGCCACTATCGTCATGCCCAGGGTTTTTATGTAGTCGGCATCAACATCCCAAAACTGGCCGCCGGTGCCGGCTTCTAATTTCTGTTTACCCTCGTTATGGAATTCATTGCCGTTACGCTTGGTGCCAGATACCGGTAAAAAATCGCTCACGGTGGCGCTTTTTACTGCCGATAGCTTCAGCAACTCGTTTTTGAAGTTTTGCACTTCGCCCTCCAGCGTCTGTGTGCCCTGTATCATCAGCACCTGGTCTTTTTCAAAACCTACCTTTTTGTTTAGGATGTAATGCATCTGGTTATAAATAACCACGGTGCTTATAATTAATATTATGGAAGTAGTGAACTGGAAAACAACCAGTCCGTTACGTAAAAAGGAGCTTTTGCTACCCGCAGCCAGCTTGCCTTTCAGCACTTCTATCGGTTTAAAGCTGGAAAGGTAAAATGCAGGATAAATGCCTGCTAAAATGCCTATTACAACAGCGGCAACAATTATGGCCGGCATAAACCACCATTGCAGCCATGGTATGGTTAGTGTTTTTGATGCCAGCGTATTAAAATAAGGCATTAAAAGCGCAGCCAAAACAATAGCTATTATAAAGGATATAAAACTGTAGATAAGCGACTCCGTTAAAAACTGGTTGATCAGGCCGCCCCGTTGTGAACCAACCACCTTACGGAGGCCCACCTCTTTTGCCCTGTTTGCCGATTTAGCCGTTGCCAGGTTAATAAAATTGATACAGGCAATCACCAATATAAAACCGGCCACCGCCCCAAACAACCACACAAACCGAATATCTCCATGCGACAAGCCATCGCGGATATCATACGAGTACAGGTTAATATCTTTAATATTTTGCAAAAACATGGTTAAAGCGGCGGCAATCCTATCCGCGTTTTTATCGCCACCCCTTCTCATATCGGGTATGTAATAGCCATTTATTATGCCATTGGTTATCTTTTTATTTAAGGCTTTAACATCTGCACCCGGTTTAAGTAATACGTAAACATCGTAATTGCTGGCTCCCCAGGTTTCCTGTTCGCCATCCCAAAACTTAATACCGGTTAGGGTGAGCAAAAAGTTATAATGAAGGTGTGTTGTAGGAGGGAAATCCTGCATTACCGCACCAATTTTATAGGGCCTGCTTTTGTTGTTATTAAGGTACATTACCTTGCCAACCGGGTTTTGACCGGGGAAATATTTATCGGCCTTGCTTTTTGATATCACCATGGTTTGCGGCTCGGTAAGCGCGTGCGCCAGGTCGCCGTAAACCATAGGGACTTTTAGGATTTCCAATAACGACTGGTCGGCGTAAGCAAAACCATCCTCGTGGGTATTCTCCACGCCGTCTGCCCGTTTCAGCTCGTTACTGCCCGCACCCCAAAACAGGGAGTTGTTCATTACCCGGCCCGATTTTTCGACCTCCGGGTAGTCGTTTTTTAACGTTTTGGCCATAACTGCGGGCCAGGAAGTACCTTTTTCGTGTATAGCATCTATATTATAGGCACCCACAACCCGGTAAATCCTATCGGCATTGGGGTAGCTTTTATCAAAACTAACTTCGTCGCGGATGTATAATGCGATTAACAAACATGCAGCAATACTAAATGCAAAGCCGCCAATTTTTATGGCCGCGTACATTTTTTGCTTTTGCAATTGCCTTAAAGCAACTTTTAAATAGTTCTTTATCATACCGGTATTAATTAAAATTGAACTTCTTTTATCCGATCTTTTGTGTTCTATATATGCAGGTAAATAAGGTGGTATAACCCTGATGTCTTCTTCAGCCATTGTATCTACAGGCTTTATATTTTGCAGGATCCTTTCAAATAATAACGAACTGTTGGTTTCAGTATCCTGCTTTTCATCCTGCCACCAGTCAAAAATTAGCATTAGCGAGGTTTTCAGTCCGGGATTTTCCATTAACAGCGTATCCAGTTCGCGCAGTTCATCTGCCGATGCCTCGTTAGCCAGTTTTTTTGTTGCCAGTTGCCAAACGTGTTCCTCTATGTTCATACTTTATAGGTAGATAAATTGACATACAAGGGTAAATCCCACCAATTACATAGAATAAAATATGTGCCATTTATTTAAATATCAGACAATCAGTTATTTGTGTTGAAAAAAAAGTCCCGGGTGTTCGAATACGTACATCTGGTGTTCGGTTTTATGCGGAAGTTCTGAAGTAGCCGTACAGATTTAGGTAAAATAATTATAAATTAGCTTAAGTATCAACAAGCTATCTTAATATGCAAAAAAAATGCCTCTTCATTTTTCTTCTTTTTGCGCAAACCGCATTCGCTCAAAAAACTTACATCCAATGCGGAAAACTGATTGACGGAACCTCGCCGGCAGCACAAACACAAATAACTATAGTTGTTGAGGGTAAAACTATTGTCGATATTCAAAAAGGATATACATCAGGGGCGGCAACAGATAAGGTAGTCAACCTGCAAAACAAAACGGTAATGCCGGGCCTTATTGATTGCCATGTTCATCTTGAACTTGAGTTTAATAAAAATTCGGCTCTCCAGGGCTTTACATTAACCGATGCTGATATTGCATACCGCGCCTCGGTATATGCCAAACGCACCCTGATGGCGGGCTTTACCACTGTGCGCGATCTTGGCGGCAGCGGTGTAAATATCAGCCTGCGCAAGGCAATTAAGCAAGGCTTGGTTGATGGCCCAAGGGTGATAACTGCCGGCAGGGCTATATCAGCCAGCGGTGGCCACATGGATCCATCTAACGGGTTCAGGGACGATGCGTTTAACCACCGGCCTGGGCCTGACGACGGTATAGCCGATGGTAAAGACGAGCTGATAAAAGCAGTAAGGTTGCAATTTAAACGTGGATCAGATGTGATTAAAATAGCATCTACCGGCGGCGTACTGGATTTAAGTGAAGATGGATCGGGCGCGCAGTTTAGTATTGAGGAGATAAAGGCCGTTGTTGAAACAGCCAAAGATTACGGCCTTAAAGTGGCCTGCCATGCACATGGCGCCGAAGGTATAAGACGGGCGATACTGGGGGGCGTGGCCTCTATAGAGCATGGCACCTTTATGGATGATGAAGATATTAAACTGGCCAGGCAATATGGTACCTATTACGTGCCTACCATTATAGCCGGAAAATCGGTAGCCGATTCTGCCCGGATGCCGGGATATTTTCCGCCGGTAATTGCCCGTAAAGCTTTGGAGATAGGCCCGCAAATATAACAAACATTTACAAAGGCGTATAAAGCCGGGGTTAAAATAGCGTTTGGCACCGATGCCGGGGTATATGCGCATGGTAAAAACTATATTGAATTTCAGTATATGGTTGAAGGCGGCATGTCGCCTATGGAAGCCATAAAATCGGCAACAGGCAGCGCCGCCGATCTGCTGGGTATGAGCGAAAAAATTGGCAGTATAAGCAAGGGAAAGTTTGCCGATATAATAGCTATTGAAGGCGATCCGATACTTGATATAAAAACCATGAAAAACGTAGCTTTTGTGATGAAAGAAGGAAAAGTATATGTTATTGATAATTGATCCGCTATTTAAAAAAAACGCTGTTATATTTTCCGGCTTATTTGAGGCACCGGTGAACGCTGCATATTAATTCCTGCAGGAGCGATCGTAGCCAATATACACCGTGCTGTCGCCAATTCACAACAATTTAGCAACTATAAATAAATCACCTTTACGGTAACATAAAACGCGCAGAAGCGTCTTATGTACTTTAAAGCCGAAAGCTTTTGCCCGTGGCAGATATACAATTGCTAAACACATCTGCACGGCCGGCCTTACCATTGTAATTTTATATGACTGATCTGAAACTAATTTCAACACTGCTGCTTTCATCTGTGTTTGCAGCAACTTTCACCTCATTGCGGGCGCAACAGGCGCCCCAACCCGAAGACCCCGCCCTGAAAATTTACCGGGAAACACCACGCAAGGTTAATGACCTGGTGCATACCAAGCTGGATGTACGGTTCGACTACAAAAAACGCTATATGTATGGCAAGGAATGGGTTACTTTAAAACCGCACTTTTACCCTACCGACAGCCTCCGTTTGGATGCTAAAGGCATGGATTTAAAAACTATAGCCCTTGTAAAAAACGGTAAAAACATTCCCCTGAAATTCAGCTACCGGGATAGCCTGAGCGTAGCTATTAAACTGGATAAAGTTTACCGCAATAATGAAAGCTATACCATTTACATTGATTACACCGCCAAACCAAACGAGCTGAAGGTAAAAGGAAGCGCTGCCATTAATGATGCCAAGGGTTTATATTTTATCAATCCCGATGGTACTGAAAAAGACAAGCCAACCCAGGTATGGACGCAGGGTGAAACCGAAGGCTCATCGGCCTGGTTCCCAACCATTGATAAGCCCGGCCAAAAAACAACCGAAGAGATCAGCATGACCGTGCCGGCCAAATATGTAACCCTATCAAACGGCAAACTGGTATCTCAAAAAAACAACACTGATGGTACCCGTACTGATACCTGGAAACAGGATCTGCCACACTCGCCGTACCTGTTTATGATGGCCGTGGGCGATTTTAAGATATATAAAGATAAATGGCGCAACAAAGAGGTAAACTATTACCTGGAACCCAAGTATGCGCCATATGCCAAAGAAATTTTCGGGATGACACCCGAGGCTATCGAATTTTACTCCAAAACTTTGGGAGTAGATTATCCCTGGTATAAATACTCGCAAATTGTGGTTCGTGATTATGTGAGCGGTGCGATGGAAAACACCTCGGCTACCCTGCATGGCGCTTACGTGCAAGGTACCCATCGCGAACTGTTGGATGCCTACTATAACGATGGCCGCAGTACTATTGTGCACGAGCTTTTTCACCAGTGGTTTGGCGATTATGTAACCGCCGAAAGCTGGAGCAACCTAACGGTAAACGAATCATTTGCCAACTTTAGCGAAACCCTTTGGGCCGAGCATAAATATGGCAAAGATGTGGCCGACGAGCATAACTATATTGATATGCAAAGCTACCTGCGGTCGCCGGATGCACGCACTAAAAACCTGGTGCGTTTTCATTATGCCGATAAAGAGGATGTATTTGATGTGGTTACTTACCAAAAAGGAGGCCGTATCCTGAATATGCTGCGCAACTACCTGGGCAACGAAGCTTTTTACAAAGGACTAAACATTTACCTTACCACCAACGCCTTTAAAAATGGCGAGGCCCAACAACTACGCTTAGCCCTTGAACAAGCCAGCGGGCTCGATTTGAACTGGTTTTTTAACCAATGGTATTATGGTGCCGGCCACCCGATACTGGATATCAGCTATAAATGGGATGATGCCACTAAAACCCAAACAGTTTACCTGCAGCAAAGCCAGGATGGGCAGCTATTTAAACTGCCAATGGCCATTGATATTTACGCAGGCGGCAAAAAAACACGTCATAAAGTTTGGATGAATAATCAGAACGATACCCTTACCTTTAAGCTGGCCTCAAAACCCGACCTGGTAAATGTTGATGGTGATAAAATATTGCTGACTAAAAAGACCGACCATAAAACCTTGCAGGAGTTTGCTTTCCAGTATTTTAACGCCCCGCTTTATTTGGATAGGCTGGAAGCCATCAATGCAGCTGCCGATAAGCAAAGTGAAAAAGATGCGCAAAAAATCCTGATTGCAGCGCTGAGCGATAAGTATTACGGTTTACGCGATAAAGCCATCCGTACGCTAAAACTGGATGATGATGCCATCCGTAATGCCGCGCAGCCTATTTTGGTTAAGCTTACACAAACAGATGTCAATACTTTGGTACAGGCACAGGCCATAACCGCTCTGGGCAGCTTGAAAGCAGCCGGCAACATGAATTTATTTAAACAGGCATTAGGCAGCCAATCATATGCTGTACAAGGGGCTGCTTTAAATGCTATTAATTTGCTTGAGCCCGCATTAGCTATGAACCTTGCAAAAAATTATGAAGCCGATAACAAAGGCGGCCTTACTGCGGCCATGATGAATGTTTACGCCACCAGCGGTACCGACGCCCAATGGCCATTTGTATACAAGCAATTTGATGAAGCCGCACCGCAGGCTAAATATAATGCTCTTGATAAATTTAGCGCCATGGCAGGCCGTGTTCAAAAACCTGAGTACGCCCAGCAAGGGATCAGTCAGATTAAAGATTTTGGAATAAAATATAAACCGCAGGGCATAGGCGATGCCGCTATTAAATTTATAACCGATATTAAAGAAAAGCGTCAGCAAATGCATGATGATGCCACCGTGAAAGCGGCAGATGAGGCAATTAAATTGATCACGGACGCCAAATAGATGTGCAAATTTCAGATTTCAAATGTGCAGATGGAGAGAATTTGAAAATCTGGTAATTTGAAGATTTGAAAATGAAAAAAGACATATTTTAAATTAAAAGAAAAAGCCCGGAAGATTTCAAATCTTCCGGGCTTTTTCTTTTAACATTTTATTTACAGCCTTAAAGTATGATGTGCTTTACCCACCTTTAACCTTTCGCCTTTAACCTAAAATTTAGCAGTATTGCTCAAAAGCGCCAATCAGGTTATCGGCAATCATTTGGGCTGGGCGGCCTTCAATCTGGTAACGCTCAATAATGTGTACCAGCTTACCGTCTTTAAACAAAGCCATAGCAGGTGACGACGGAGGGTAAGGCAGCATATAGTTACGGGCAGCATCTACGGCTTCTTTTTCCATACCGGCAAAAACAGTAACTAATTTGTCAGGATGTTTCCCGTTAGCAGCAGCAATCCGTGCGGCAGGGCGTGCATTTGCTGCAGCGCAACCACATACAGAATTTACCATTACAAACACTGTGCCTTCGCTTTCAATGGCGTTTTTTACTGCCTCGGCATCTTTCAACTCCTCAAAACCAACCCTGGTTAAATCTTCCCGCATTGGGGCAACTAAATATTCTGGATACATGGTATGTTTAATTTTTTGAATTATTTATCAACTGCAAAAGTAACAAATGATTAACAGTTTACGTTTAAAAAACGCAATAATAACAATTTGCTGACGATGCGCCTTTTCTATAACCATCAGGCTGTAAGGTGTTTGTTTATAATAGCTATTGATTTATTCAATGTTATCGTTATATTGCCAACCCTAATTTATGAGTTTGATGAAACAAAAGACATCTGATATCAGTACCGTTGTTGTTATTAATAAAAACCAGCAGCCTACACGGTCTTTACAAATTAAAACAAAACACCTTAACAATCTTAAACATTACGCGCTCGGCACCTTGTCGGTTGTACTGGTTTTGGTGGGCGGTATTATTTATTTAAGATGGCAAAACCAGCAGCAGGAAGTTGAAAAACAAGCGCTGATGGCCCAGATAGTAAAATTGAAAGGAGCGGTACCTGTACAGGTTGCAGCGCCCGCCGAGGCTAAACAAGGCAGCGCGCAAAGCTACATTCAATCGATTGAAGGTAAGTTAAAAACAATAAATGATTACCTGCGCCGCCGGGGCTTAAAAGGGTTCAGTACCAGGGGGATTGGTGGCGACAACGACGCCGAAGGTAAAAAGCTAAATGATGGCGAAGTATATTCGTTATACAATGATTACCTTAATCACCTGATGGGTACCATTGCATTTACACCAATGGGTTATCCGCGCATCAGTTCGTTCACGTCGTTTTTTGGCTACCGTAGTGATCCTTTTGATAGCTCCAGCGCCGAATTTCACCCCGGGATAGATTTTAAGGGCAAACGTGGCGACGAAGTAAAATGTACTGCCAGCGGCAAGGTTGTTTTTGCAGGCTGGGCCGGAGGCTATGGCAACTGTATCCGCATTCAGCATATCAACGATATCCAGACTGTTTATGGGCACCTATCCAAAATAAAAGTAAAAGTAGGGCAGCAAGTAAACCTTGGCGATGAGATTGGCCTTGTTGGTTCAACCGGCCACTCCACCGGCGCCCACCTGCACTACGAAGTACGCAGGCATGGCAAAGCCGTAAACCCGGTTAATTTTTTAACACTAAATAAATAGTGAGTGGTGAGAGGTGAATAGTGAGTGGGTTGTTGCCACTGATTTGGTGAGTTGTGAAAGTGAATAGACTATAGATTCCTTCGCAAATCACTAATGCCTCCTCACCATTCACTCCTCACCATTCACCTCTCACCACTATGGCTATTTTCGGAAAAAAAGATAAAGTATCGCTCGATTTGCAATCCATATCAACCCTGATAAGCGAAGGCTGCATCATTGACGGCAATTTTAAAGCCCAGGCATTTGCCCGCATTGACGGCCAGGTAACCGGTGATGTTACCGTTGATGAAGGCCTTATCCTTGGCGAAAAAGGGATTGTCAATGGTAATATCATTACCAAAGAGATTGTAGTTTACGGCACAGTAACCGGCGATATCCAAACCACATCCCTTGAAATACGTGCTACCGGCAAAATCACCGGCACCATTACCACCCAAACCCTGCTGGTTGAAACCGGTGGCGTTTATAATGGATTGCTGAGCATGGGAGTAGTGGAGAAGTAAATTGGGAAATTAAGAATATTTAATATCGAACACCGAATATCCAATGTCGAATAATGAACCGAAGACTTAGTGATTGGACATTCGAAATTCATTATTCGATGTTATTTTGTCCCGATAAAGCTCTATAAAAATATTATTACCACTTGGATGACCAGGCTTTGGTTCTTATCTCGTCAACAGATGGAAAATGGGGTGCGGTACCGAAATTTTCAAACAACTCGTTTACATTTACCTTCTTTCCTTTAGGGGGATGGGGGTGATCTTTTAAGGCGGGTTCGCCTACTTCCACAACAATCACTTCAACTTTTTTGCCAAAAAACTTTTTGGGCACCTCAAAGCTCTGGTTCTTTTCGTCGGGGGTTAATACTTGTTTGTACATGGCATTAGCTATCAATTCAAATATACAAATTCATTTTTAATCGGATGCCAGTGGGTGTACTAAAACCCCTTTGGATAATGAATTTTCGCGTTAGTGATGGAAGTGGATACCGGCCTCGCGCCTAATGCCTGTGTAGTATGAACGTACAGCACGGGCCGCAGGCAACGCCATAATAAACATCAGATTTGAGATGTGCTAGCCCCGCCGCAACCCGAACCCCGACCCTCGCAACCCGAACCCCCACTTGCCCTATGGCAACAAATACCCCCTTACTTTGCTGCCTATTTCATTTTAACGGGGATATGATTTAAATTTGCTGCACAAAATTGAAAACGATATGTCATCAGTAGAAACTGCTTTTGTTAAATACAAGGTAAAAGACCTTTCACTGGCCGAATGGGGCCGCAAGGAGATTGAACTGGCCGAGGCCGAAATGCCGGGCCTGATGGCTTTGCGCCAGGAGTATGGCCCGAGCCAGCCTTTAAAAGGTGCCCGTATTGCCGGTTGCCTGCACATGACCATCCAAACCGCTGTTTTAATTGAAACTTTAATTGCACTTGGCGCCGAGGTTACCTGGTCGTCATGTAATATATTCTCAACCCAGGATCATGCCGCCGCTGCTATTGCTGCTGCCGGTACTTCTGTTTACGCCTGGAAAGGTATGAACGCCGAAGAGTTTGACTGGTGTATTGAGCAAACCCTTTGGTTTGGCGAAGACCGCAAGCCATTGAACATGATATTGGACGATGGCGGCGATTTAACCAACATGGTTTTAGATCGTTTCCCTGAGCTGATTGCTGATATCAGGGGTTTATCTGAAGAAACTACTACAGGTGTACACCGTTTATATGAGCGTATGAAAGCCGGTACGTTACCAATGCCAGCAATAAACGTTAACGATTCGGTTACCAAATCGAAATTTGATAACAAATATGGTTGCCGCGAATCGTTGGTTGATGCCATCCGTAGGGCTACCGATGTGATGATGGCCGGTAAAGTAGCCGTTGTTTGTGGTTACGGCGACGTAGGTAAAGGTTCTGCAGATTCACTGCGCAACTCTGGCGTACGTGTAATTGTTACCGAAATTGACCCTATCTGCGCGTTACAGGCAGCAATGGAAGGTTTCGAGGTTAAAAAATTAGGTACTGCTATTAAAGAGGCCGATATTGTGGTTACCGCTACAGGTAACAAAAACATCGTTCGCGAAGAGCATTTCCGCGCTTTGAAAGACAAGGCTATTGTTTGTAATATTGGTCACTTTGATAACGAGATTGACATGGCCTGGTTAAACGGCGCTTATGGCAACACCAAAATCGAAATTAAACCACAAGTTGATAAATACACCATTGATGGTAGCGATGTTATCGTTTTAGCAGAAGGCCGTTTGGTGAATTTAGGTTGCGCAACCGGTCACCCAAGCTTTGTAATGAGCAACTCGTTCACCAACCAAACTTTGGCTCAATTAGAGCTTTGGACCAACGGTGCTGCTTACAAAAACGAAGTTTACACCTTACCAAAACACCTTGACGAAAAAGTTGCCCGCTTGCACCTTGCCAAAATTGGCGTTGAACTGGAAGTACTTGACCAGGACCAGGCCGATTATATTGGCGTAACTGTTGAAGGTCCGTTTAAACCGGAATACTACCGTTACTAATTTGAGGTAAAAGGTTAAAGGCGAAAGCTGAAAGGTTTTTGCGTGGATATATAAAAGGCATGGTTTTAGGACTGTGCCTTTTTTGTGACGCAATATTTTGCGTTTCCCACGTGGGAATCTCAAATTCATAAGCATTAGTTAGCAGCCAATAACGCAAAAAAAAGCAGCGGAATTTCTTCCACTGCTTTTTTCATTTTATATCGCTTATCGTTATTTAACAGGGATAATATCTATAATAACGGTTCGGTTGTAAAAGCGCTCTTCAACTAAATTATTTTCAAATGGAGCGTTGCCAGCATCCTCGCCAAAACCTATGGTCTCAAACTTTACATTGGTTTTGCCGGCTTTAGCTAACGCCCGTTCCAAAGTATGCTGAACGTCCAGTGCGCGTTCTTTAGATAATTTCATATTGTGATCTTCCTCACCAATGTTATCGGTATGTCCGTGAATAATAACAGTTGATCCATCGGTAATAGAGGCTGATACAACATCAGTTAAAAACTTATCATAAGATGCAATAGAGTTCGATCTGTCAAAATCATACAGAACGCTGTAGCGCAAGCCTTTGGTTGGTGTTTCGTCCTGGCGTATCAAATGTACCGTGCTTTCTTTCCTGACAGGAGTGCCATTACGGGTTTCACCGGTCATTGCAATTTTGTAATCGCCTGATGCGTTGTTGCCTAAAATAGCAGCGCCGGGAATACTTGCCTGGTCGTCAATAAACGGTCCAAAGTGCTGAACCGCGCCTTTGTCATCCGTAACATCTACCGACCATGATTTAAGCAATTGTTTGGCACTGTCGATATTTAAAATTATGTGACTGTCAAGCGGGTTGGCTTGTATGTCGTTTATCTGAACGGGCTTCATCATATCGCCACCCACTTCCGTCAATAATTCGGGTGATGTACTGGTGATATCTACACGACGGTCGCCTGCACGCAGTAATACCAACTCTTTGGTGCCGCCTGGTTGTTCTGACGGGATAAGTGGTTTGTTGCGGCCTGCAACGGCTATCCTTGATGCATCAATTGCAAATTGGGTAAGCAGGTATTGCTTTACAGCTTGTGCCAGCTCTTTACCATCTGCCGGGCCCTTGGCCGAAGCGCCGTTAAGCACAATAACGGCTGCCGGGTTTGATCTTAGCCTATCGCCTAAAATATTGAGGATATTGTGGTAAACATTAAGCTGCCTTGCAGAGCGGCCCGCCATATTATCGGACTGCTCGTTTTGCAATTGTTGCTCCCTGAAGGTGGCTGCCTGGTTTGTTGACAGTGTTAGATATCTTGACGGAATTTGGTTCGATCCTTCATCAAAAAACACCGAATTACGCAAAGGCAGTGTTTCGCTTACCTGGCGTTTTAAAGGTACTGCTGTTGGTGCGGTTACCGTAAAAACAAATTCATGCATAGGCGGCGGTACGCTGGTTACCGTTTTAGGTGCAATTTTTGAAGCTTTACCAAATTTAAGTGCTATCCCGGCGCGCAACGTGGTAACCGACCAGCTTTCGATACTGCGCGGCTCCTGCCCAAAATATGGATGAAAAGAAACAAATGGCGAGATGCTTACCTTGGTAGTGCTGCTTGCCGGCGAAACCATAATATCATAACCGGCGCCAACCTGGCCCGAGATGAGGGTTTTGTGCATGGCGCTTAATTGGCCATTTGTATTAGGTTGCCTAAGCTGGGTATACTCAAAATCTTTACTGATGTTAAAAGCAACCCTTGGGCCGGCAAAAAAGTACAAGCCGGTTGAAGGCACCGTTAAACGCAGGCTTGGTTCAACAGCAATATAGCTGGTGTTGGTTTCTAAAGTGGCCGGGCAGTTACAGGGTGCCACTACATCCTTAAATTTGCCACCGCGGCCATCATAAGCTACATTAAGCATAACACCCAACACACTTGCCGGACGGTATTCTACCAGGACAGACCCATAAGGGCGTACGTCATGGCCTTTATGAAAAGCGGTAGGCGCTATTAATGAATTGTTTAACCGTTGGGTTGTGCCATCGTAAAAGTTAAAATTGGCAGCGCCAGATACACCAAACCACCATGTAGGGGTTATATTGGTTTGTGCTTTAACCGTTATGCAGGCTATAGCAACCATCAAACAGCAGATGATGGTTGTTTTAAGTATTTTATTGATTGGTAACATGAGATGTTTCTTTAAATATTTTGTTGACAGATAGTATTCAATCCCCAAAAGGGATTGAATACTGTTGATACTGATGTTGGCTTATTGTGGTACGTTAACAGTGGTATTTACCATAGTAACCGAAGCTACCAGGGATATAGCCCTGCCGTTTAGCACGGTTTGCACCGCGTTGCCGGCTGTTGAGAAGGTGATGCCTGCACTGGATATGATAGTACCTGTCATGATGCCGCCACCTGCGCCGTTAATTACAGCCGAGCTGCCTACATACCAGTAAACGTTTTTAGCAAGGCCACCATTTTTCATGATAACACTCCTGGCGCCTGCCGGGCCTGCTGTACCTACGGTAAGGCCGGCAGCTGTCTGGAAGATCCATACTGCGTTCGGATCGCCTTTGGCATCCAGCGTTAGGTCGCCATTGGTTACTTTAAATGTTCCGCTTGCCGATTTATATACGCCTGGAGCTAAAGTCAGGCCGCCTAATTCACCTGCGCCAGGGTCTATACCACCTGGTTTCGAGGCCGGGGATATACTATTGTAGGCAATGGTGGCGTCAAGTAATCCCTGTGTGGCAACTGCAAAAGAGGTTGCTGTACCCGGGGCCGGGGGCGCTGTAAATATGCCGCCTTTTACGTTACCCTTATTTAGCGGTGTTTCGGTATAAATATCGGCAGTCAAGCCATCATGGAAGCCTGTAACCAGGGTTGATGCGGCAGTTGTGCCAATTGCTCCGTTATTGATAACCGTATTTAGGCCCTGGTTGGTTACACCTGCATTGCCGCCGAAAGCGCCAAATTTTGCAGCATCACCCAAAAGCGGTGGTATAATGATTACGTTGAGTGTAAAGTTGGCCGTTACGTGTTTGTTAGCACTCATAACAACGGTTAGCGGATTATTGGTGCCTGTTGCATCGCCACTCCACGAGGTAAAGGTATAGCCGGGGTTTGCGGTAGCCGTTGCATTTGCCGACGAACCTGCTGCGTATGCACCTGACCCGGTTGTTGAGCCGCCGGCTGCCGGGCTTGATGTTAATACCAGTGCAAATTGCGATGCCGGTATAGCTTTAAAGTTGGCTACCAATTTACGGTTGCCACCAAGAATAAACTGGTAGCTTGAACTTGTGGAAACTACGTTTCCGTTATCCGTCCAGTTTACAAATGTGAAGCCGTTATTAGGGTCGGCCGTTACGGTTACGGCTGTGCCGGCATTGTAGGCACCCGATCCACTGGTTGTACCGCCAATAGCGGGGCTGGAGGTGAGTACCACCGCAAATTGTGAAGCCGGTATTAATTTGAAGTTGGCAACCAATGCCCGGTTGCCCGCCATGGTAAATTGATAGCTTGAGCTTGTTGATACAACGACTCCGTTATCCGTCCAGTTAGTAAACGTGTAACCTGTATTAGGCGCTGCGGTTACCGCTGCAACCGATGCCTGCGCAAATGTTCCGGCGCCATCGGTAACACCACCAAGGGTAGGGGTTGCCGTTAATGTTACCTGCGGAATTGTTGTAAATGTCCAGGTGTAGTCGCTTACCATTGCCGTGCGTAAAGTATCGGTTACTGATGCCTTAATTGTGCCCGTATACACGGCAAAAGGTAACAAGGGTTGGGCTGGCGTAAAAGTAAATACGGTGCCATTGCCGGTTATTGTACCGGCAATAGCGGTGGCGCCTTGTTGAATTGTAAATGTTTTGTTGGTAATTGTTGATGGCGCCATGCTGGTGTTAAAAGTAACCGCTATCGCTTTGCTCAAAACAACGTCTACAGCTTTATCAGCCGGGTCGGTTGAAACAACAACCGGGCATTCTCCTTTGATTTCACCTTTATAATCGTCCTTTTTGCATCCGGAGGTGAGCATGGTAACAAGTAACACCAGCGACAAAATTGCACCGAATGTTTTGGGGTAGCCGCGGCGTTGACGCATGTCGGTGACATCCATAGGCATAGTAAAAAATTTTTTCATAAATATAATTTGAAGTATAAATTGTAATGAATCTCCGGGGATCCTATTGGGTCAGATGGCAGGAGGGTACAAACTTAGGGCAAGTTTGGAGTGCCGGTGTTACATAACTTTGCTAATAAGTTATATAATTCACACGTTTACCAGGGTGTTTTGACTTTGGAAGCTAACGTGCTTAAACTGTGAGGGCGTTAAACCAGTTACTTTTTTAAACTGGGTAGATAAATGGGCCACACTGCTGTAATGCAGTTTCCACGAAATTTCGGTAAGGCTTAATTCGTCCTGCCATATCAGTTGTTTTACCAATTGAATTTTATTCATGATAATAAACTGTTCGATAGTGATGCCCTGCACATCCGAAAACGTATTTGCCAGGTAAGTATAATCACGGTTAAGCTTGTTACTCAGGTGCTCCGAGAAATTGATTTTCAACTGAATTTCTGAATGAAAGATCAAATCAATAATTACCTGCTTGATTTTTTCAATGAGGATGTTTTTTTTATTATCCATTAATATCAGCCCATATCTTAACAACGCAACGCCGGCCTGTTGAATTTGAGCTGGGCCGACGTCTCCTGTAACGGTTACCCTTCCCTGCTCAATCCCTACACACTTTAGCCCAGCCCTTCTCAGTTCAAATTCGACGATAATTTTGCAGCGGCTGCTGACCATGTTTTTTATAAAAAGGTTCATTGTTCTATTCATTGCAAAACAAGTGCCTTTAAATTTTTTTTGCCGGTTGTCCACAGTTTTGGTTGATCGAGGCAATTTTACTTTAATAATATAATGCCCACAGACGCAATAGGGGGCATTAACATTTACCCCCTGCAATGAAAACCAATATGTGCTGTTGCCATAATTGATAGAACTATAGGTTGTAATTTTATGCTGTTTATGATTAGTATATAGGAATTTTTTAGTAATTCAACGAAAAAGACAAGCTTCAGTCAACGCCGCCATCGTCATTTGTGCGGCATTTTGAGTTGTTAATGTACCATATAAGATATATAGGGCAGAGTTGAAATTGGTGAGGCCTCCATGTGAGGATCAAAGGGGCATGAATACTTACCCGATTGACTGTAATTTTAAAGTATTGGCGCAGATTAAATTATGGTTAATTTTAAACTGGTCCCTTATAAGTAGGCGTATTATTTATTATTTTAGTGCCTCAAGGGGCTTTGTTGCACATTCCTGGCCATGCGGCCATATACAAAGTTAATTTGTAAATAGAGGGGCGTTGTTTCACATCGGCAACGTTCCCATTAACAAAGCAATTTTCTAAATTTTCATTTACACTATCAATTTAAAACAATGAGCAAAATTACAGTAAAAGACGGAACTGAAATTTATTACAAGGACTGGGGAACGGGCCAACCGCTTGTTTTTCACCACGGCTGGCCATTATCGGGCGATGACTGGGATGCGCAGATGATGTTTTTCCTTCAACAGGGGTTCCGGGTTATCGCTCATGACCGCCGCGGGCATGGCCGGTCCAGCCAAACAGCAGTCGGAAACGATATGGATACCTATGCTGCAGATGTGGCCGAGCTTACCGAGGCCCTTGATTTAAAAGACGCCGTGCACATTGGCCACTCCACAGGCGGTGGCGAAGTTATCCGCTACGTTGCAAAATATGGCAAAGGCCGTGTGGCCAAAGCAGTGCTCATTAGCGCGGTTACGCCTATTATGGCGCAAACCGAAAGCAATCCCGACGGTATCCCAATGTCGATATTTGATGAGATCCGCGAAGGAACCGCTACGCGCAGGACGCAATATTTCCAGGATTTTACCATCCCTTTTTACGGATATAACCGCGAGGGGGCCAAAATATCGCAGGGCGTTAAGGACAATTGGTGGCGCCAGGGAATGATGGGCGGAATAAAAGCGCATTACGATTGTATCAAAGCTTTTTCGGAAACAGATTTTACAGAAGACCTTAAAAGCGTGGATGTACCTGTATTGGTTATGCACGGCGAAGACGACCAGATTGTTCCATTCGCGCTTACCGCGCTAAAGGCTGTAAAGCTTGTGAAAAACGGAACACTTATTTCATACCCAGGCTTCCCTCACGGAATGCCTACAACAGAGGCTGCAACCATTAATAAAGATTTGCTGGCGTTTATTAAATCATAAAAGATAATCCGGTTTAAATCGCCCATAGTTAAAACAGCTGTCATCATTTATGGTGGCAGCTGTTTTAATTAAGTGTTTTATTGAAGGATCGCCGGGCTCGAAAAAAATAAAATTGTCAAAATAATTGTGTTTTTGACACTTTTAAATTAATATTGGTGGTCGAATTTTATTGCGCTACACAGATAGCCGGTTCGATAGCCAATGCCAATATG
The DNA here is from genome assembly GCF_056404995.1 of Mucilaginibacter sp. P2_A5. Classification (NCBI taxonomy): domain Bacteria; kingdom Pseudomonadati; phylum Bacteroidota; class Sphingobacteriia; order Sphingobacteriales; family Sphingobacteriaceae; genus Mucilaginibacter; species Mucilaginibacter sp. P2_A5. Next base: position 76,557 of record NZ_JBFUCY010000012.1, read on the forward strand.
CCTGATAATATTTAAAAAAGATTTATTTATATGGAAGTCCGGAAACACGCGCGGTTTTTTTTAACTGTATTTTCGACAACAGTAATGCTTGCTTCGGGTGTTATTGCTCAGCCTCAGCATCACAAGCCGGCAAAAAAGGCCGCCAAAGCAGATGCCTGTTCGGCCTATTTGTTTACCTATTTTACAGGTAACAAAAAAGGTGAAGCTATCCGTTTTGCCTTAAGTAACGACGGTTACCATTACCGGGCCCTTAATAATAACCTGCCGGTTCTAAGTTCGGCTGCCATAAGTACAACAGGAGGAGTGCGCGATCCGCATATCCTGAGGGGAGCCGATGGGAGAACGTTTTATATGGTGGCTACCGACATGAATACCGAGAAGTACGGCTGGGGTCCGGATACGGCTATGGTGCTGATGAAATCTACCGATTTAATAAACTGGACATCGCATACGGTTGTTGTGCCGGAGGTATTTAAGGAGTTTGTGGGCGTAAACCGGGTGTGGGCCCCTCAAACCATTTACGATCCTAAGCTGCATAAGTATATGATATATTGGTCGATGCGATTTGGTAACGAGCCGGATAAAATTTATTACGCCTATGCCAACAAAGATTTTTCGGGACTGGAAACCCTGCCCAAACAACTATTTTTTAAGCCCGACAACGGTGCCTGTATTGATGGGGATATTGTTTATAAGGATGGAAAATATCACCTGTTTTTTAAAACAGAAGGTTCGGGAGCCGGAATTAAAATTGCCGTATCGGATAAGCTGACAGAAGGTTATGTGTTGATAGATAAATATATACAGCAAACCAAATCGCCGGTTGAAGGCGCCGGTACTTTTAAGTTAAACAACAGCAACGCCTACATACTAATGTATGACAGGTATACCGAAGGTAAATACCAGTTTACCCGCACTACCGACCTGGAACATTTTACAGCGATTGATAACGAGGTAACCATGAACTTTCACCCGCGGCATGGTACGGTTATGCCGATAACTGCTCAGGAAGCTGCCCGCCTAACCGCCAAATGGGCAAGCACAGCAGATGTGATGCTGTCGCCCCGGTCGGGCCAGGTAAAAAAGATCAATGTGGTGTTAGATTCTGCCAGCCATACGCTCATACTGCCGGTACTGCCCGGTACCAATTTAAAGGCCTTTAACCCGGCGTTTAACGTATTGCCCGGTATAACAGTGACACCCACTTCGGCACAAAACTTTACTAAAGGCGCGGTAAACTATACGGTGACCATCAACGGGAAAAAGGCGGATACTTACCAGGTAAAGGCAGTGGAAAACCATAACCCGGTAATTGAAGGCTATTATGCCGACCCCGAGATATTGTATGCCGAAAAAACCGGCAAGTTTTATTTGTACCCTACCAGCGATGGTTTTGACGGCTGGAGCGGCAATTATTTTAAGGCCTTTTCATCGGCCAACCTGGTTAACTGGAAGGATGAAGGCGTGATACTTGATTTGCCCAAAGATGTAAGCTGGGCAAAAAAGAATGCCTGGGCGCCCTGTATCATCGAAAAAAAGATAAACGGCAGCTATAAATATTTTTACTACTTCGCGGCCGCGCAAAAAATTGGCGTAGCCGTGGCAAATGATCCGGCTGGCCCTTTTGTTGATTCGGGTAAACCACTGCTTGATAGTTTGCCGGCAGGCGTAAAAGGCGGCCAGCAAATAGATGCAGATGTTTTTACCGACCCCCAAACAGGTAAAAGTTATTTATACTGGGGCAACGGTTATATGGCCGGCGCCGAATTGAATGACGATATGATCTCGCTAAAAGCGGGCACCACCAAAATATTAACGCCCGACAGGCATTATAATGAAGGCACTTATGTAATTTACAGAAAAGGTATTTATTATTTCATGTGGTCGCAAAACGATACGCGCAGCCCGGATTACGCGGTACATTATGGCACATCCAACTCGCCGCTTGGGCCAATAACGCTACCGGCAAGCAATACGGTAATTGCAAAAAAGGCTAACGAAGGCATTTACGGTACCGGGCATAATTCGGTGATCCAAATTCCCGGTCGCGATGAATGGTACATAGTATACCATCGTTTTAATTATCCCAAGGGCATAACCATGGGCGATGCCGCCGGCTACAACCGCGAAGTTTGTATAGACAAACTGGAGTTTAATGCCGATGGCAGTATAAAGGAAGTGGTGCCTACACATAAAGGTATAAGCGCTGTTGTGGTACACAAATAGGCGCGCTCCTGTTTAGCGTAAGGTTATTGGGTAAAACAATGGAAGGCCTCGGCCTTTTTTTGTTGGGCGGAAATAAATACATTTAATCATGATTTACCAGGCTTTAATGTGTCAATTCCGGGCGGCAGCTATTGCACTATTGTTTTTTATTGGCCCTTTGTTGCTGCGTGCTCAAAACAATGTCGATTTTAAGCCTTTAACAGCAGATAATGTAATGGTTGATTAACTTAATCAACCATTCACCAAATCCAACCAATCAACCATTCATCACCCCAAAAAAACTCGCTTAAATAATTAACCCTAAGCTATTGCCAGAAATTTTGAAAACCGTAACTTTGCAAACTTAATTTTGTTATAACAATGTCAAAAACCCAGGCGAATACCAAAGTTGCAACACCGGAAACCAATTTCGGACAGAGTGGCAACTTCGTACGCGAGAATCAAAAAAGCTTACTTTTTATAGGCGGCGCTGTAGTGGCCCTTATTGTAATTTACTTTTTATACCTTAAAGTGTACTTAGGTCCGCTGGAAACCAAGGCGGCCAACCAAATGTATGTTGCGCAGGATTTTTGGGCTAAAAAAGACTGGGACAAAGCCATCAACGGCGATGCCAGCTACCCTGGCTTTAAAAAAATAATAAGCGATTACAGCAATACAAAGGCTGCAAACCTGGCCTATTTTTACCTGGGCACGGCCTACCTGAACAAGGGCGAATTTCATAAAGCGATAGAAAACCTGAACAACTACCGCGGCGACGACAGCATGGTTGCTGCCGAGGCTTACGGAAGCACGGGTGATGCTTATGTTGAACTGAAGGATTACAGCAACGCTGCAACCTATTTCAACAAAGCTGTTGATAAGGCAAAAAACAAATTTTTATCGCCGCTTTACCTTAAAAAATTAGGCTTGGTTTACGAAGAAACTAAAGACAATAAATCGGCAAGCGAGGCTTACAACAGGATCAAAACAGAATATCCTGAAAGCGCCGAAGCTCAAAATATCGACGAGTATATTGCTCGTGTGGAAGCGAAACTATAATTGATTTCAGAATTCGGATGTTCGATTTCGGATTTGCAGATTGGTAATATTACCTTTGCGCAAATCGGGAATCGAACATTTGGTTTATAACCACCTGTCATGCTGAGGAACGAAGCATCTGTTAACAAACTTTGCAGGCGTAAGTGCCTGGTGCAGAATAGATGCTTCGTTCCTCAGCATGACAGAGTGAAAAACACAAAAATAACAGACAAATAATGGCCTCTCATCTAAAAAACCTTTCAGACTTTTCGCATACTACCATACCATCTGCCGCACCGTACCGTTTTGGTATTGTGGTGGCCGAGTGGAATGCCGAAATTACCAACGCACTATACCAGGGCGCTTATAGCAGCCTGGTTGCTAACGGGGCTTTGGAGGCTAATATCATGAGCTACACGGTACCCGGCAGCTTCGAGCTTACATCGGGTGCCGACCTGCTGCTGAAAACCGGCAAGCTTGATGCCGTGATTTGTTTGGGCTGCGTAATACAAGGCGAAACCCGCCATTTTGATTTTATTTGTAACGCGGTTGCAAATGGCGTAAGCAATGTTGCCATAAAATATGCAAAACCTGTTATATTTGGGGTGTTAACTACTGATAATCAGCAGCAGGCCATTGACCGCGCGGGCGGCAAACATGGCAATAAAGGCGACGAAGCCGCAATTACCGCCATAAAAATGGCAGCGCTGGCCGAAACATTGAAGGGTTGATTTACGTTATACTGTTAAGTACAAAACACAATGAAAAAATTTATTTACATAGCTATTATAGCGATTGCGGCTGGTAGCATATCATCATGCTCCAACAAATTATGCCCTGCTTATGGTTCATACCCTAAGAGTGGCCGCTAACAGGAAAATGTCATTTTTGTAATCTGCCGACCACTATCGGCAGATTTTGTGTTATAATTACGTTGGTGAAGAAGACTTAAGAATCAAGAGTCAAGACAAAAAAAGCAACCGTATAATGGCGGTGTTGCCTCAAACTTAAAGAAGTGATTTTGTCTTGTTAATTGACCGCTTTATTGCAGCTATCTTGATTCTTAATTTTGGAATCTAATTTAAAAAATATGAACTGGATATCGCTTACGTCGGCCGATCAGCTGAACGAGATAAAGAACCATGAGGGTTACAGCCTGATTTTTAAACACAGCACACGTTGCTCCATCAGCATGATGGCCAAGCGCCGTTTTGAGTTGGATTGGGAAGACCTGCCCGAAGATATGCCCCTTTATTTTTTAGACCTGATCAGTTACCGCGATCTGTCGGCCCAGGTAGCCCAGCTTTTCCATGTTCACCACGAGTCGCCACAATTGTTGCTGATAAAAGACGGCGAGTGCGTGCTTGATCAATCGCATGGCGCCATTTCTGTAGAAGAAGCGCTGAGCGTTTTAAATTAATGCTTCTGGCAGGTAACCAACGGCCTGCCAACCCATAGTACTTGTGATGTTCATGGACAGTTATCCAAATGAAAATCAAAGAAGGCATGCTTTTTCCCCTATCTGAATAACAGGCGGATGGTACTTTAAATTATATCTGTTTGATACCATACAAATGGCGGTTTTCAGAAATCAATTTTTGGGGACGCGTATTATTTCCTTATTGATAAGGCCTACCCATTTGCTGTAACCCAATTGATTAAGATGAATTCCATCAGTCTTTGCATATTGGATATCAAGTTCTCCATTTTTATCTTTAACCTTGCTATTTAAGTCGATATAAGTATAGTCGTCACTTGTCGCATGTCGTATTAATTCTCTATTTATTAGATCCACCTGGTCGTTTTTGTGATATGCCTGCGGATACTCAGTTTTTACCCGGTCGTTTGTTGGTAAAATACTTGTAATATATACTTTTGTTTCTGGCGACTTGGAATGTACCTGTTTAACAATTAGTCGAATGTTTTTTATAATAATCTGGCCTGGGATATTTTGAGAGATGTCATTGATTCCAATTTCGATAAAAAGTTTAGCCGGCTTACGAATTATGATGTCATTTAAACGTGCTAAAACACCATAGGTGTTGTCGCCTGCAATGCCCCTGTTTACCACCGTCGAATCATCAAGGAGTTTGCTCCAGTCGCCAAATTGCGTTAAACTGTTTCCTATGAATATGATCCTATGTTTTAGCACCGGTTCATTATTGAAAACAGCAATCCTCTTTTGGTGATACTCTTTTGCATACTGTATGGTGTCGTACCTTATATTTTGGCCGGTTGCAGCCATCGATACCAAGCCAAAAAAAAGTGAAATGCATACTTTTTTCGCATTAAGTACAGCGGTTAAAATTACTTTTGGTACAGTTCCTGTTTTCATATAAATATCGCTATGATTCTTTAACTCGTCAGGTGATGCTGCTTTGCTCACCCCAATTACAAGGGCAAGAGTACATTTTTGAATTGTTAAAAAATGTGCAGAAGTTATCAAATAGAAATAAAGCAATTATAGATAAGTTAGTACACTTGATAATCGTATGTATTTTACCAGCCTTCCCGACCACTCGAAGCCGAATTTTGATGAACAAGCACATTTTAGCCAGTTCAAAAAACACAACGTTATTTTTAATACGCTGAGTAGTTACAGTATGTGCGATTACCATGTTGGCTGCCTTTCTTTTAAAACAGTACTCAGCGGAGAAGAATGGTATGGCATAGGCCATCGTCAGGTTGCTGTAAGGCCGGGAAAGTTTCTTATCATGAATGACAGCCAGGCATATTCCTCCCGGATAGACAGTAGTGAAAGTGTAAGGGGCTTGTCAATCTTTTTCAAAAAGGAATTTGCATCGGCTGTATTTGAGGAGGTGTTATGCAAAGAAGAATCTTTGCTGGATGATCCGTTTACCATCAGCCCCGTAAATCCGGAGTTTTTTCAAACACTGAATGATATCGACCAGGAATTATATATAAAATTAAATGGTCTGATTTCGTCTCTTAACCGCTTCGGATATAACAGCTTCGTGGCTGATGAATACCTGGTGTTTATTTTGCACCATTTGATCAAGACACAGATTTCAGGGATAAATTACGCAAACAATATAAAAGCAGTTAAACCGGGCACAAGAATCGAATTATACAAAAGGTTGTGTGTTGCAAAAGACATGCTGGAATCCTCGTACATGGACCAACCCGATTTAAAAGCAATAAGTAGTATGTCCTGTCTATCAATTCCGCAATTGATCAGGCAGTTTAAGTCGGTTTTTTATATCACGCCCCACCAGTACCTCATCCGCATAAGGCTTAAGCGGGCCGTGGAACTATTGTATCATACAAACAAGCCTGTACATGAAATTACCTGGCGGTGCGGATTTGAAAACATGAGTGCCTTTTGCCGTGCATTCAAATCAGAATATGGGGTTCAGCCAGCGCGGTACAGAAAATCAGGAGAAACTACTTCGTTTCATCTACCACAATGATTTAATTATTTCAAACAAGTCTACAAAACCGCTTGGTCAGGCTCCCGGATATAAACCGATCATAAATTACCTAAGTTATTGAAATACAGTATTTCGATGGCAGAAGAAATACCACCGAAAAAAAATTAAGAAAAACTTGCGTAGTTAAATGGCTACATTTATATTTGTAGTCAAATAGCTACGCAATGAATTTAAGACGAGACGTGTTTCAAGCCATAGCCGATCCAACCAGGAGGGCCATACTGCTGTTGGTTGCCTCACAATCTATGACGGCAGGCGCAATAGCCTCAAACTTTGACACCGCAAGGCCAACAGTTTCAAAACACCTGCAAATACTCACCGAGTGCGAATTGCTGGAGCAAAAGCAAACCGGCAGGGAAATATATTATTACATTAATGCAAAAAACATGAAAGAGGTAGCCGACTTTATAGAGCCGTTCCGCAAAATGTGGGATGATCGGTTTAACAAACTGGAAGATATCATGAAAAACTATCAATCAAAAAAATAGCATATATGGAACTAAAAACAAAGATAGATGCCGGAGAAGGCCAACAGTACCTGGTGATTACCAGGGAATTTGATTTGCCGCTGGAATTGCTGTTTAAAGCTCATGTAGAGCCCGAAATTGTTGAGCAATGGATGGGGACCAAGGTGCTGAAGCTTGAGGCTAAAAAGCACGGCAGCTGGCAATTTGAAACATCTGATGCCAAAGGGAACGTGGTGTTTAGGGCCAATGGGGTTATCCACGAGTTTGTTCCGGAGCAGAAAATTACCCGCACATTTGAAATGGAGAACACGCCTTTTCCCGTTCAGCTCGAGTTTTTGGAATTTGAGCGGCTTACCGATGTTACCAGTAAGATCAGCATCCGCATTGTATATAAATCAATTGAAGACAGGGACCAAATGTTGAAGCTACCCTTTGCCCAGGGCCTGAACATGGCGCATAACCGGTTGCAGGATGTAGTAAGCAAATTAAAATAACATATCATGACAAAGAGAAATAAAATTATTTATTGGGTTGCCACTATCTGGCTTGCATTGGGTATGGTATCAACCGCGACAGTACAATTGCTTAAAATGAAAGAGGGGCAGGGCGGTGTAGAGAGCATTACACACCTGGGTTATCCTGTTTACCTGTTAACAATAATAGGAGTTTGGAAATTTTTAGGCGTTGTAACGGTGCTTATGCCTAAATTTACTTTGCTGAAAGAATGGGCTTATGCAGGCTTTTTCTTTGTAACATCAGGGGCGGCATTTTCGCACATAGCAGCAGGTCACCCGGTTATTGAAATATTTCCGTCGTTATTATTATTAATCCTTACTGTGGTATCGTGGTATTTCAGGCCTGCAGATAGAAAGATCATTTCAGTTAATCCATAAAAATGAATAACATGAATCCAGAATTGTCGCCAGAACAACGTGAAGACTTATTTAAAGTATTAAAAGCCCGCTTTGAAAAAAACATGAACCGCCATAGCGGTGTTGAATGGACTAAGGTACAAACAAAGCTTAGCGCTGATACTGAAAAACTGTGGTCGCTTAATGAAATGGAAAAAACCGGGGGAGAACCGGATATTGTTGCTAATGATGAAAAGATGGACGGGTACATTTTTTTTGATTGCTCGGCCGAAAGCCCTAAAGGCCGCAGGAGCCTTTGCTATGACCGCGAAGCGCTTGAGGCAAGAAAAGAATTTAAGCCCGAAAATAGCGCTGTTGATATGGCAGCTGCCATGGGCATTGAGCTTTTGACAGAAGAACAATACCGCGAACTACAAAAATTTGGGAAGTTTGATTTAAAAACATCGAGCTGGGTAAAAACACCCGCCGATATCAGGAAACTTGGCGGCGCCATCTTTTGCGACCGCCGTTACGATACCGTATTTCTATATCACAACGGGGCCGAATCCTATTATGCCGCAAGGGGGTTCCGGGGCTGGCTAAAGGTATAAATTTGTGCAGGTAGTTAAATAGTAAACTCGGGAATATGTGAATGTGACGATTTCTGATTTTACCGGCATCGAAGCTAAAGTCTCCCCTTCCGGGGGAGATTTAGAGGGGGCTTTTGCCGGAGTTTTTTTTAAATTTTAACATGATGAATCCTAAAGTTGATTTTTATTTTAACAAAGCCCAAAAGTGGCAACAGGAGCTGGAACAATTGAGAATGATTGTGCTTGACTGTGACCTTACCGAAGAATTGAAGTGGGGCGTCCCTTGTTACACTTTTCAAAGTAGCAACATCGTTTTAATACATGTATTTAAAGAGTATTGCGCGGTTTTGTTTTTTAAAGGCGCGTTGTTAAATGATGCCAACGGCATTTTAATCCAGCAAACAGAAAACGTACAGGCGGCGCGCCAGGTGCGGTTTACCAACGCCGGGGAAATTGTTGAAATGGCACCCACCCTGAAAGCATATATTTATGAAGCCATTGAGGTGGAAAAAGCCGGTTTGAAAGTAGAACTTAAAAAGACATCAGAATTTGCAATAGCTGAAGAGTTTCAAAATAAATTAGACCAGATGCCTGCCCTAAAAACCGCTTTTGATGCTTTAACGCCGGGACGGCAAAGGGCATACATGCTGCATTTTTCGGCACCCAAACAAGCCAAAACCCGGCAGGAAAGGGTTGAAAAATGCATACCCCAAATCCTTAACGGCAAAGGATTAAATGATTAATAATTCCTGGCGGAAGCGAACCAACTTTGAGTGTCATCCCGGATTATCTTCTTTCCTCCCCGTTTTTACTGCTATAGCCGCTAAATGAATGAGTGGATATAACTTCCGCATTTTAGGGGCCGATTTCTGATCTTACCGGCATCGAAGCTAAAGTCTCCCCTCCCGGGGGCAGATGTGTGTACATATTTTAGCACAGACCCCGGAGGGGTTGAATGTCGGTAGACAAAAGATCAAAAATAGTTTTACGTGCCATAGGTACGTCACTGTGGAACTTTTCGGGTCAAATGAGCTTGATAAATGGCCAATCTGGTGGTTAATTTCGTACCTACGGCACGAAAAAGGGGGTGCTTTAATTATTCTACCAACATTTCACTCCTAACGGAGTGGCTTTTCCATCCCGAAATTATTGACGTGCCTACACCTGCCTTTTGAATTTAAAACCTGTTTTGCTCAAAACATAACCTTGATTGCTTTTTATGCGTTAAACACCAATAAGTTAAATAGCACCCTAATTAACGGGCTTATACATGGAAAATGTTTCTTTCGCAAATACTTTAATAAGCAATACAGGTATACAAGTCCTGATTAGCGGCAACCTGGAGATCAGGGACTCTGCCGAAATAAAAAATGAGCTTTTATTGCTCATTGCAAATCATGACCACGTTGAGCTACATTTTAAAAATATCGAAAAAATAGACCTGACAGCATTACAGCTGCTCATGGCCTTATCGCGAAGTGCATCGGACCAGGGCAAAAAAGTTGATTATATTTTTGAGCCAACGGCATACATCAGCGAAGTGTTAAATAATTCGGGGTTTAATAAATTCATATCTGTTTAATGAACGGTGCAAGCAAAACAGTGTTATTGGTTGATGACTCTGAAATGGTATTAAGGTTGATAAGCTCCATGCTTAAAAAAGCGGGCTACCAGGTTTTAACCGGTTGCGATGGTGAAGATGCTTTAACTCAATTTGATAAAAAAAATATCGACCTGGTTATTACAGATCTTAATATGCCTAATAAAGACGGCCTGCAACTAATTAACGAAATAAGAAACATGCAGTATTACAGGTTTTTACCTGTTGTGCTATTTGTTTCGGATAGTACCATCAGCATCCGCGATTATATCAAAACTTCCGGTGCAACTGTGTTATTAAGTAAAGATGCTATTAAAGAAAAATTGGTTTCCACGGTTAAAAAAATGATAGGATAATGGACCAATACCAACAAAACTTTAGCGACGATGCCATGGAAGTGATAGCCGACATGGAAAAGAGCCTGCTTTTAATGGAAACCAATCCGGACGACCCTGCACTTATACAGCAGGTGTTCAGGGCTATGCATACCTTAAAGGGAAATAGCTCGATGTTTGGCTTTAAGGTAATTACAGAATTTACCCACCACCTTGAATCAATATACGAGCACGTACGCAGCGGGCAGAAAAGGATTACCAAACAAATTATCGATGTTACCCTCGATTCGCTTGACCATTTAACATACCTGGCTAAAAACCAGGGCGAATTGGACATCCAGCATCAAAAAACACATGATAACCTTACAGCAAGGGTAGTAAAAATTTTAAATGATATTTTGGCCGGACCAAACATCGAAAGTAACCCGCCTGCGCCAATCGCCCAAACATCAGCAGGTGAAAATGATGGGTTAAAAAATTATCATATCATTTTTGCACCCGATAGGGATATATTTTATAACGGCACCAACCCCGTTTATTTGTTAGAGGAATTGCAAACGTTTGGTAACTGTACCGTTATTCCAAATGTTGACGATATACCTCCGTTACAGGATATTGAGCCTACTTATTGCTATACTTCCTGGGATATTTACCTAACTACCGGCGTTGATATCAATGCCATCAGGGAGGTATTTGTTTTTGTTGAAGGCCGGTGCAAGCTCGAAATAAATTTAATACCGCAGGCCGAAGCCCCCCTGCGGCAACAAAACGAAAGCGCAGGTTACACCGAAGAAATTAAAGATGTTTTGCCACAGGGTTCAAAAACGGCAGCCACAGAACCAGCCAAAAAAAATGTGATATCAAGTATCAGGGTACCATCCGAAAGATTGGACAACCTGATGAGCCTTGTAAGCGAGTTGATGACCTTACAGGCCAAGCTTGGCACACTTACCGACCAAAATCCGCAATCGGAGTTATTGGCCGTTACCGAAAACCTGGAAAAAATATCAACCAGGCTTAGGGATAACGCGTTCAGCATGTGCCTTGTGCCTATTAAAAACATGCTCAACCCGTTTAACCGCCTGGTTAGGGACCTGGCCAACGAGCTGAATAAAGAAATAGACTTTGTTACCGAAGGCACCGATACCGAACTGGATAAAAACATTATGGAAGGCCTGGCCGATCCAATAATGCACCTGCTCAGAAACAGCATCGATCATGGCATAGAATACCCGGATGACAGGGTTAAGGCCGGGAAGAAAAAGCATGGCCAAATTTTATTTAAAGCCTTTTGCGCGGGCGTTAATGTTTACATCGAAATTCAGGATGACGGAAAAGGCATCGATCCGCAGAAGATAAGGGATAAGGCCATACAAAAAGGAATTATCGGTAAAGATGAAGTATTGAGCGAAAAAGAAATTTTCAACCTTATTTTCCTCCCTGGATTTTCAACTGCCGAACAGGTAAGTGAAATTTCGGGCCGGGGTGTGGGTATGGATGTTGTAAAACGCAGGATTGAAGATATAAGGGGCCAGATCAAAATCAGCTCTCAGCCCAATATCGGGACAACCATTACTATTAAATTACCAATAACGGTATCTATAATTGATGGCCTGCTGGTAAAAATTAACGACGTATCATTTGTTATTCCGCTGGCCGCCGTCGATCGTTGTTTTGAAGCGCCTGCGGTACAGCAATTAAATCGTTTCAACAACCTCATCATACTCGATGGTGAACAGATTCCTTTCATCAGTTTAAGCGAAGAATTTGACGGCAAAGAAAACCTGTCGGGTTCGCAGGAAATCATTTTGGTATACTACGATGAAAAAAGGGTCGCGTTAATTGTCGACAATATCGTAGGGAAATTCCAGGCTGTGCTAAAACCCCTTGGGCGATATTTCCAGAACATGGACCACATTTCGGGGGCAACCATACTCGGCGATGGCAAAATTGCCCTTGTTTTAGATACCAATAAAGTTGTTGAAGAATACTTACACCAAAAACGCCTTGCCATATGTCAATAAAACTGCAAACACAATCTTACTTAACGTTTAAGCTTCAAAACGAGCTTTTTGCTATAAACGTGGGCGATGTATTAGAAATTTTAGAAATGAGCCCTATTACCAAAGTGCCCAAATCGCCGGCATTTATGAAGGGGGTAATTAATTTACGGGGCAATATTTTGCCCGTAATGGATGCCCGCAACAAATTTGCCATGCCCGATGCCGAATTTACCATTGATACCTGTATTGTGGTATTGAATATCGACAGCGGAAAAGAGCCATTGCTGGTAGGCGCCATTGTTGATTCGGTACAAAAGGTAATCGATATTCCCGATGAGGATATCCAGGTTTCGGCAAGTATGGGCGCCATGTACCGCGAAGATTTTATAACCGGCATTGGAAAGGTAGAGGATAATTTTGTGATGATATTAAATATCGATAAAGTTTTCTCGGCCGACGATGTGTATGCTATTACTGAAAGTTAATATTTAAACATAACATGATTTTACACAACATAAAAGTTTCGGCCAAACTTTACATCCTGGTTGGCGTCCTGTTCCTCACCATTGGGGCAATTGGCATTACCGGGCAGCTTAATTTAAAAGAAGTAAACGGATCGCTACAAACCGTATTTGAAGACCGGATACTAGGTCTTAAACAACTAAAAGTTGTTTCGGATATGTACCTTATTAATATTAAAGGTGTTAGCCAGCAAATAAACGACGGTAGTATTAGTTTTAAAACCGGTAAAAAGAAAATTGCGAAGGCGCAAAAAGAAATTAAAACTAATTGGGCTGCGTATTTAGCTACCGGCGCCATTCCCGAAGAAAAAACGCTATCGGCACAAACTACAGAGCTGATAGGTAACACCGATGAATCATTAGAAACCCTTAAAGTTCTGATGGACAAAGAGGATAAGCCCGCATTTGCATCCCTTGCCTTCAGCGATGTTAACCCCAAAATTGATTCTATCCTCAATGATGTTAATGCGCTTGTTGATATCCAGGTTTCAGTAGCCAATGATGAATATGTAAATGGCCAAAATGTGTATTCAACAGCTAAAACTCACGCCTATATTGTGATATTTTCGGGCATAACTATTTCGTTATTACTGGCCTTTTTTATCATTAAAAACATCAATAGTATTGTTTCAAAGCTTAAAGACCTGGTTTCGTACGCCCAGGTAGCTTCAGAAAATATTTCATCGGCCAGTTCGCAAATGAGTTCATCGGCGCAGCAAATGTCTGAGGGCGCTACAGAACAGGCGGCATCGGCCGAGGAGGTTTCGTCGTCAATGGAAGAAATCGTATCCAGCATACAGCAAAACACCGAAAACGCCTTACAAACCGAAAAAATAGCCTTAAAAGTTGTTGAAGATATTGTTGAAGGCAACAAGGCGGTTAATATTACCGTACAATCGATGAAAGAGATTGCCGAGCGGATTTCAATTATTGGTGATATTGCCCGCCAAACCAATCTTTTAGCTTTAAACGCTGCCGTTGAGGCCGCAAGGGCCGGCGACAATGGCCGCGGGTTTGCCGTTGTAGCTGCCGAAGTAAGGAAACTTGCAGAACGCTGCCAAACAGCTGCACTTGAAATTAACAACCTGTCTAAATCGGGTGTTACCATAGCCGAAAGATCGGGCAAGTTGCTCGATTTAATTGTGCCCGAAGTACAAAAAACGTGCAAGCTGGTGCAGGAAATAAGCATTTCGAGTATGGAGCAAAACACCGGTGCCAACGAGATTAACAACGCGTTACAGCAATTAAACCAGGTTATACAGCAAAACGCGGCAATTTCTGAAGAAATGGCCGCAAGCTCGGAAGAGCTTTCGGGGCAGGCAGATCAGTTGAAGGATATTGTAAATTTTGACATCGGAAATGATGTTAAATCACACACAGAAATACGGCGTATGCCGGCTAACAAGCCATATCAGAAAACATTTGCCGGGGGCCATCATCCGGTTAAGAAGAAACCTGTAACCGGGCGTTTTCCTAAAGGCATTAACATAGATATGAACGGGAAAGACCCAATTGATGAAAAATACGAAAGATATTAAACCGGACTTAAATGATTAAAATATGATGAACAATATTAAAATTTCGACAAAACTATTTGTCATGGTTTTCCTTACTTCATTTACCCTTGTGGCAATAGGCTTATATGGATTGAGCAATTTAAGCAATGTTAACGGATCGCTGGAAACGGTGTTTAGGGACCGCGTACTATGCCTTAAACAGCTAACTTTAATCGACGAAATGTACGCTATAAATATTGAAGGCGTTACTCAAAAGATGAAGGACGGCGTTATTGATTTTAAAGCGGGTAAAAGAAAAATCATCAGGGCCCAGGAAGAAATTAACAACAACTGGAAAGCTTATACAGCTACCTATGCTACGCCCGAAGAAAAAAAGCTTTCGGCACAAACCGAAGAGCTGATGCGTAATGCCGATGAATCATTGGAGTTGCTCCAATCAATCATCGACAAAGAAGATAAAGCTGCACTGGCAACTTTTGCCACAAACGACCTGTCTCAGAAAATAGATCCCATTGTAAACAATATAAACGCACTGATTGACATACAGGTAGCGGTTTCCAAGGAAGAATATGACAAAGGCCAGGAAATATATTCAGATGCAAAAGTCCACTCTTATATTATTATGTTGTTTGGCATAGCCATTTCATTATCCATATCGTTACTTATTGTATACAGCATTAAAAAAGCAATTTTAAATGCAACCACAGTAGTATCAAAACTTGCTGAGGGTGATTTGACCGTTGATATTAACAGGGTTAATAACGACGAGATAGGCATTTTACTGGAGGATTTAAAAGGCATGATCAATAAGTTTAAAAATGTTATTTCGTACGTAAGCTCGGCTTCTGATAATATTGTGGCGGCAAGCCAGGAGTTAAGCTCATCATCGCAGCAAATGTCTGAAGGCGCTACCGAACAGGCTGCAGCTACCGAACAGGTTTCCTCATCGATGGAAGAGATGGTGGCAAGTGTACAGCAAAACACCAATAACGCCCATCAAACAGAAAAAATAGCGATCAAGGCATCCGCCGATGCCCAGGATGGCAGCGTTGCAGTCAATGAAGCCGTTAGTTCGATGAAACTGATTGCCGAGAAAATTACCATTATAAGCGATATAGCCAGGCAAACAAACATACTTGCGCTTAACGCTGCCGTTGAGGCCGCACGGGCCGGCGACCAGGGACGAGGCTTTGCCGTTGTTGCCGCCGAAGTACGAAAACTGGCAGAAAAATCGCAGGTTGCCGCAACAGAGATCAATGAGCTTTCAAAATCGAGCGTTACCATTGCCGAAAAATCGGGCAGGCTCCTGGGCGAAATTGTGCCTAATATTCAGCATACAGCCAAACTGGTTGAAGAAATTAACGCTTCCAGTTCTGAACAGAACTTAGGTGCGGGGCAAATCAATAGCGCCTTACAGCAGCTTAACCAGGTTACCCAGCAAAATGCCGCAACCTCCGAAGAGATGGCCGCCAGCGCCGAAGAGCTTTCATCCCAGGCCGATCAGCTAAAGGAAATTATTTCATTTTTCAGGTTTGAAAACGGCTCAAAATACAAGGCGTCAATTGCCCAGCCTAACTCATTAACAAGGCCCAGGAGGAATACAGCCAAAGTAAGCCATCTTCCAAAATACAAATCATCCTCAAACGGGGTTAGCCTGAACATGGATAGCCTTGATGCAGATTATGAAAAGTTTTAACATGAAGTTTTGAGCTATCCCGTATGGTGTATTTTAATATTGATAGTTTTGATAATTCCAAAATGACCGACCTGGACTTTAACAGGTTAAGTACATTCATATATACCAATTATGGAATTAAGTTGCCGCCATCAAAAAAAATAATGCTGGAGGGACGATTGCTTAAACGGCTCAGGACTTTAAATATACCATCATATAAAAAATATTGCGAGTTTATATTCAGCAACGAAGGCCAGCGTTCTGAACTTATTCACATGATTGATGTGGTGACTACCAATAAAACCGACTTTTTCAGGGAATCTGTTCATTTTGATTATTTATCAAACAACATATTGCCCGAGGTTTTTCGCGATTATTCCTCCGCAAAACCTTTTAAGGTATGGAGCGCGGGCTGCTCTACCGGCGAAGAGCCTTATACATTGGCCATGGTTTTAAGCCTGTTTGCCGAAATACATATGGGGTTTAGCTTTAATATCTGGGGGACCGATATTTCGAGCAGGGTTTTGCAGGCTGCGGCATTGGCGGTATATACCGAAGACAAAGTGGCCCCTGTACCAATTGCTTTGAAACGCCAGTTCCTGCTTAAAAGTAAGGATGTGCATAACAAAACTGTGCGCATTGTACCCCAGCTGCGGGAAAAAGTGAAGTTTGGCCGTTTAAATTTTATCGATGAAGATTTTGGCCCTATAGCAAATTTCAATATCATTTTCTGCCGCAATGTTTTGATTTATTTTGACCGGCCAACACAGGAAAAAGTGATCCTGAAGCTATGTTCGAAATTGGAACCCGGAGGGTATCTGTTCCTGGGCCATTCAGAATCCGTGTCGAATATGAATTTACCATTAACGCAAATACGGCCCAATATTTTTAGAAAAAAATAAACAGTCACTATTATTTTATAATGGACAGATATTATTTATACCCGGGGTCGATTTTTGCGAGCAGAAAGCCTCACATTGTCGATACTATTTTAGGCTCATGCGTAGCAGTTGCCCTTTGGGACCCCGTATTGGAATTTGGAAGTATTAACCACTATATGCTGCCGCATTGGAATGGGGAAAGCGCCCCATCAAATAAATATGGCGACATTGCCATACCGGCTATTATTAATAAAATGCTGGCATTGGGCAGCAACAAAAGTAATTTAAAGGCCAAAGTATTCGGGGGCTGCGAAACAGGTGCGCCTAACGGCGTATTCCATATTGGCGAACGGAATATTGAGCTGGCTATTGAGGTATTAAAAAAGGAGCAAATACCGGTTTTAAGCCATAATGTTGGAGGATATCGCGGGCGGAAGGTTTTATTTTACTCGGAAAGTGGTAAGGTAATGATCAAATATATTAAACAAAGCTTTCCAGATCAACAGATAGATACCAAGGGCTAACACCTCATCAGTATGACGAATAAAGTAAAAGTTCTTATTGTTGACGACTCTGCCATATTCAGGCAATTGCTGAGCCGAACTTTAAGCGCCGACCCGGCAATTGAGGTTATGGCCACCGCTGCCGACCCCTATATTGCAGCAAGCAAAATGACCATGCAGGTGCCCGATGTTATTACCCTTGATTTGGAAATGCCCCGCATGGATGGGATTACCTTTCTCAAAAAAATAATGTCCCAGCACCCAATTCCGGTCATTATTATAACCGGGCACACCGGGAGGGATATGGAAGTAACGCTGAAAGCATTAGAATACGGCGCTGTTGAGGTGCTTACAAAAGAAATGTTTGACGAGCAGGCACTTACCAGTGAGGCCAGGAGCCGGATTTGCGAAATTGTTAAATCGGCAGCGCTTACCAAACTCGCACGTAAATCTATTGCCGAAAAACCTGCAGTAGGGCCTAAATTATCGGCTGATGCCGTGCTGCATTTTGTAAAACCTAAAAATCAAAGCTTCGTTAGCGATAAAGTAATTGCTGTAGGCGCATCAACCGGCGGCACCGAAGCAATAAGGACATTTCTGGAACCGCTCCCTGTTGATATTCCGGGTATTGTAATAGTACAGCACATGCCCGAAAACTTTACCCGCCTGTTTGCCGACCGCTTGAACAGCCTGTGCAAAATTACCGTAAAGGAAGCAGAAGACGGAGACTTGGTTAAGCCCGGCACAGCGCTGATAGCGCCCGGCAACCGCCACCTTTTGCTAAAAAGAAGAGGGTCGCAATATTATGTTGAGTTGAGCGATAGTCCGCTGGTAAACCGGCACCGCCCGGCTGTGGATGTATTGTTCCGCTCTACAGCTATCTATGCAGGGCAAAACGGCATCGGGATAATTTTAACGGGTATGGGCGACGATGGCGCCCGGGGCTTACTTGAAATAAAGCAGGCAGGCGGCAAAACCATAGCACAGGATGAAAGCTCATGTGTTGTTTTTGGGATGCCCAAAGAAGCAATTTTGCTAAATGCTGCAGACAAGATTTTACCATTAAAGGATATTTCGAGATATGTGGTCCAACTAATAAACGACAAGAGGTTTGTTTAAACTGGGGCTGAATTGTATCAAGGCCTGAAAATAAAATACAGGAGTGCAATTTCGTGTCAGCAGAAAAACAACTAAATTGCCGTATGAAATACATCGCCATCACCCTATTGTTGTTTATCACTACTATCACCTCGGCCCAAACCATCATCAAACCCGATGCGCAGATTAAACAAATGGCCGATGAGGTATCCTCCAAAAACATTGAAGCTACTATTCGCAAACTGGTTACCTTTAAAAGCAGGCATACCCTGAGCGATACCACCAGCAAAACCACCGGCAGCGGTGCCGCCCGAAACTGGATAAAGGCCGAAATGGAAAAATATGCCCTGGAATCGGGCGGGCGGATGACTGTTGCTTTTGATACCTTCACCCAGCCAAAAGGTACACGGATTGATAAGCCGGTAAAGTTGAAAAATGTACTGGCCATATTAAAGGGTACCGACCCAACAGATACCCGCGTTTACCTGGTATCGGGCCATTATGATTCGCGGATTAATGATGTGATGGATGCCAACGGGGTAGAGCCCGGCGCCAATGATGATGCATCGGGCACGGCGCTTTCGATGGAACTGGCCAGGGTGATGGCCAAGCGCCAATTCCCGGCCACCATAATTTTTATGGCCGTGGTGGGCGAGGAGCAGGGACTTTATGGCTCGGCCAATGTGGCCAAACGCGCCAAAGCCGAAAACTGGAATGTGGATGCCATGCTGAACAACGATATTGTAGGCAACACCCATGGCATGGAAACCGATTTGAAGGATAACCGCAGTGTTAGGGTGTTCAGCGATGGCATCCCCACCAATGCTACCGATAAGCAGGTGGCAGCGTTGAAATCATTAGGCGGAGAAAATGATAGCCCGTCGCGCGAGCTTGCCCGGTATGCCAAGGAAACCGGGGAAAGGTATGTTGATCAACTGGATGTAAAGCTCATTTACCGCCGCGACCGCTACCTGCGCGGCGGCGACCACCTCCCGTTTTTAGAACAAGGTTTTACCGCAGTAAGGTTTACCGAAATGAACGAAGACTTTAACCGCCAGCACCAGAACATCCGCACCGAAAACAGCGTAGACTACGGCGACCTGCCCGACTTTGTCGATTTTAACTACGTACAAAAAGTGGCCCGCATGAACCTGTCGGTACTGGCCAACCTGGCATTGGCCCCTGCCCGCCCGCAAAACGTAGGCATTGTAACCAGCGACCTCACCAACAAAACCAAACTTACCTGGGAAGCGCCCGCCACAGGCAAAAAGCCCGCAGGCTACTACATACTAATGCGCGAAACCACCAGCGCCTTTTGGGAACGCAAGTTTTATGTAACTGATACAACGGCAACGCTGGCGTACTCAAAGGACAATTACTTTTTTGCCGTGCAATCGGTAGATGGCGATGGGCACGAGAGCTTGCCGGTGTTTCCGAAGCCGATACGTTAAATATAGTATGTATGGAAATACACTATTTCATAAATTCAATTATAGCAGCAATTTTCGATGGGACCTCGCTGATGGCTCCGTTAGTTATTACTATTTACCTTTTTAAATTGCCTGTAGGGAAAATTGACAAACAAATTTTGGTTCGGTCGATAAATACATGTCTGCTTTTGGGATCTACTTTGTTTTTTACTAAGATTTTTTGGCCGATTGGGATTTTTGTGGTAGTAGATATAATTTGCAAAATGTTATTACCTCAATTGCTTTGGTTCAAAAAGCTTCGAAAATCAATAGGTGCTTTAATGGTTATATATGGTTCATGGGTAATTTCATATTTTATAGATATTTCGGCGATGATATTCAAACCGGTTTCAATACCCTCTCAAAACGGAAGCACATGGGTCAATTACAGTTTAAGCTATTTCTGGCAGGATATCTTAACCTATATCGTGATTTTAACAGTTATCTATTTACTTTTGAAAAGAAAGAAGTTAACCGGCCCAAAATCCACGTTTGCCGGTAATTAAATATTCAAATCGCCACAAAAATCAAAAGAGTTAGATGGCGTCTGCGGAGCCTGAAAAATAATTCCGGACTCCGGCGGAGTCACGTGTTTATAGACAGTCAACCCAAGAGGTCTTTGGCTCCGTAGGTGCCACCTATCGTGGTTTTAGTTTAAAAGCTATTTCCTTGTCACATTTTTAAAAGCTTGCTTGCTGAGCGGCTCGTTTAAATTACCTTTATGCTGATACATGGTCAGTTCAATGCAAAAAAACAAAATACCCATACGCCCATTACTTGCTGTTTTAGGTTCGATATTAAGTGTTCAAATAGGGGCCGCTATAGCTAAGGGATTGTTTCCAGCTCTCGGTGCTTCAGTTACTGCCACATTACGGATTGGGTTATCTGTACTGATGTTGCTCGCCGTAAACCGGCCGGGGTTAAAAACCCTGACAAAAGTACAATGGCAAGCGGTTATTCCGTACGGGTTGTGCCTTGGGGCCATGAATTTAATTTACTACCTGGCCTTATCGCGTATTCCATTAGGCATAGCGGTTACGCTTGAGTTTATGGGGCCGTTGCTGCTTGTGGTGTTTAGTTCAAAACGCGCTATCGAATTTTTATGGGTATTACTGGCCGCAGGCGGAATTGTATTGATGACACCCTGGAATAACACCAATATTGATTTGTTTGGTGCGGGCATGGCCTTGCTGGCCGGCGCCTTTTGGGCCGGCTATATTGTGTTGGGCCGCAAGGTATCTGCGGTGTTAAATGGTGGGCAGGCTGTTACTATAGGTATGCTGTTTGCATTAATGGTAACATTGCCATTTGCTTTCGCAGGTGGCGGCATGATGAACTTTAAAAGCAGTATGATTATCCCGGCCGTAGGGTTGGCGTTATTTTGTAGCGCCGTTCCGTTTTCATTAGAGATGTACGGGCTTAAATATATTCCCACCAAAACATTCAGCATCCTCATGAGCATGGAGCCCGCCGTTGGCGCCATCTGCGGGTTGATATTCCTGAAAGAATATCTTTCTGTACAGGAATATGCAGCGGTAGTTTTGGTGGTAATTGCAAGCACCGGCGCAACAATTGGTAACCGGCAGGAGATGGGCAAGGTAACGCCGGAAGGTTAATATAGGGAACGCTAAGGTTATTCAAAAAAAGTTGTCATTTCGAACCCTTGAAGGGTGGGGAACAGGGTGGTAAGGGTGAGAAATCTTTTACGCCCTGCAATGAGTTGCTCGGAATGTAGGCAGGAATACATCAAAAATAATCTCCCGCGAGGTTAGCGTAGCGTAACACTTGGGCAACCTGGTGTAAAGATATCTATACCCGCTTGGCGTGGGCAGCTGAAAGCTGCAACCATGGTACCCACGAGCTAAAAGCTCGCGGGAGCGATGCACGCAAATCAAAAGCCCTCTCCTTTGGAGAGGGTTGGGTGAGGCTCTTTTTTTTACTAAGTTTGTATTATGTATTTCTTTAGAAAAAAAGACCCCACCAGGCCAAACAACATTAACCTGCGCATTATGCATTTTATAAATGCACTGGCCATCCTGATGTTTTTAGCGGGCATTATCTACAAGCTGATACAAGTGTTCATACTCAAAAAATGATGGAAATAATAAACACCAATAACGCGCCCGCACCTATCGGGCCGTACAGCCAGGCAACTGTTGCCGGTAATTTTGTATTTGTATCTGGCCAGATCCCCCTTAACCCGGCCACCGGCGAACTGGTTACCAGCGGTATTAAAGATGAAGCCGTACTGGTAATGGAAAACATTAAAGCCATTTTAACCGAAGCAGGCATCGGCTTTGCCAACGTGGTAAAAACCAGCATCTTTTTAACCGACCTGGGCAATTTTGGCCAGGTAAACGAAGTATACGGCACCTATTTTACAACTAACTTCCCCGCCCGCGAAACCGTGCAGGTGTCGGCCTTGCCAAAAGGTGTTAATGTAGAGATCTCGGTTATTGCGGTAAAATAAGCCTCAACCCGGCCCTCTCCAAAGGAGAGGGAGGAGCAACTATATGTCATTGCGAGGAACGAAGCAATCGCGAAGTGTGCAAATCCGCCCTGAAAAGCAGGAGATTGCTTCGTTCCTCGCAATGACATAATCCTTTGTGATGGAGAGATATTAAGGATGACGATTATAACACATGGTTTAACAAACACGCAAATCAAAAGTCCTCTCCTTTGGAGAGGATTTAGGTGAGGCTTATGGATCCTTTTCAAACACCACTTACATACTTAAAAGGTGCGGGCCAAACCCGGGCCGAGGTGTTGAAAAAAGAATTGGGCCTGGCCACGTTCGAGGACCTGCTGCGCCATTTCCCTTTCAGGTATATCGACCGGACTAAATTTTATAAGGTAAAGGATATCAATCCCGATTTGCCTTATGTACAGGTTTTGGCCCGCGTTATCAGCAAACAAATTATTGGCGAAAAGCATACCCGCCGCCTGGTGGTGCAAACCCGCGACGATACCGGTACGCTGGAGCTGGTTTGGTTTAAAGGCATCAACTGGATAGAGAAAACCATTGTACCCGGTACCGTATACATTGTTTTTGGTAAAGCGGGCTCGTTTAACGGCCAGGCGCAGATGGCGCACCCCGAAATGGAAACCTATTCGCCGGCCAATATGCAGCGCCAGGGGAATGCCACTTTGCAGCCGGTTTACAGCTCGACCGAAAAACTTAAACAGTTTCAGCTGGATAGCAAGGGCATTCAAAAGCTTACCGCCGTTTTGCTTGGCCTGCATGCAAAGGATATTAAAGAAAACCTGCCTTTGTATATCATCCAGCATTTTAAACTTATTGGCCGGGCCGAAGCTTACCGCAATATCCACTTTCCGGCCGATGCCAATTTGCTGAACGAAGCTTTGCACCGGCTGAAGTTTGAAGAGCTGTTTTTGCTGCAGCTTAAACTCCTGCGTAATAAAATGCTGCATACCCAAAAGTTTAAGGGGAATGTATTTAGTACCGTAGGCCATTACTTTAATGATTTTTATCACCATAAATTACCTTTCGAACTAACTACGGCGCAAAAGCGGGTTTTAAAAGAGATAAGGCAGGATACCCAGCGCGGCGTACAAATGAACCGCCTGCTACAGGGCGATGTGGGCAGCGGCAAAACCGTGGTAGCCTTAATGGCCATGCTGATAGCTATTGATAATGGCTTCCAAACCTGTATTATGGCGCCTACCGAAATATTGGCCAGCCAGCATTACCAAACCATCAGCAACCTGGTTGGCAATGGTTTTATCGAGGTGGCCCTGCTCACCGGATCGACCAAACAAAAAGACCGCAAAGTGCTGCACCAGAAACTGGAAAGCGGCGACCTGAAAATACTGATAGGCACCCACGCCCTGATAGAGGATAAAGTGCAGTTTAAAAACCTGGGCTTTGTAGTGATTGACGAGCAGCACCGCTTTGGTGTAGAGCAAAGGGCCAAACTTTGGCGAAAGAACATTGTGCCGCCCCACATCCTGGTGATGACGGCAACGCCCATTCCCCGCACCCTGGCCATGACTTTGTACGGCGACCTGGATGTATCGGTAATTGATGAACTGCCCGCCGGCCGTAAGCCCATTCAAACCCTGCACTTTTTTGATAACCAACGGCTGCGGGTATTTGGTTTTATGAAAAAGGAAATTGCCCTGGGGCGGCAAATTTATATTGTGTACCCGCTGATTAAGGAAAGCGAGAAACTCGACCTTAAAAACCTGGAGGAAGGCATCGCCATCATGTCGCGCGAGTTTCCATTGCCCGAATATAAGATCAGCATAGTGCATGGCAAATTAAAGCCTGCCGATAAGGAGTTTGAGATGCAGCGCTTCATCAAAGGGCAAACACAAATTATGGTAGCCACCACCGTGATAGAGGTTGGGGTGAATGTGCCCAATGCCTCGGTGATGATCATTGAAAATGCCGAGCGGTTCGGCCTGTCGCAACTGCACCAGTTGCGCGGCAGGGTAGGGCGCGGGGCCGAACAATCGTACTGTATTTTGATGAGCAGCCACAAGCTGAGCCACGACGGCAAAATTCGCCTGGATACCATGGTGAAAACCAATAACGGTTTCGAGATCTCGGAGATCGACCTGCAGCTGCGCGGCCCCGGCAACCTGGACGGTACCCAGCAAAGCGGTGTGCTCGACCTGAAGGTTGCCAACCTGGCTACCGACCAGGAGCTGTTGTTTAAAGCCCGCAAAACGGTGGAGCAGATCTTCGCCAAAGACCCCCAGTTGGCCCTGCCCGAAAACCAGGTGCTGCACCATGCCTTCGAAACAAAAAATGCCGGTTTAAGCTGGGATAAAATTTCCTGAAGCTTCCAACACGGGTGCAATTCAAATTGTCGCAGTTAACTTATAATTTTATGTAGAACCAAATGTGTTGAACCTTGGGGCAATTAAAGGCAGTCGCCAATGGAGCAAAGTCATCAGAAATATTAAACTCGCTGCGCAAAAAGCGGCTTTGACAAAGTTAGCCGCGTAGCGACAATTTGAATTACACCCGTGAACACCATGATGGTTTACATGTATTGCAATTTTTATAAAAAATGCATTACATTCGTTAATTAAACCAGTTATGCCCCTAAAACGGATGCTTATTGACCAGGAGTTGATAGCGTTGTTAAAAAACGACGACAGGGAGGCCTTTGCCGAAATTTATAAGCGGTACTGGACAGTGATGTATATGCATGCGCTGAAAATGCTCCGGGACGAAGACGACGCCAGGGATATTATACAGGAAACTTTCACTTCATTATGGCTGAAAAGGGAATGCATAAGCTCAGACGCTAATTTAGCCGGGTATCTTTTTATATCGACTAAAAACAAGGTGCTTGACCTGGTAGCACGCAAGCGGGTACGGTTGGATTACCTGGATTCGTTAGCGGCCTTTGCCGAAGCAAACAGCAACCAGACACTGGAGCGGATAGAGGAAAAAGAAATAATGGAAGCGCTGGAAAAAGAAATTGCGCAGCTTCCCCTCAAAATGAGGCAGATATTTGAAATGCGCATACATCAGCACTTTACCTATAAAGAAATTGCTGATGAATTGAATATATCCGACAAAACCGTTAAAAAGCAAATCAGCAACGCTATCAGGATAATCAGGCCTAAACTCCACCACCTTTCGGCAATCGTTTTAATATTGTCAGGATTATAAATTTTCAATTTTTTTTAATTTCATCTACTACTTCCCCTCTTGCTGGCCGTTTTACTAATAACAGCCAATAAACCATGACCAGGGAACAAGCACAGGAACTATTAAATAAGTATCAACTCGGCAACTGCACGCCCGAAGAACACCAAATGCTGGATAACTGGTATTTGCACGAAGCCGATAAGCAGCCTGTAGCCGAAGGGCCGGCCGATCCGTTAATGGAAGAGGAGTTGATATGGAACAGGATAGTTAATGAAATTCCCGAAACTGCCAAAATCCGGCACTTTAAAAAATGGTACTCCATTGCTTCGGCTGCTGCCATCCTTGTTTTTGTTTCATTTGGCGCATACCTGTTTATTAAAAATAACCAGGCCCCTAAACCGCTTGTCTATCAGTCTACTCCTAAAAATGATATTTTGCCGGGCGGCAATAAAGCCATACTTACCCTGGCCAATGGCAAACAGATTACTTTAACCGGCGCCCGCAACGGCACCCTTGCTGTACAGGGCGCGGTAGCCATCAATAAAACAGCCGATGGAAGAATAGTTTATGATTCGTCCGAAAAATCGGGATCTGATGATGCAAAATTAGCTGCGTATAACACCATGACTACGCCCCGCGGCGGCCAGTATTGGGTTGTTTTGCCCGATGGCAGCCGGGTGTTGTTAAATGCAGCTTCTTCGTTAACCTATCCAACCACATTTAGCGGCGCCGAGCGTAAAGTTGAGCTTACCGGCGAGGCTTATTTTGAAGTGGCGCATAATGCCGCCAAGCCGTTCAGGGTTTACAGTAAATCGCAAATTGTGGAGGTGTTGGGCACGCATTTCAATATCAATACCTATGATGATGAGCCGGCTGTTAAAACCACCCTGCTTGAAGGGAAGGTAAAAGTAACATCAACCGCTAAAAATCAAACCCGGATTTTACAGCCGGGCCAGCAGGCTTTTTTAAATGCGCTTGCATTTAATGTAAGTGAGGTTGATGTAGATGAGGCCACTGCCTGGAAAAACGGATTGTTTGTATTTGAAAGCAATGATATACAGCAAATTATGCGGATGGTATCCAGGTGGTATGATGTAGATGTGGCATACGCGGGTACCTTACCAACCGACAAATTCAGCGGCTCGGTATCCAGGTTCAGCAATGTTTCTGAAGTGCTGAACACCTTGCAGCTTACCCGGAAAGTGCATTTTAAAACATTGGGTAAAAAAATAATCGTATCAGAATAAATTATAACCAAGCCAATAAACAACCAATATTATAATCTAAAAAACCGAGAAAAAATGAAAAGAAAACTACGAACGTAACCTTGAAAACGGGGGCTTAAAAAAAACGTGAAAGTGTACCACCACTTCCACGCCAAAAATTTGAGTTAACCCGTTAATCTGTCCGCCATTCCGGCGCATAGAAAAAATTATTGTCAATAAATCTTGTTTTAACCCAAACTATTCAAAAGTATGAAAATATCTACTTTTAACATAGGTATGCCCAAACTATGCATACCTCAAAAGTTATTATTAGTTGTGAAAATAACTGTACTCCTTTTTTTTGTCGCTATTATGCATGTCAGCGCTTCATCGTATGCGCAAAACATTAATCTTTCGGCAACCAACGCGCCTTTGAAAAAACTCTTTAAAGAGATCAGGAAGCAAAGCGGCTACAACTTTATTTATACCGAAGGTATGATGAAGGATACCAGGCCGGTTAACATTCATGTTCGTAATGCTTCTATCGATGTTATCCTCGATAAGGTATTTCATGATCAGCCGCTTTCCTATACCATCAGCAATAACACCATTGTTATTAAAGAGAAAGACAGCCAGGTAGCTGAGAATGCATTGATAACTGTTACCGGTACCGTTAAAGACGAAAAAGGCGAACCTTTGCCAGGTGTTACTGTAGCCGTTGAGGGTATAGCCAATGCCACGTCAACCGATTATAATGGTAAGTATACCATTAAGGCTAATGCAGGGCAAACTTTGGTATTCTCGTTTATTGGTTATAAAACTGTAAAAAGGCTTATCAATAACGAGTCGCTGATAAATGTCTCTTTAGAGCCGGCATCCCGGGATTTAACCGAGGTGGTTGTGGTTGGCTACGGTACCCAAAAACGGTCGGATATCACAGGCGCTGTTGCATCAGTACCCAAGTCCCGTTTATCGGAGTTGCCGGTTACCAACATACTGCAAGCTTTAGAAGGCGCTGTAGCAGGGGTTACCATAACCAATACATCATCTGTACCAGGGGCAGTACCGGGGTCAATAGTAAGAGGGCAAAACTCCATCAGTGCAGGTACCGGCCCGTATGTGGTGGTAGACGGTATCCCGCTGAGTAAAACCGGCGGTTCGCTTAACGATATCAATCCTAATGATATCGCTTCGATGGAAATATTAAAAGATGCATCGGCAGTGGCCATCTACGGAACCAATGGCTCCAACGGGGTTATCCTGATTACTACCAAACGAGGGAACAGCGGCAAACCCGTTATCCGTTATAGCGGTTATGCAGGTATAGAAAACCTTGCACATATCCTGGAGCCGCGCGACCCGGCATCTTTTATTCAAAAATATGCCGATTATCTTTCGCAAACGGGCCAAACGCAAACCAGCCCTGTGCCCAATAGCTCCGAACTGCCCAATTACAAGGCCGGTAAAACCATTGATTGGGTGAAAGAAGCTACCCAGCAAGGGGTAATGCAGGATCATAACCTGAGCGTTTCTGGTGGTAGCCCCGATGTTAAATATTTTATATCCGGCGATTACATGAAGCAGAAAGGTGTGGTAAAAGGTTACCAGTATAACCGGGTAAGCATCCGATCAAACCTGGACGTTAACGTTACCAATTTTTTAACCGTTGGTATGTCATCCTTCCTCTCGAACAATAATTATGACGGAGGCCGGGCCAACCTGTTATTCGCTACTGCCATGAGCCCTTATGGTAATTTATATAATGCAGATGGTACTTATACCATTTACCCTATGGCACCTGAGTTGTTGTATACCAATCCCTTATTGGGCTTAACTACCGACCAGGTGAACCGCAGCGTAAATTTAAATGGTAACGGCTATGCCGAGATTAAATTTGGCGGCGTACTTAAAGGGCTGAAATACCGGTTAAATGCCGGCTACACCTATTTGCCAACCCGTGTTGATAGCTATAGCGGCCGTTTGGCAAATACACCTTTGGGGTCGGCCAGCGCTGCAAGCTCCGAAACAACAGCCTATACAATTGAAAATCTGTTGTACTATAACAGGGACATTGGCAAGCATCACTTTGATTTTACGGGCTTATACAGTGCACAACGCCGTAGGTATTTTACATCAACCGCTTCGGCTACAGGTTTTGTGAACGACGAACTTTCATTTAACAACATTGGCGCCGGTGCAACACAAACGTCGTCGTCATATTCAGACAGGTATGCGCTTAATTCGCAGATGGCCCGTGTCAATTATTCATATAACAGCCGTTACCTGTTCACTGTTACCGCCCGCCGGGATGGTTCGTCGGTTTTTGGCGCTAATACTACCAAATACGGTGTATTTCCATCAGCAGCGCTGGGCTGGAATATTAGCCAGGAAAACTTTCTGAAAGATTCAAAGATCGTGAATAACTTAAAACTTAGGGCTTCATACGGAAAAACCGGTAACGAAGCGGTAGGCATTTATCAAACTATTACAACAGATGGGGCGGTAAGGTCTCCTTTCAACGGTGTAAGTACAATAGGTGTACAAGCCAGTAACCTTGGTAATGCCAATTTGCATTGGGAAACAACTGTCGGAACAAATTTAGGCGCCGATTTTTCCCTGTTCAATAGCCGTATTAATGGTTCTGTTGATGCATATAAAACCCGTACCTACGGTTTACTGCTTCAACGGGGACTACCGCTAATTACCGGTTATTCAAAAGTATGGGATAACATAGGAAAGGTGGCCAACAAGGGTATCGAGGTTACGCTGAGTACAAAAAATATTGATGGCCGGGATTTCCGGTGGGAGTCAAACATCGTATACGCCATAAACAGGAATAAAATTGTGAGCCTTTATGGCGATGGTAAAGACGATATTGGTAACCGGTGGTTTATAGGTAAGCCCATCAGCGTAATATATGATTACAAAATGACAGGCGTTTGGCAAACAGGCGAGGATGCCTCCAAACAAGATCCGGGAGCAAAACCAGGCGACCTGAAATTTGCCGATACAAATGGCGATGGCAAAATTACTGCCGATGACAGGGTTATCCAGGGGCAAACAACGCCAAAATGGACAGGCGGTATTACCAATACCTTTCACTATAAGCAGTTTAACCTGAGCATATTTATACAAACAGCACAAGGCATGCTTAAAAACAATGCCGATTTAAACTATGCTGATGAATCGGGCAGGAGGAATACACCGGCGGCCATAGAATACTGGACACCATCAAACGGCAACAATTCGTTCCAGTCTTTATCTTATACCAACACCCGGGGCTACGGCTATCCGCGCGATGCCAGCTACACCCGTATTAAGGATGTAACATTTAGCTATGTTGTACCGCAGGTACTGTTAGATAAAGCGCACATCAACGGCTTAACGTTTTATGTAAGCGGCCGCAACCTGCACACTTTTACCAAGTGGATTGGCTGGGATCCTGAAAATAATTATTCGACCAGGGGATCCGGCGATTGGACAAACAACTATCCAACTACCCGCACATTTGTTTTTGGTGCCAACATCTCATTAAAATAAACTGATAAAAGATAACGATATGAAAAAGTATTCAATTATAGTGGCTTCTGTATCAGTGCTTATTATCGCATTTGCATCCTGTAAAAAGTCATACCTGGCCGAAAAGCCTTACTCCTCATACACCCCGCTAACGCTTAACGATTCATTGGGCTTCGAAGCCGCCGCCGTAGGCCTTTATAACTACGAAAGCACCATTTTAACCTATTCAGGCGCCCAGGGCTGGCCAAGCGTTTGGCAGGTAGGCACCGATGTGGCCAATGCTACAGCAAACCAGCAAGGCATTGAAGTGCCGTATTATAATTACGCGCAGCTTACACCAACAGATGGGGCAGCTTCATATATCTGGGGTAAATATTACGCGTTAATTAACAACGCCAACATTATCATCAAGGCTGTTGAAGATCCATCAAATACTAAACTTACCGCCAAGGGCAAAAATATGATAGATGCCGAAGCCAAGTTTTTCAGAGCGTACGCCTACAATAGCCTGGCTACCTTGTTTGGCAAAGTGCCGTTAGTAACCAGCCCCGTTACAACCTTTAAAACAGATTTTGTACGTGCCCCACTTGATCAGGTCAACAATCTTATTATAAGCGATCTTACGTTTGCAAGTGCAAACCTGTCTGATTTGAATGCAGGTACATCTAAACTAAACGTGCAAGGCAAACCTGTAGATAGGGCCA
This sequence comes from Mucilaginibacter sp. P2_A5, assembly GCF_056404995.1. Classification (NCBI taxonomy): domain Bacteria; kingdom Pseudomonadati; phylum Bacteroidota; class Sphingobacteriia; order Sphingobacteriales; family Sphingobacteriaceae; genus Mucilaginibacter; species Mucilaginibacter sp. P2_A5. The sequence goes on from NZ_JBFUCY010000012.1 coordinate 107,819, forward strand.
ATAAATACATGGCCATGCAGCTTTTGGCCGAGGCTTACCTGCGCATGGGTAAAAACGACTTGGCCGAGCAACAGGCGCAGGCAGTTATCAGCAGTGGTAAATTTAGCTTGATAAGCAGCCGTTACGGTGTAAGGGCAAGCGGAGCCGGCGATTATTACTCAGATATGTTTGTTTACGGTAACCAGCGGCGCAGCCAGGGTAACTCAGAAGCCATATGGGTTATTGAGCAGGAAAATCCAAATTCGGTAGTTGGTGGTAATACAGATAATGCCCAGCAACGCCGTGTATGGGGAGCGGCCTATTACAATATCAGCGGCATGGTAATTTGCGACTCGCTTGGCGGGCGTAGCATTGCCCGGTTAAGGTTAAGTAATTGGGTGTTGTACGGCCTATATCCAGCTGGAGATTTACGAAACTCGCAGTACAGTATCAGAAGGCGTTATTATATCAACAACCCCGCTGCCGCCAACTATGGCAAGCAAGTACCATTTACCGGCCCTGACACCTTATATAAAATATGCCCAAGCATAACCAAATGGGGAGCATTTGACCCGAATGATACTTTTGGCTATGCCATGATCAAAGATTTTATGATGATGCGGTTAGGCGAAACCTATCTGCTGCTTGCTGAAGCACAGGTAAAACAGGGTAAAACCACCGAGGCTGCAAATACCATAAACGTTTTGCGTACGAGAGCGCAGGCGCCGCAAGTTACTTCCGGCCAAATGACCATCGATTTTGTACTTGACGAACGTGCCCGTGAATTGATTGGCGAGGAAAACCGGAGGATGACACTGATGCGCACCGGTACCCTGGTTGACCGCGCGCTGCGCCTCAACTCCAATGACGTTCAGCACCCTACAGCCGGCCTGGCAGCCAAAAATTTGCTGCTGCCTATTCCTTTATCAGAAATTCAACTGAATAAGGATGCTGTTTTAGAACAAAATCCGGGTTATTAATATAATTCATAGTGTGTGGCAGTGTATATTGCCACACACTTTACTACTTATGCTTTTTAACCGCCTCAAACATTCCCTGTTTATAGTTTTACTGATAGGTAGCTTTCTGCATTCAGGTGCGCAAACTTACCCCGTAAAAGTTAGCACCATCGGCCCCGGATGGGCTAATAACTCGGTGAATACAGTTATTTTTCGCAAAAACTCGCTGGTTACTTTTAAAGGCGAGCAGTATGCCGCCTATTATGATCAGCAGCAGGTATTAACCCTGGCCAAAAGAAAAAGCGGGTCAAATGAATGGCAGGTTGCTGCCACAGCCTACAAAGGCGATGCTGCCGATGCCCATAAAACCATCAGCATTATGGTTGACGGGGAAGGATACCTGCATGTGGCCTGGGGCTTGCATAATGAGCCATTAAACTATGCCGTGGGCATTGCGCCCGGCAGTCTTGCTTTATCGGCAAAAAAATCAATGACCGGCATTGCTGAAAACCGTGTAAGCTACCCTGAATTTTACAGGCTGCCCAAAGGCGATTTGTTATTTCTTTACAGGAATGGGGCATCCGGCAATGGCAACCTGGTTATTAACCGGTACCTGGCAGCAACCAAAAAATGGGTAAATGTGCAAAGTAACCTTATTGATGGCGAAGGTAAACGAAATGCTTATTGGCAAATGGCCATTGATAAAAAAGGATTTATACACTTGTCATGGGTATGGCGCGAAAGCCCCGATGTGGCCAGTAACCACGATATGTGCTATGCGCTATCAAAAGATGGCGGGACAACCTGGGAACAATCAACGGGGCAAACATATAATTTGCCAATTACCGCCGCAACTGCCGAACACGCTTGCGAAATTCCACAAAAGAGCGAGCTTATTAATCAAACATCCATGGTTATTGACGACGATGGCAATCCATTTATAGCCAGCTACTGGCGCGAGGAGGGGCAGACGGTTCCGCAATACCATATTATCTATAAAAATAATGGCCGGTGGGCCAATAGCAACCTCAATTTTCGCAAAACCCCTTTTAGTTTAAGTGGAATGGGCACAAAAAGCATCCCCATATCACGTCCGCAGGTTATTGCCTGGAAACAGGGTAAAAACATGGCCGCGGCCCTAATATTCAGGGATATAGAGCGGGGAGATAAAGTTTCTGTCGCGCTTACCGGTAACCTGGCCGCAAATAAGTGGACGGTTAGTGATTTGTCGGCCTTTACCGTCGGCGCCTGGGAACCAACTTATGACACCGAACTATGGAAAGATAAAAAGATACTTAACCTGTTTATACAAAAAGTAGTACAGGTGGATGGTGAAGGGCAGGCCAATATTACAGCCCAGCCGGTACAAGTGCTGGAATGGAAACCGGCCGGTAATTAAAACAGAAGAATATGAAAATTAAAAATACATTAAGCTGTTGCCTCATGCTGCTGATTTTTTGTGGGGCCAATGCGCAACAGGTTAGGTTTAAAACAAATAAAAAGTTGCTGCAAACCATCAGCAGCGATTACAAAATTGCTGTGGCCCAATATAAACTGATAGCCAACGAGCTCGATACCAATAAATTCCCCAAAACTTATTATCCTAAAACCGGCAAGTTTGAAACAAGCGGGCCCGATTGGTGGTGCAGCGGCTTTTATCCCGGTACATTATTATACCTGTACCACCAAACCGGCGATAAGGCATTACTTGCCGAAGCTAACCGCATAATGAAAGTGCTTGCCAACCAGCAATATAATAAAACCACGCACGATTTGGGGTTTATGATGTATTGTAGCTTTGGCAATGCCGAAAAATTTGAGCCCAAGCCGCAATACAAACAGATCCTCATCAACAGTGCAAAATCCTTAGTTACCCGGTTCGACCCCAGGGTTGGCTGCATTAAATCATGGGATTCAAACAAACCCGAATACCTGGTAATTATCGATAACATGATGAACCTTGAACTATTGTTTTGGGCTACCCGCGTTACGGGCGACAGTAGTTTTTATAAAATAGCGGTTACACATGCCAATACCACCATGAAAAACCATTTCCGGGCAAATTACAGCTCATACCATGTGGTAAATTATAACCCGCAAACCGGCGATGTTCAACAAAAGCATACCGCCCAGGGTTTTGCTGATGAGTCGGCCTGGGCACGTGGGCAGGCATGGGGATTATATGGCTACACCGTAATGTACCGCGAAACAAAGGATAAAAAATACCTCGAGCAGGCCAATCACATTGCCGGTTTTATATTAAACAATCCTAATTTACCGGCAGATAAAATTCCCTATTGGGATTACAATGCCCCTAATATTCCCGGTGCTTTACGCGATGCTTCGGCGGGGGCAGTAATGGCTTCGGCTTTGCTGGAGCTTTGCCGTTATGCGGGTAAAAAGCAGGGCCAGCTATATTTTACAACCGGCGAAACCATTATTCGTAATTTATCGGCTGGAACATATCGGGCTGCCTCAGGTACCAATGGCGGCTTTATTTTGAAACATAGCGTAGGTAGTTTGCCTGCAAACTCAGAAGTAGATGTTCCGCTTACCTATGCCGATTACTATTTTATAGAAGCATTAAACCGGTATAAAAATTTTAATAAATAATGAGATAGGTGGATTGAGGTACTGAATACGCCTTTGACCTAAAAAATAACTGCTATGAAAAAATTACTGTTTTTGCTTTGCACAATGTTGCTGACGCTTAATCTGTGGGCGCAAAAAAATATATCAAACGGCCTTGCCGACAGGAAACTGTGGCTGGCTTATATGGACAAAATAGCCCGGCCAGTAATATCAAACCTGGCCGAAGATAAGCTGAAGCAAAACATGCCGGTGAGTTTATCTGATCATATAGATAATAAAGAAGGACGTTCAAAAGTAGCTTACCTTGAGGCGTTTGGCCGTACCTTAAGCGGAATTGCACCCTGGGTTAACCTGGAAGGGGGTGATGCCGCCGAGGTGAAATTACGCAGCCAGTACCGCGCATGGGCATTAAAGGCGATAGCCAACGCGGTTAATCCGCAGGCTAAAGATTATTTGCAATGGAATGGCGGGCAGCCTTTGGTTGATGCATCGTACGTAGCCTTTGCACTTGTCAGGAGCCCATGGTTATGGGAACACCTGGACGATAATGTAAAAAAACAGGTGGTTGATGCGATGAAGATAACCCGTAATACGGTGCCGGTTTACTCAAACTGGATCCTGTTTTCGGGGATGATAGAGGCTTTCTTTTGTAAATACGATTTAGGGGACGACCCTGTACGAACCGAATACGGCATCCGCGAATTTACCCAGCACTGGTATGTTGGCGATGGCCTGTTTTCGGATGGGATGACCTTTCATCTGGATTACTACAACAGCATTGTGATACAACCCAATTTAGCCACCATGTTACAGGTGCAGGCCGAAAAAAAGAAAAACTATCAACACGAGCAGGAGCGGGTAAAAGCCATAGGCCAACGCTACGCCGAAATATTGGAACGCTTAATTAATGCTGATGGCAGTTACCCGGCAACCGGTCGCTCCATAGTTTATCGGGCAGGGGCTTTTCATCATTTGGCCAATATGGCCTATATTAAACAGCTCCCCGCATCGTTGCCACCGGCACAGGTGCGTTGCGCTTTAACCGCTGTTATCAAAAAAACGCTGGAGTCGCCAGCTACATTTACTGCGGATGGATGGCTCAACATTGGCCTTTACGGCAAGCAACCCGGCCTGGCCGATTTTTATATTACTACCGGCAGCTTATACATCTGCAGTAATATTTTTGTACCCCTTGGCTTACCCGAAACCGACGAATTCTGGAGCGGGCCACCCCTCAAATGGACGGCAGTTAAGATCTGGAGCGGAGAAGATGTAAAAGCCGACCACGCCCTTGACATCAGGTAAAAGCAGGAAACTATTTTCCAATCAAAGTAAACAGGAACGGTATGAGCTTAGCTTATGCCGTTTTTGCTTAAACCGGGCCTCAATTTTGGTATTAGTTAAAAATATGTTCCTTTTTTGGTCAAATTGACTTCTTCTCCCCCTTATTTGGCCTACTGAACCCCCTTGGGAGTTCCTGTTTTGACCTACTTTCGGAACTCAATTATAAATGAATTTTCCGGATGTGTTTTACGCATGTGGTAAAATGCCTTTTGTAGTTATTGAGCCTCCGGTTTATAATTCACAAAACACGCATCTGCGAAAAGGATCATATAAAGTGAAAATATTTGTAGCATTTATGGAAATAAAATACCAAAAAGTTGATTTTGATATCAAAAAAATAAGCAAAAATGTAGCCTTTTTGATGATTTTATGTATGGGGTTATCCGCACATGCTCAAAAAGGTTTGGAGGTACGGGCCAACATAAATTATTGCGCGGCACAAGCCCAAAAAACGCTAAACGCTATTCCGGCAAATGGCAACAACCTGCCCCGTAATATAGACAAGGACAAAACCAGTTGGCGATACGTAAGTTATCAGGATTGGTGCAGCGGTTTCTGGCCCGGCATATTGTGGTACTTATACGAAGGGACCCATGATGAAAAATGGAAAACAGCTGCTGATAAATTCACAAGGGAATTAACGCCAATTTCTCAACATAGTGGTTTCGACCATGATTTGGGCTTCATGATGTTTAACAGCTTTGGCAACGGGTACCGGTTAACGAGAGACTCAGCGTATAAACAGGTTATATTAAAATCGGCAGATTCATTAGCCACCTTATTTAATCCCAAAGTGGGTACTATTTTATCGTGGCCGCCAATGGTTAAAAAAATGGGCTGGCCCCACAATACCATTATCGATAACATGATTAACCTCGAGCTGTTATTCTGGGCCTCAAAAAATGGCGGCAGCAGGCATCTATATGATATCGCGGTTAAGCATGCCGAAACTACCATGCACAATCATTTCAGGCCCGATTATACTTCTTACCACGTGGTGGTATATGATACCATTACCGGGAAAAAGATAAAAGGGATAACTCACCAGGGTTATGCAGATAACAGTATGTGGGCCAGGGGGCAATCCTGGGCTATATATGGGTTTACCATGTGCTACCGCGAAACAGGGAAAGCGGAGTTTTTAAACTTTGCGCAAAAAGTAGCCGATGTGTATTTAAGCCGCTTACCGGCCGATTTAATCCCCTACTGGGATTTTGATGATCCTGCTATACCCAATACTGCTAAAGATGCGTCGGCTGCATGTGTAACGGCTTCGGCATTGCTGGAGCTATCCACTTTTGTAAAAGATAACAGGAGGGCGCAAATTTACCGGCAGAAGGCCGAGGCTATGCTGCAAACACTTTCTTCCCCGGCTTACCAGAGCCATAATGTAAATGACGCTTTTTTATTGCATGCTACCGGGCATCACCCCGCCGGAACAGAAATTGATGCATCAATTATTTATGCCGATTACTATTATTTGGAAGCCTTGTTAAGATTGGATAAATTACAACATGTCAAACCTGCTCACCCTCAACATAAATCGCACTAAATGAGATATTTTATATTAACTGTAGTTTCATTTATCACATTTGCTGCCAAAGCGCAAAACACGGCGACGGGCGCTCCCCTGGTAATTCAATCGCCTGATAAAAAACTCACTTTGAAGTTTTATCAGAGACAGTCGGCCAATAATAGGCGGACCATGTATTACCAGGTAACTTACCAGGATAAACAGGTTATAGGCGAGTCGGTGCTGGATATTCAGCTGGATAACCAGCTGTCAGAAAAAGCGATGGCGCTGAAAGTAGATCAACATAAAAACTGGTGCGAAAACCTGGTGATACAGGATATAAAAACCGCCACCCATGATACAGCCTGGATCCCCGTGAATGGCGAACGCAGCCAGGTAAGGGATAATTATAATGCTGCCGATATCACCCTGGTGAAGGATGATAACCCAACGTATGTGATGCAGGTACAGGTTCGGGCTTATGATGAAGGCGTCGCCATTCGCTACTATTTTCCCGAAAATGAAAAAGGAACGTATTATAATATCACAGCCGAAAATACCGAGTTTAATTTACCCGCCGGCACCCAGGCCTGGTTTGCCAATTGGGCGCAGGCGCCTTATTACAAACTGCCGCTGGCCAGCTGGCCCGGAGAAAGCGAACGCCCGCTTACATTAGAACTGCCCAACGGACTGTTTGCTACGCTTTGCGAAGCGCAGTTAGTTGATTACGCCCGTACCAAATTCAAATTAAGCGATGATAATCCAAATACTATTGTAACTTCTATGTTTGGCGGGGCGCAACTTGTATCCCCAGTTGGTACGCCCTGGCGCGTGATCATGGTGGCCACAACTCCGGGCGATTTGATAGCGCATAATTATATGATGCTTAACCTGAATGAACCATCTAAAATAACAAATACCGATTGGATAAAACCAGGCAAAATTATGCGTGTGATGACCCAAACCACCGCCGATGCCAAAGCTAATATCGATTTTGCTGTAAAACATAAGCTGCAATACATACTATTTGACTGGAAATGGTATGGGCCGGCATTCAGCTTTAATTCTGACGCGACAAAGGTGGCTATACCCGATTTTGATTTGCCGGGTATTATTCAATATGGCAAGGATAAAGGCGTGGGAGTATGGTTATATGTAAACCAGCAAGCATTAATGGCGCAAAGCGACAGCCTCTTTGCTGTATATAGTAAGTGGGGGATAAAAGGCGTAAAATTCGGCTTTGTACAGGTGGGCTCGCACCGTTGGACTACCTGGGTGGAGAAAGCCATACAGCAGGCGGCAGCCAGCCATATAATGGTTAACATTCATGACGACTGGCGTCTTACCGGCGAGCAACGTACCTGGCCCAACCTGATGACAGCCGAAGGGGTACGCGGCAACGAAGAAATGCCCGATGCAACCCACAATACCATATTGCCTTTTACCCGCTATATAGCCGGGCCCGCCGATTATACCATTTGTTATTTTGATAAACGTATCAAAACCACCCATGCCCATCAGTTGGCATTGGCCGCCATTTATTACAGCCCCCTGCAAACGCTTTACTGGTATGATAAGCCATCGGCAGAGCATAACGAGCCCGAACTGGAATTTTGGGACAATATTCCAACCAGTTGGGACGAAACAAGCGTAATACAAGGTAAGCCGGGGGAGTATATTACTACCGCCAGGCGCAAAGGACCTGAATGGTTTGTGGGTACCATTACCAATAACGAAGCAAGGACTTTGAAAGTGGCGCTCACTTTCCTGGAGCCGGGCAAAAAATATCGGGCCCAAATATATAGTGATGATGCCGCCGTGGCTACAGCTACGCATGTGCGGGTTAGCAACAGTGTGGTTAGCAGCAAATCAGTCTTAAACATTAACCTGCAACCATCAGGAGGCGAGGCAATGCATATAGAAGAAATTAAATAGAAGCTAAAAGCAGAATGCACAAAGCTTAAAGCAGACTTATTGATTTTCTATTTGATAAAGAATATATGTGAAATTAATTAACAGATCCTATATAAATGAGCATAATCAATAATGAGTTTTACAGTAACACCAAACCGCGACATGTCAATTGAAAACGTATTTACACCATATATTTTAAGCGCGGATATTGGCGGCTCACATATAACGGCAGCAATATGTAATTATAAAACAAATACGATTATTGAACAAAGCCAGGTAAGGATTGATATCAATAGCCAGGGTTCGGCGGTGGATATTTTATTTGCCTGGAGCAATATATTAAAACAGGTTTTAGAAACGGCCAATGTTCATATATCAGGTCTGTCGCTGGCTATGCCCGGCCCTTTTGATTACCACAATGGAATTTCGTATATCAAGGGGCTCAACAAATACGAATCTATCTACGGCATTAACATTAAATTGCACCTCGCCAACACACTGCAAATACACCATAAACGTATTAAATTCAGAAACGATGCCGAAGCCACTGTTGCCGGCGAATGCTTTGCAGGAGCAGGAAGGGGATATAATAGTGTAATGGGTGTTACCCTTGGAACAGGTTTTGGGTCGGCATATTTTATTGACGACGAAATAACCGATTTGAATTTGGGCAGTTTACCATTTAAGGAAACCATCGCAGATGACTATTTATCAACCCGGGGATTTGTAAAGCGATACCATGAACTATCAGGGAAATCAGTAAAAAACGTAAAGGAACTTGCTTTCATCGCCGATATGGACCTGGTTGCTAAACAGGTATTTGAAGATTTTGCCGAAAACCTAAGCAGTTTTCTCGAACCCCATATCCTGGCGATGTCTCCGCAATGTTTGATCCTATGCGGCAATATAACCCGTGCGTCCGCCCTTTTTTTGCCGGCTTTAAAAAAACGCTTGCCAAACACCACTATTGAACTTGCCCGGTTAGGGGAGTACGCGCCGCTTATAGGGGCTGCCCATCTTTTTAAGCCAATTGAAAAAGCCGTAGCTTTAGTTAAAAAAATCAAAACCAATGACCAATAAACCAGCTTTTACCGAAAAGAAATTTATCGTGACGTTTGTTTTCGTCACCTCCCTTTTTTTAATGTGGGGATTGCTTCACTCCATGAGCGATGTATTGAATAAACATTTTCAGGATGTATTAAACGTTTCCAAATCACAGTCGGGGCTGATACAATTGTCTGTTTTTGGCGCCTATTTTGTAATGAGCATACCGGCAGGATATTTCCTAAAAAAATTCGGCTATAAACCGGGTGTTATTTTGGGTCTAATGTTGTTTGCCATCGGCACCTTTTTGTTTGTACCCGCAGCTAACGCCAACTCATTCAACTTTTTTAGAATAGCCTTATTCATTTTAGGTTGCGGCATGGCCACGCTGGAAACGGTAGCACACCCCTTTGCAGCCTCTTTGGGCGATCAGCGCACCAGCGATCAGCGTATCAACTTTTCGCAGTCATTTAATGCGATAGGTACTATTATTGGCCCCGCTCTGGGGGCATATTTTTTTTTCCGTGCGGCGGGTGACCACTCTACTGATTTGTCGTCGGTTAAAACATTATACGTTGGCATAGGGTGCGTAATTGTATTTATTGCTATTGTTTTCCTTTTTCTTAAAATACCGGTATTAACTGCTCCTCATGTAGCAGCATCAGAAACGGATACCGATGCGGTAAATGTAGATATCGCCCCAACAAAAAAGCTATATGAGCACAGTCATTTTGTATGGGCTGTTATTGCGCAATTTTTTAACGTTGCCGCGCAGGGTGGCACCTGGGCCTACTTTATTAACTACGGGCACGATATTATGGGTTTCAGCAATGAAACCGCCGCCGGGTATATGAGTGTTTTTATGGCCATGATGGCTGTTGGTCGTATTATAGGGACCTTCCTGATGAGATTTATTGCCCCCAGTAAGTTATTGGCCGCATTTGCTTTAGGAAGCGTGGTTATGTGTGTTATTGTTGCCCAGGGCTACGGATGGACATCATATATCGCGTTAATGATGATCAATTTCTTCTTCAGTATTATGTTCCCAACTATTTTTAGCCTTGGCCTTAAAAACCTGGGCAAACATACCCAGCAAGCATCTTCCTTTATTTCTATGGGGGTAGTTGGGGGCGCATTCTTCCCGTTGCTGATGGGGCTCATCGCTAACCACAATGTGGCCAAAGCCTATTATTTGCCAATAATTTGTTACGTAGTGATCTTTTTGTTCGGCGCAAAATTTTATAAAGTGAAACATTGATGCGGTTGAAATTATACATATTATTCTTGAGTTTGCAGGCATGCAATCAGTTTGTTATAGCCCAACAGGGGCACTTACCTGACGCAACAGCTGAGAGCCCCCTCTCAAAAGTTTGGGTAGCAGATCAGGGGAACGGCACTTATAAGAACCCGGTTTTGTATGCAGATTATTCAGATCCTGATGCCATACGGGTTGGGGACGATTATTACCTGGTTGCTTCCAGTTTTAATTGCATGCCGGGCCTGCCTGTTCTTCATTCTAAAGACCTGGTTAACTGGAAGCTGATTAATTACGCGTTAAAAAAACAAGTTCCCGAAACTGTTTATGATAAGCCAGAGCATGGCAAGGGCGTTTGGGCGCCCAGCATCCGTTTTCACAAAGGCGAGTTTTATATTTATTACCCCGATCCCGACTATGGTATTTATATGATTAAAACCAAAGATCCGGCGGGTGCCTGGAGTAAACCGTTGTTGATTTTGCCAGGCAAGGGAATTATCGACCCCTGCCCTTTTTGGGATGATGATGACAAGGCCTATCTGGCGGTGGCCTGGGCAGGCAGCCGCGCCGGTGTTAACAGTTTGCTAACCATCTTTCAACTAAATGCCGAAGGAACAAATGTTACAGATGATGGTAAACATGTTTACGATGGGCATGACAAAAACCCAACTATAGAAGGCCCCAAACTGTATAAGCGTAACGGCTATTATTACTTGCTGGCGCCGGCAGGCGGTGTAGCCACCGGCTGGCAGCTTGCGTTGCGGTCGAAATATATCTATGGGACGTATGAGACTAAAATTGTGATGAACCAGGGCCGAACCACAGTGAACGGTCCACACCAGGGTGCGCTGGTGCAGACACAAACCGGCGAGCCCTGGTTTATTCATTTCCAGGATAAAGGCGCTTACGGCAGGATCCTCCACCTGGAACCGGTAAAATGGATCAATAACTGGCCGGTAATTGGCCAAGATAACGATGGTGATGGCATAGGAGAGCCCGTACCTACCTATAAAAAGCCAAATGTGGGTAAAACTCATACCCCGATAACCCCGGCCGAAAGTGACGAGTTTAACACAGATCAGCCTGGTTTGCAATGGCAGTGGCACGCCAACCCTAAAATACAATGGAGCGCATTAATTCCGGGTTCGGGCTATCTGCGGTTGTTTGCTTATCCAACAGAACCGGGTGCGGTTAACCTGTGGCCTGTTCCCAATTTGTTGTTGCAAAAGTTTCCGGCTCCTGATTTTACGGCGACAACAAAGGTTGATTATAAAGTGGAATGGGATGTATGGCAAAGTAAAAAAGCAGGCCTGCTTGTTATGGGGAATGACTATGCCTATCTGTCTGTTTCCAAAGATGAAAAAGGGTTCAAAATAAGCCAGGTAATTTGTAAAGGGGCATTAATCGGCAATACAGAAGAGGTTGTAGCCGAAAATAGGATCAGTCAATCTGCTGTTTATCTCAGGGTTCATGTAAGTGCGCCTGATGCCCGGTGTAGTTTTAGTTACAGTGAAGATGGGGCCAATTTTAAAGAAATAGGAACACCGTTTACTGCCCTGCCCGATAAATGGATAGGAGCAAAGGTAGGCCTGTTTTGTATTAGCAAACCGGATGTACGCACGGGCGGATATGCCGATTTTGACTGGTTCAGGATAACGCCATAATCCAGTTGAGGATGATTTTAAAAGTACATGGTGAGGTGAAAGGTAGCAACAAAGCAAGGATATTTTTGTGGATCGGTAAGATTGTTCCTTTGCTACTGACTATTTTTGTTTCAGTTAGCTGTAAAGCCCAGGATAGTCCTAATCTGCATGTTTATCAATACAGCGTGAAGGTTGGCACCCGAACTGCTTATTTATGGATACCCCCGGATTGCAAACAGGTTAAAGGGGTAATTATATCCCTGGCCAACTTGCTGGAACGTAACTGGCTCGAGGATGCGCTGATACGCCGAACAGCGGCAGAGATAGGTTTAGGTATTATTTGGATTGGGCCGGGACAACGGAATGACCAATCTTTAACTGCCGATATGAAGCCTGGGATGGAAATGGTTTTTCAGCAAATGATGGATAACCTGGCGAAGGAGTCGGGCTATTATGAATTGAAAAATACGCCGGTAATACCAATGGGGCATTCGGCCAACGGGCATTTTGCCTGGACCTTTGCAAATGCTTTGCCCGAACGAACAATAGCATGTATCCCCGTAAAAACTATTCCCTTACCCGATTCCCTGAAATTTAAAAACATTCCGCTTTGTTACATCGTGGGCGAAACTACCGAGTGGCCTCAATACCGGGTACCCGATCCTGCCATCCAGCCTGGCGACCGCGACTTTTACTGGCCGGTGGTAAGGCAAACCGCATTAGTTTTACGTGCCCGTGATGCCGGTAACCTGGTTAGTGTAGTGGTAGATCCCGGCGGAGGGCATTTCGATTGGTCTGCCCACCTGGCAAAATTTATTGCATTGTATATCCGTAAAGCATGCCTGTACCGTTTGCCCGAACAAGGGCAAACGGTTTTAAAACCCGTTGAAAGAACAGCCGACTGGTTAACCGGTACCGGCGGCATGGAAAAAGAAGTGTTTTTACCGGCTCCTTATAGTGCATTTAAAGGCGGAAACACTAATGGCTATTGGTTTTTTGACCAGGAAACGGCGGTAGCAGCTATGAAATTTGAGGGCGACCGCCTAAAACGAAAACGGCAAATGCTTACGTTTATACAGGACGGCCGGTTATTACCGGTAGCCAAACTGGGCTATGCCGATTTGAAGTTTGAGCCGGAAGAAGATGGTATCTCTTTCCGGCTAAAAGGAGGCTTTTTACCGGAAATGCCACCAGAACTTATTGGTGCAGGCCAAAAGCTGGGCCACGCGTTGGGGCCAATTAATTTTAGGGTGATTTCCGGCCCGGCGGTACAAACAGGGCCATCGTTATTCAGGTTACAGTTTGATAGGATGGGAATGGGCGCCGAGCTTTGGATACAGGAAGAAAATGCAGGCGATGCAGTCTATCGCCACGCTGTACAACCAGGCAAGATGACTGTACCTGCTAAATTAACAATTGGGAAACCCCAGGAAATAACCTTTCAGAAGCTACAGGATGTTAAATTGGGTACGAAAGAACTGGCTTTACATGCCACCTCAAATTCGGGATTGCCTGTGGGTTATTATATTATTTCGGGGCCGGCATACGTAGAAAACGGTATAATTAAGTTTACGCCTGTTCCGCTCAAAAGTAAATACCCGGTAAAAGTAAACATCGTGGCTTATCAATGGGGGAGGATAACAGGGCCTTTGTGGCAATCTGCTACACCGGTTGAACAAACCTTTTATATATCCAGGTAACGTTACATCATCCAAAATCAGGACATAAGCTTTTTAAAGTATTAAAAGCAACAGAGGAATTAACTATCATAAAGTAACTATGAATTATATAAAAGGGTTATGCTTACCGGTATGCTGTTTTTTATTAGTGTGTTTATCCGGGCAATTACAGGCACAATCATTCATCCATCCGGGGTTGCTGCAAAATGCGCAGGATATAGCGCGCATTAAAACAGCGATAAAAGAAAAACAAGAACCTGTATATAGCGGTTTCGTGGTCTTTCAGGCCCATCCACAGTCGCAAAACACCTATCATATGCAGGGCCCTATGGAGATGGTAGGCCGAAATCCAACAGTTGGCCAGGGTATATACGATGCTGATGCTAACGCCGCTTATCAGAATGCATTGATGTGGGCTCTTACGGGGCAGCAATTATATGCTGATAAAGCCATTGAAATTGTTAACGCGTGGTCATCAACATTAAAATCAATAACCGGCCGGGATGCTGTATTAATGGCCGGTCTTGGTCCCTTTAAAATGGTGAATGCCGCAGAGATACTGCGGTATACCCATTCGGGCTGGTCGGCGGCGGATATTGAAAGAACGGAGAGTCATTTCAGGGAAGTGATTTACCCGGTTATCAAAGATTTCGCGCCATTTGCCAATGGCAACTGGGATTCAGCGGCCATGAAAACCATGATGGCGATTGGCATTTTTTGCAATGACCGCCCCATATTCGAGCGGGCTTTACACTATTATATCAATGGCGCAGGCGATGGCAGCCTGGTTAATTATATTATTAACGAAACCGGGCAGTGCCAGGAAAGCGGGCGCGACCAAAGTCACACCCAACTGGGCATAGCGCATTTGGGCGATTGTGCTGAAATGGCATGGCACCAGGGATTAAACCTGTATGCATATGCCGATAATCGCTTACTAAAGGGTTTTGAATATACGGCCAAATTTAACCTGGGCCAGGATGTGCCCTATGTACCCGCAATGGACAGGACAGGTAAATATTGGCATGAGCGAATCTCGGTAGAAGGCAGGGGAAGGCTGAGGGCTGTATATGAGCAAATTTATAACCATTACGTTAAGCGCATGGGCTTAACCGCGCCTTATACCCAGGCGGCTGCCGAAAAAGTCAGGCCTGAACAACAGGGGCTCCCGGGTGCCGATCATGTAGGGTTTGGAACATTGCTTTACTCCAGGACGGCAGGTAGCGATGATATAAATACTATTCCCGCCTCCCCGGCCGGGTTATTGGTCCAAACATCGTCGGTAAATGGCAATATAATTAGCTGGGTGGCCTGCAGGGGTGCAAATTATTATACCTTAAAAAGATCAGAACAGAAAAATGGGCCTTACACGGTTTTGGCCGGCAATATCACAGGTTTGTTATACCAGGATACAAAGGCGCTGCAGGGACGAACTTATTATTATACCGTGTCTGCTTCTGATAAATCGGGCGGGAGCGCGAACGCGTACCCGGTTAGTATTACAACTGGTTTTCCAATCAAATGGAAAGCGGCGGACATTGGAAGTAACAGCGAACCGAAAGGTTCGGCAATATTTGATGGCCGGCAATTTACTATAGCATCCGGAGGAGTGGGTATCGATAGTGTGCAGAACCAGTTTAAGTTTGTATATACAACATTAAAGGGTAACGGAACTATCATCGCCCGGTATGTTCCGCAGGTTAGTTCACAATTTTCAGTTTTTGGCCTGGCCATCCGCGACGGATTGAATGATAGCGCTATCCAGGCTGCTCTAATAGTAAAACCGGAACTGTCCGGACAGCCCGAATCACCGGGCTGGCATACAAGGCTCTTTTTTCGCGGCGCTAAGGATAGTACTATAAAAGATATTGCATCGGGCCCTGTTTTGTCGGAACCGGTTGTTACTTTCAGTCGCCTTACCGGTTATTGCTGGCTCCGGTTGCAGCAAAAAGGAGCAATAATTTCTGCCTATTCGTCGGCCGATGGAAAAAACTGGGTAAAAACAGGCTCAGTAGTCGTCCAAGCAAAAAAACAGCTATTAGCAGGCTTAGTCGTTTCTTCCGGTTTAACATCTATCTCTACTGTTATCAAATTCGATCAGGTTATGGTTTATTAAGCGGCAATATTGTGTAAGTCCAGATTAGGACAAATCACAAAAAATAATTTATCATATATCTTCTTCCTCTTCGCTCACCGCGTTCAAAACCACCTCAGCCTGTTTAAAATTCGTTTTTACAAAATGGCACCAGTCGCATTCTTTTTTGCCGCAGCCGGTGCTGAATTCGTGGGCCATAATTTTGGCGTAAGTTTCGGTGATTTGTTCGGTTACCAGCGCAATATCTGCCGGACTGATCACATATTTTTCTTTGTAATATTCGCCTTCGCTTATCGGCTCTACAAAATCAAAAATGGTGTCGATAACTTCCCAATCGTTGGTGCGGTCATGGTCGACCAATATTTTGTAGAACACGCCCTGGCGCCAGTAATCCCCGCCCATGGGGGCATCAAATGTTGGGCGCAACAGTTTGTCTTTAGCATTCCGTACCTTTCCTGTTTTATAATCAACCACGGTAACGTTTTTACCGTCGAACTCCATTTTATCCAGGTTGCCTTTAATAGGTACACCGTTTATCTCGATGTTTTTGATCGATTTTTCGGTTACGGCTATTTTGTTCCAGCTGCCTACGTTTTGTTCATAGTAGGGCGGCAATATCTTTTCGCCATAGGCCAGGCGCAGCTTGTACTCATCTTTGGTAAATGAATCGCGGTTGCGGGCCATGTACCATTTAAATTCGTTCATGAATTGCTCGGTAGACAGGAACTCGTCCTGGTTCTCCTTCAGCAGTCTGTAGGTTTTATTTAGCGCCCAGTGTACCGCCTGCCCAAACGTGGCCGACGGACTTTTACCCGATGGCACCCGGATTAAACACTGAAAATAAAACCGCAGCGGACAATCCAGGTAGTTGTTCAGGTGCGTTACCGATAGCGTGTAGCTTTGCAGCAGCTGGTTAATGTAGTTTTTATCCAGCAGCTCAACCTTTGGTTTTTCCACCTCGCTAAACTGGGTGGCAATAAAATCGACCATGGTATCGGCCGGTACCTTGGGGTATTGCAGCTGTATATCTGTGCTGGCCAAAATTTCGCCTATAAACTGGCTTGCTTCCTGGTCTTTCCCTTTTTTATCCTTGCCTGCGTATGATATCATGAGAGATTGTTTGGCACGGGTAATGGCCACATAAAATAAGCGGCGGGCCTCCTCTTTTTGCGCAATATCGTCAGCTGCCGAACGGGTAAGCGTGTCTGGCAGACTAAAACCGCTGTTACGGCCCTTGCTATCCCAGGTACGTTTATCGCAGCCTATAAAAAACACGTGCTCAAACTCCAGCCCTTTGGAGCCGTGGGCGGTTAAAAAGTTTACGCCGTTATCGCTGAAGATCACTTTGTTCAAATCAAGGCGGATGCCGTTCTTTTTCATCAGCTCGATGGTGGCAATCAAGTCGGATAGCTTAATATCCGGATTTTTACGGCTCTCGTCCTTTAAAAAATCGAAGAAACTGGTCAGCATCTGCATATAGCCGCCCTTATCGGGCTGCTGCATAATGTATTTCAGGATGCCCATTTTGGCAATCACATTCTGGAAAAAAGCCTGTAGTGTTGAGTTTACGGCCGATTTAAGTAAATCATCGATATTGTTCATGAGGTACCGCATCTCCATGTACTTATCGGGCGCAAACAGGTCAGGCTGGGCAGGTGACCGCAACTCGCTGATGTAACGGCGGATGGATGTGCGATGCTTATCGCGGCTATTGGCAGCAAAGTTTTCCTGCGATACCGCAATGCTGGCCTTGGCAATTTCTATCGGAGCTATGTTAAAGAAATCGTAGTGTAGGATCTCGAACAGCAACTCGTCACCGCTATAAGGCGAATCGAGTTCCTGCATCAGGTAGCGCATGATATTGATGATCTTCTCGCCAAAGGGCTGGGTAAGGATATCAATTTTGCGTTTGGTGTTTACGGCTATTTTTTTTACCTCCAGGTATTGGATCATTTCTTCCACCTGGCTATGGTTACGGTAAATCACGGCTATCTCGCCAGGCTCGACTCCGTTATCAATCAGTTTTTTTATTTGTGCTGATACATCTACCAGTTCCTGGTCGGGGTTTTCGTATTCACGGATTACCGGCTCAGCGGCCAAATCCACGAAGCGCGGATGAGATGCCTGTAATTCCTTATCCAGTTTAAGTTGCCTGGTTAACCGTTCCTGGTTATTATCAATCAGTGCTTTGGAAATATCCAGGATGTGCTGGTTCGACCGGTAATTATGCTTTAGCACCACTGTTTTCAGGGTGCTCACATAATCGCTTGCAAAATCAAGAATATTGCTCATGTTGGCCCCCTGGAACTTGAAAATCGACTGGTCATCATCGCCTACCACAAACACGTTTGGCACATCCCAATAATTAAGCAAAAAGCGCAGCAACTCGTTTTGCGATCCGCTGGTATCCTGGAACTCATCAACCAGGATATACTGGTAACGCTCCTGGTATTTGCGCAGTATCTCCTCATTATCGCGAAAAGCACGTAGCACCCAAATGATCATATCGTCAAAATCATAACGGCCTTTGGCTTTCATTTTTACATCATAGTTCTGGTATTCGCGCACAGCGGCTACCAGTTTTTTCATCAGGTCGTGCGCGGCGTCAATATCCTTTTGTTTGGGATCGCCAACTTTGATGCCGGTTTTGGAGTTGGCGCGTTTGTAAACAAACTCTTCGCGGTTGGGGATATCATCAAGGTATTCCTGCACGGCCTTTTCAATCATAACCGCATCCCAGTTCTCACGCTTCATGGTGCTGAACAGGTCTTTCAGGCGTTTGGTATCGTAATACACATCGCCGGTAAAACGTTTCAACAGGTGGTCGTTATCAAACTCGTCCACCAATTCGCGAAACAGCATCGCCGATTCCAGGTCGGATAGCGACTCCAAATTCAGTTTGCCAAAATATTCGAGGTTTTCCTGGATGATCTCGTTGCAAAAGGCATGGAAGGTGTAAATGTTGATGCGATATGCATCGGGCCCAATAAACTCAAACAGGCGCTTACGCATGGCTACCGCGCCTGCATCGGTATAGGTAAGGCAAAGGATCTCGTTGGGCAGGGCATCGGTATCGGTCAATATTTTACCAATCCGCGCGGCCAGGATCTGCGTTTTACCCGTGCCCGGCCCGGCGACAACCAGAACAGGGCCATCCATTTTATTTACGGCGGCCAATTGCTCGGGGTTTAGCCCGGCTAAGGCTGATTGGAATTTATCGTTGTATTTGTTGAAGTTGGATTGCATAATTGTTAAGTAAAGATAGGAAAGCGGGGGCGGGATGGCAACTTGCGGGTAGGAATGTTGTTTTAAATAAATTATCTACTGGTGTCTATATAGCATAGAACTTCACCGAAATATTTTAAATTTGTGAAAAGGTAAAATATATGCGTACATCACAAATAAGAAAACAATTGCATGAATATATTGAAACGGCAGAAGATGATAAACTAAAAGCTATTTATACCTTGTTACAAAATGAAATCTCTGACGGTTACGAACTTACCAAAGCCCAAAGGGAGGAATTGGACAAAAGGTTTAGTGACCATCAAAACGGATTAGGCCAATCATTTACCTGGGATGAAACCGTGACTATGGCAAAACAATCATTGGTAAAATAATTTATCGATGAGTTATGATTTAAAAATTCGGCAGGAAGCAACGAAAGAATTCTCAAATGCATTTTTGTGGTATGAAGAGCAACAATCGGGACTTGGCGACGTGTTTGAAACCGCCATCCGCAGAAAGCTAAATCAAATTAGCAGGAACCCTTATCACTATAAGGCCGACTATAATCAATTTCACCAGGCATTAACTGAAAAATTTCCTTTCCTGATTGTTTACGTAATCGATGAAGATCTGAAACAGATTACCGTGATGGCTATATTTCATACCAGTCGCAATCCAAACAAAAAATTTCGAAAATAGCCTTTGGGGCGTTACCTGCGGTCCGGGCTGTATGCTCATACGGCTTCAGGCATTACGCCCAGGCCGGTATCCGCGCCCATCCCTAACGCAAAATAATTCCCCCCCACTACAACCCTATCCCCGTCCCCGTAGGGAAAAACATATTAACACTCACCGGCAATTTACCGGTAGGCTTCAACGTTCCCGCCAATACTTTCACTACCGATTTTTGCAGTTCGGGACTGTTTTGATAACAAACCATTAGCGTGTTGGCTTTTTCGATACCTGGCAGGCCGGCTATGGTGTAGGCATTGGCAAAAACGCTGATCACCGTGTTAGGGCGACCGGCCAGATCGGCTATCATCAATTTCACGTCGCTGCTGTAGTCCAGTTTGCTTTGGGGGCGCAGGCGGGTATCATGTACACCTACTATTACCTGCTGGTATTGGCTTAATAAGGCCAGGATATTTTTGAGGCCGATAGCCGGGGTGTTTTTATCAACCATAAACAACTTGCAATTGGGGAAACTTTTGGCGGCCTCCTGCTGAAACAGGGTTGGCGAGGATACGCCAATGCTCACTATGGCTGTTTTTAAAAATGGGTTAAGCTTCAGGGTTGATGCATCACCTTTTAATACGGTTACGGCGGCATCGCTCAGTTGCTGCAGCAATTCTTTTTGGGCCGGGCTGTTAATATCAGCATTGAGGTTTGCAGGCGTTGCTTCCTGGTACTGGTTAAGGCCTGCCCAGTATTTAGCAGCCAGTACTTTTTTAACCTTGATTTCAAATTCAGCTTTGCTGATGGCACCATGCCGCAATGCCTTGCGGATAAGTTTAATGGCACGGTCGGAATTTTCAGACAGCTCAATAACGTCCATGCCGGCAATAAATGCCTTTACATCCGCTTCGCCGTTGGGAAAGTACTTTACCACGCCTTTCATCTCCATGGCATCTGATACTACCAGGCCTTTAAACTTCAGCGAATCTTTTAAAATACTGGTAATGATGGGGCGCGATAAAGTGGACGGCAAATGGGTAGTGCTATCCAGCGAGGGGATACTCATGTGGGCTATCATTACGCCGCTAATGCCGGCGTTAATAGCCTCGCGAAAGGGATATTCTTCCAATGAATCCAGCCGGCCCCTGCTATAAGGTAATAACGGTAAATCGAAATGCGAATCGACATTGGTATCGCCATGACCCGGGAAGTGCTTAGCAGCGGTAAGCAAACCGGCATCCTGCATACCCGTAAAATAGGCTATTCCTTTTTTGGCCACATTATATTTATTATCGCCAAAAGAGCGGTAATTGATTACCGGGTTGTTGGGATTGTTATTGACATCCATATCGGGCGCTAAATTAAAATGAGCGCCGATGCGTTTAAAATCGGCAGCCACCTGCCGGCCCATTTTGTAAATCAGGGTATTATCCTGTATGGCGCCAAGGGTCATCTGGTAAGGGTATGATACCGTCGAATCCAGGCGCATGCCCAGGCCCCACTCGCCATCCATAGCTATCAGTAGCGGTATTTTTGCCAGTTTTTGATATTGATTAACCAGGTTTAACTGCCTGCCGGGGCCGCCCTGAAAAAATACAAGCCCCCCAATTTGCTGGTCTTTGATCACTTTGCCTACCGAATCGGCATAGGCCTGCCCTTTGTTGGTATGTGCACGCACAAATAACAATTGCGCTATGCGGTGTTTACGGCTCAGTTTATGATAAACCGAATCGACCCAGTGATTCTGCGTATTGAGGCTTTGGATATAGCTTTCCTTTTGCGCGAAAGCGTTTATAACGATAAAATTAAGGGAGATTATGAATGCGAAACGATAGCTGGTTTTCAATTTTGGCATGTTCAAATGTAAACACGAAACACGAATTGTCACTAATTAAATCGAATTTTGAAACACGAATTACTACTAATTAAAGCGAATTGCACGAATTGATAGTGATACAAACAAAACCTTCGCGAGGATTAGTGTAATTAGAAAAAATTCGTGGCATTAGTGTGCAATTAAACCTTTGCGATATTTTTTAATCTATGGATATATAAAACACACTAACATGAAGAAGATTCTTTTTTTTACCCTTTGCTTATTTGCAGCATACACAGCCAGCGCGCAACGCTATTATGGCCCCCCTCGCCGCAGACCAGCCCCCCGGACTGAAAGGCACGAACGCCGCCAGCAAAGCGATGATTTTTATCGCATAAAAGTTGGTTTAACAGGAGGTTTAAACATTGCAAATACTATTGATGCCGATAATTCTAACTTCAGCACCAATTCATTGGCAGGATTTAACGGTGGTTTAACATTGGATATTCCCATTGCCTACCCGATATCATTTGCCCCTGAAATCTTATACTCGGGTAAAGGCTATACAGCAAATACCGATTATGGCAGGTTTACCCAACGCACCAATTATATTGACGTGCCCCTGCTGTTGAAAGTAAAGCTGGCGCCTCAATTTAACTTTTTGGTAGGCCCATCCATCAACTTTTTGGCATCAACTAAAAACACTTACGAAACTGGTTTTATTACCGAGCAGGAGCAATATTACAACAACCGCGGCGACCATACTGATGTAAGCGGTGTTATTGGCCTGAGCGTAGATTTGAGTCGGAACATAGAATTAAGGGGAAGATACAACATCGACCTTACCACCAGCCGCCCCGAAGACGATTCGTATTTGCCCAACTATCGCAACCAGGTATGGCAGATTGGTTTAGGGTTTAAATTTCAATAAAGCTTGTCAAGCTTAAAGCCGAAGGCCTAAAGCTGAAAGCTATTGAAAAAGAGCTATCCGGGATTGCCGGGTGGCTCTTTTTATTTATCCCTTTACAAATACTTTTTGGATATCCTGTTCAAATTGCTGCTCCTCCTGGTAAAGCGTTTCGCGATAAGGGGCAAAATCGGTTACCAGGGTTTTGTAGTTATTAAGGCACTGGCCAATGCGTTCAATAATTGCCGGGATTTGATCCTGGCTTTTATCAAACCTGTATTGTTCGGAGATAGGCATGTCCTGCTGATACGCCGCCGAGCCTGTTTTACCAATAATCATGCAGCAACGCATAATACAGGCTTCCCGTGGCATGCGCTCTTTGCCGGGATGGAAGCCAAAATCGATGTATAGTTTGGCCCTATTCATGAGGGCCGCTACTTGGGCGGGTGTCATGCCTTTGATAGCAACCCATTTTATGGTGGGTGTAAGTTCCATAATCTTGTCTAAAAAACTGTCGTTTTTAATGGGGTTGTATATTACCAGGTTTTCTTTGGGTGTACTTTCGTCAACCATATCAAAAAAAGCGCTGTTCATGTAGTCGGATATCCGGCCAACCGGTTTTATGCCATTTTCGGCCAGGTGCACCTGCGAGTAGTAAGAATGGCTGATGTGCTGCACATCCTTGCGGCGTTTAAGCCTGCCGAATGATGCCGTTGGAAAACGCCCAAGGTAGTTACGTAGTTTAAAATGTTTTTCGCCTTTAAGGCTTTGGGTTAAATTTTCCTGAGTTATGTAATAGTTAACCACACTAAGCCACCAGATAACCTTGCGTACCTGTTTATAGTTATCATCAAAAACCGGTAGCAGGTGTGTTTCGGGCAGTATCATCATGTTCCCGGAATCGTTTTCAATTTCCTGCGCTACAGGCACACTATATTTTTCATAATTTTTATGCACAATATCCACACTACCCGGGGTTGAATAGTAATACATAAATGCATTAAAATCCAGGCGTTTCAGTTTTGCGCCCAATTGGTGCAGGGCCTCTGGACCGCCGGTGGCGTATCCTGCCGGGCAAAAAATATAAATTTTGGTTGCCGGCCGGCATTTTATTTGGGTTGAATCCTTTATCAAAACAGGCTTGTTGTTTTTATCAATTTAAAATCCAGCATACTCCTTATTGTCGGTAGCCGCCTTATTGCAATACGGCTTAATTTATATATCTGCGACAAAGCAACAAATACTATGCAGTATTTGATTTATACTGAATAAAAAAAAATAAAAACTTTTTTTAGTAGAAACTGTATCACATTAACAAAAATGCACGTAATTGATTTAAACACGATAAAAATTGTATTAAATGCGGTTTTTATTCGTTACATTACTAACAGCTACTTTTTACCGAAAAAACATATTTTATTGAATGATATCAGTTATTATTTCATCTGTTAATAAAGCTAACCTGCAACAGGTAAGTGAAAACATTAATGCCACAATCGGCGTTCCATTTGAAATAGTTGCCACCGATAACAGCAAAGGCAAACATGGCATCTGCGAGGTATATAATAAGGGCATGATGCGTGCCCAGTATGATATTTTATGCTTTATGCACGAGGATGTTTTGATAAAAACCAACAACTGGGGGCAAAAACTATTGGCTTTATTTGAGCAAGACCCCAAATTAGGCTTGGTGGGCATAGCGGGCAGTAGCTATAAACCGCTAACACCTTCGGGAGTGGGTGGTGTTGGCCTAAATACGCACTATCACAACCTCATTCAATCTTACAAATACAAAAAACAAAAGTCGACGCACGTTTACAGCAACCCGGATAAGCAAAGCCTGGCCGAAGTTGTATGTGTTGATGGTGTGTTTATGGCCACTACCAGGAATATTGCCGAAGAAGTAATGTTTGACGAGATTACCCTTAAAGGTTTTCATGGGTATGATATAGATTTCTCACTATCTGTAAGCCAAAAGTATAAAGTTGCGGTTACTTTTGATATCCTGCTTGATCATTTTTCGGAAGGGCTATATGACGATAAATGGATGCAGGAAAACCTGAAGCTCCACAACAAATGGAATAAACACCTGCCTATAAAAGTATGCAACCTTACCCACGAGCAGGTGTTTCTTATCGAAAAAAGCACCTTTAAAAACTTCATCGACGAACTCATTAAGTTTAACTACCCTATATCTACCGCGTTTAAGATGCTCTGGAAAAACAAACGGTTTTTCCAGCTCGACTCGGCGCTGTTTTTTAAACTGAAGTTTTATATCATTAAAAAGTACCTTAAATCAAAACCTTCGTTGGCAAGTTATATCTGGTAGCCAAAGGTTTCAAATATAGGCCGCCAAAAATCAAGGTGCAGGTCCCAGGCATGACAGCCAAAGGGCAGCTGGTTATTATTTAACTCTATGCATTTTGCGGGGGGCTGCTCGATAGAAAATCTCAGCGCGGCTTTCCAGGATGGGACCTTTACCAGTTTCTGTTTCCGGTTTAATTCAATGCTCCAGAAAATATCTTCGTTAAACTGGTGCTCGTGCCGGGTAAGGTAGATATCCATTTTGTGCCGCATACTTATGCTAAGCTCATGAAATTTTTTAACCCGGCGCAGCGATAGGCCACCATTCCCAACTTTATACTCGTATTGCATACGTGAAGGCAAGCCATTTTTTTGTACATTATAACGTGCGTGGTAGTAAAACTGGATTTTTGATTTTACGGCTTTAATAACATCCGGATAATCGCCGGCAGGAATCCAGGGCGCCCCTATATAATCATAGAGCTGATCGCACCAATAATTCAATTCGTCGGTAAAAACAAAAGCATCCAACTGGTGAATTAGGATAAATTCGTAATCTAAAAACCGTTCGTAAAATTCATCGGCAAGCATGAGGGCATTATAACCTTCAATCCCTTTAAAATACCTATCGTCAAAGCTTTGTACGCCAGAGGAACCAAAGTTTGTTATTTCGCCGGATAAAGTAAGCGACTGCGGTTTCACAATAATACGGGGATACTTAGCCAGAACATTTTGTATTTGTGTAAACGCCACTTTTTCCAAAGTAGTTATTGCATTTTTATAAACCGGTATTATTACCGCTACTTTTTTTGTTTTATCCATCTTGTTTATCATGCCCAGGTTAATAGGATCTGGTCCCGGCTATTGGCCATAGCAATTGACTTGTTGTTTAAGATTGCATTGTTTTTACGGCCAGCCATTTATATTTTTTAAACAGTAATCTATTGCTGCCTGCTTTTATTTAAAATTCAGCTATCCCATTTAATAAGGGAATATGTTTAACTTAATAATTTGATAGCTTTGCTGTCTGCGATTTAATGTAAAATAATATTGCTTAATTATTCCTCCAAATTATACATTTTGAAAAAAAAGATAGCATTTATTATTTCGCGATATGGCATCGAAATTAATGGTGGCGCAGAGCATCACTGCCGGATTTTAGCAGAAAAACTTAAAAACATCTATGATGTAGAAATACTTACTTCTTGTGCTAAAAGCGCGCAGACCTGGGCAAATGAATATCAGGAAGGGCAACATATTGTTGATGGAATAAAGGTAACCCGGTTCCCATCAACAATTACCCGGGATGAAAAGCTTTTCAGAAAAGCAGGCAGAATTCTTAAGCGAAGAAAACCGTATCAAAAAGTTCTGCGTTTTTTTGGCTTGCTTAATTTGTATGAAAAAATTATACCATATGTGGTTAGCGACCAGGACAATGAAAACTGGGTTAAACTCCAGGGGCCATACATACCAGGCCTTATCAATCATTTGCAACAATCCCATGCCGGTTATGATGCTCTTATTTTTTTCACCTATCTGTATTATCCAACTATATATGGCATTAAAGTGGCGCCACAAAAATCGATACTGATACCTACGGCGCATGACGAACCCGCCATATATTTTTCATTGTTTAAGTCCTTTTTTAAAACGCCTAAGGCTATATTGTATAATACATTAAGCGAAATGCGTTTTGTGAACCGTTTGTTTAGCAATGAAAATATTTATACTGATGTGGTAGGGGTTGGTATTGATACTCAGGAGTTACAACACACGCAAAATGTTTTAAATCCCGGCAATGAGTACGTGATTTACATTGGCAGGATTGAAGCGGGCAAGGGTTGCCAGATATTGATAGACCACTTTTTAAAATACAAAAAGAACACTAAAAACGATATAAAGCTGGTGATGGTAGGTGAAGGGCCTATGCCTATTCCACGGCATCCTGATATTATTGCTACTGGTTTTGTGGATGAGGAAGTTAAAATAACGCTGTTAAGAAGAGCGCGTATACTTGCAATGCCTTCTTTTTACGAGAGTTTATCATTGGTTACCTTAGAAAGTATGGCCTATGGAGTGCCGGTTATTGCCAACGAAAAATGCGAGGTTTTAAAAGACCACATCGTTGGCAGCAAGGCGGGCTTTTTATATCGCGATTTTAAAACCTTCAAATTGGCAATGGATAGTGTGTTCAATAATAACACCGATTTGGTGAAACTAAGCCAAAACGGAAAAAAATACGTGGCCGAAAATTATAGCTGGCAGGCTGTGATTGAAAAAATTAATAAGGCCATTGAATTTGTTGCCGGTTAATCGGCCGTAAACGTTTGCATATCAATCAGCCTGCGATAAACACCGTTATGGTTCATGAGTTGCAGGTGGGTGCCCTGCTCGGCAACCCGGCCATTATCCAGCACAATAATTAAATCGGCGTTTTGTATAGTACTCAGGCGGTGTGCAATAATAAGCGAAGTACGGTTTTGCATCAAGTTATTCAATGCCTCCTGTACCAGCTTTTCCGATTCGGTATCCAGTGCCGATGTAGCCTCATCAAGCAGCATAATAGGTGGGTTACTTAATACCGCGCGGGCAATACAAATGCGTTGCCTTTGGCCACCGGATAATTTTGAGCCACGGTCGCCCGTGTTTGTTTGGTATCCGTTATCTGTTTCTAAAATAAAATTATGGGCATTAGCAATACGCGCTGCTGCTTCTACCTGCTCCTGTGTTACATCGGGTTTGCCAAAGGCAATATTGTTAAAAATAGTATCATTAAACAATATTGATTCCTGGTTAACAAAACCCATCAAACTACGCAGCGAGGTAGTTGTAATAGCCTGAATATTGTGGTCGTCAATCAATATTTCCCCACTTATGGGTTCAATAAACCTTGGCAACATATCCA
The DNA here is from genome assembly GCF_056404995.1 of Mucilaginibacter sp. P2_A5. Lineage (NCBI taxonomy): Bacteria > Pseudomonadati > Bacteroidota > Sphingobacteriia > Sphingobacteriales > Sphingobacteriaceae > Mucilaginibacter > Mucilaginibacter sp. P2_A5. The sequence goes on from NZ_JBFUCY010000012.1 coordinate 135,671, forward strand.
TCAACGTTGATTTACCACCGCCCGAGGGGCCAACCAAAGCTATTGTTTTACCCTTTGGCAGGGTTAAAGTGATATTTTTTAAAACCTCTTTCTCTTTGTACGCAAAAGATACATTCTCCAGCCGGATACTTTCTTTAAATTCGTTTATAACAATGGCGTCAGGGGCATCCTGAATCAGGGGTTTTTCATCAATGAGCGCCAAAATTCTTTCGCCGGCCACCAGGCCCGAATGGATGTTACTAAAGGCATCGCCAATAGCTTTAGCCGGGCGCATCAGCTGCGAAAAAAGCGCAATATAGGCTATAAACTGCCCGGCATCCAGGTCTGATTTTTTATTAAAAATGAGATAGCCGCCATAAAGCACAACAAACGAGATCATGGTTACCGACAGCGTTTCAGATACCGGTGACGCCAGCTGCTGCCGCTTTGACATCGACCGGGTGATTTTTGAATAATTCGTATTCTCATCATCAAAGCGTTTGATAATAAAATCGGTAGCATTAAATGCTTTAATGATCTTGATGCCAGATAATGCTTCATCAAGATAGCTAATCATGTTGGCATAAGAATTTTGTGCTGCTATGGCTTGCGACCGCAATTTTTTTACAATGCGCGAAATTAAAAAACCGGCTACCGGGATAATTAACAATGATATCAATGTAAGCCTTGGAGATATAATAAACAACCAAACCAGGTAGCCTATTAACAGTAACGGCTCTTTAAAAATAACCTGTAAAGTGCCTGTTACCGAAAACTGTACCTGCTGAACCTCAGATGCTATTTTAGACATGATATCGCCCTTACGCTCATTGCTAAAAAAGCCCATATGCAGGCGCATCACATTATCAAACACCGCTTTTCTAATCCTAAGTAATGTATGGATGCGCAAACTTTCCATAATTCGCTGCGACAAGTACCTGAATATATTACCCAAAAAAACAGCCACTACAATTACCGCGCACACAAATTTAAGCGCGCCCCACTCGCCGTACAACGTAATAAAATGATTGGTGTAGTACTTAAACCAACCGGAGATATCAAGCGCTGAGATATCTTTTGTTGCAACCGCAACCGTTTTTGGGTCGCATTTGCTTGCGCCAACATGGAATAAAGTGTTCAATAAAGGTCCCAGTAGGCCTAATACCGATGTACTGAATACTACATAAAGTAACGTGAAGAGAATATAGGGAATTGCAAATTTCTCGATAGGTTTTGCAAACGATAATAATCTGAAATAAGTTTTCATTCAAAAAGTTAAGCCGCAAAATTAACTAAATAGCGGCTATTACAAATACTTAGTTTTTTGGCGTAAATTTAAACGGAGATAAACGTTTAATTATTGCTGCCTACTTTACCCAATCGCTTATCCTGTCAAAAACCATCTCAACAGAAATACTATCCAAGGTATCCGAGTCGCTTTCAATATGTTCGGCTTTAATGCCCAGTGGGGCCCAGCGGGTTGCGTTTATTGACCGGGAAATTGGGAATAAACCCAGCGTATGAATGCCCGAAGCGGCTGCAACATGCAACGGCCCGGTGCCGGATGCAAGCAAGCCATCGGCGTTATATATAAAAGCAATCAATTCGTTAAGCGACACTTTGCCGCTTAAATCAATTACATGTGCCGGCAGTTGCGGTATCCAGGTTTTAAACAACTCATGCTCCTTTTCAGATCCGGTAATAAAAATGCGGAACTTATCTGCAGGTAAAAGCTTAATAAGGGCGGTAAACCTATCCATATCCCACTCCCTGCCATTTCCGTTTGATTTGGAATGGATGATTAAATTGAACTTATCATTAATTAATAGATCTTTAAACCGGGCAGGTAATTCAATAGATGGTTTAAAGTTATCTTTATAATAGTATGATATAGTACCAAGCGTTGGTACGTGGGTAACGCCAAGTGGTTTACACAAATAAATATTTTGCTGCGCTTCGTGTAAATCCGATTTGCCCCTGCTTAACCTGATCAACCGGTTACAGGTAAAAAAATGATAATTACGGCTTGTGGTACCTATCCTTAGTTTTACACCGGCTTTTTTGGCGGCTTCGGCAATATGCCTTTTCGGAAACTCGTGCACTATGGCGTCGATGCCTTTTTCTTTAAAAATAGCAGCTATCTCACTTGTTGATAAAGCGCCTATCTCGTCATAATTAATAAAAAGATCAATTGCCTTGCAGGCATCAACTACAGGTTTGGTGTAGCTACGGCCCAACATACTAATGGTAACATCCGGATATAACTGTTTTAAATAAATACAGGTGGGCAGTTGCAATACCACATCGCCCATGGCGTCAATCCTGTTTATTAAAATATGCTTTATCTGTTTGTTATCTATCAGGGCCATTAACTTTTAATTTTTATGCGTTATGAATTGGGTAAAAGTACAATAATTGGCTTTAAAGGCCGTCGTTTATCTGGTATCGCAGCCAGCCGGTTATTTTTTCTGTTACCAGGTTTACCGCCAGTGGCAGCAGATTGTCTGTCCCGCTTTCCATAAACCCTGCCTTTTTACCCAATGGCGCCCAGCGCCCGGGATGAATAGGCCTTACCGAGGGGAACAAACCAAGGGTATTTATTCCCTCCATAGCCGCTATATGTAAAGGCCCGGTACCCGACGCTATTAGTCCGTCTGCATTACTTATAAAACTGATGAGTTGTGGCAGGGTCATTTTCCCGGTCATATCAACTACAGTAACTGGCAGCGTTTTTATCCAATCGGCCAACAACAGTCTTTCTTTATCAGATCCGGTTATTATAATATTATATATATCCGATGGTAATATATCAATAAGCCCTGCGTAATTATCAAGCCCCCATTCCATACCACTGCCATGCGATTTTGGGTGGATGATGAGGTTAAATTTATCGCCGGATAGTTTATCAGCTAAGTCGGCAGGGAGCGGAGTCCTGCTTTCAAAACTGATATGCTCAATAATATCCTGCAACGATGGTACAGCTGCCAGGCCCAATGGTTTTAATAAGATGAGATTGAGCTGCGCCTCATGCAGATCTGATTTTTTACGGCTTAGTTTTACCAGCTTATTACACGTAAACCAATGAAAAACGCGGTTTGTGGTACCTACGCGCACTTTAATGCCGGCTGCCCTTGCAATTTCGGCCACGTGCTTATTGGGAAACACGTGAATAATTACGTCTATTTTTTTTTCTTTTAAATAGCTAACCTGATCCGCCTTGGGTAGTTTTTTTATTTCGTCGTAGTTAATAAAAATATCAACCGCAGCGCAGGTATTTATTACCGGCTGGGTATAAGTGCGCCCTAAAAACGAAATAACCGTCCCCGGTATCAACTCTTTAATATAGGCGGCCATGGGCAGGGTAAGCACCACGTCGCCAATAGCATCCGTCCGGCTGATTAATATATGCTGTACTTTTGATTTGCTGGGCTGGGGCATTGTTACAAATGTTGAATAGGGTATTTAATTGAAAAACATTGTTGAAAGCCGCATTTGATCTCCTTTAACTTACGAACTTACATCTGATGACTTACTAACAACTTAACACCGGCCATACAGGTGCAATAATAAAGATTAAATTGCCTTATGTGATGATAATTTTCGTCATTTGCATTTACAAATATGAATGTGGCCGCTGTTTTTAATGAACCCGGAATGACGAATAACATCGACTTTAAGCAGGTTGCCCGTGCACTAACCATTGTTGAAAACAACTTGCCCGGAAGCCAGGAACTTTTAAAAGGCCTTACGTTTAATACACCTGCACCTGTAATTGGCATAACCGGCCCGCCCGGTGCCGGCAAAAGCACCCTCGTAAATGTTTTAATAGACCTGCTTTTAAAAGATGGCAGCAAAATAGCTGTTTTGGCCATTGATCCGACTTCGCCGTTTAATTTTGGATCCTTGCTGGGCGATAGGATCCGGATGTCTTCGCACTTTAACCATCCCGATGTTTTTATCCGCTCGCTGGCTACCCGCGGTTCGTTAGGCGGTTTATCGGCCAAAACCATCGAAATGATGGATGTACTGCGTGCCGCCGGATTTGATTACGTGCTGATAGAAACCGTTGGTGTTGGCCAGTCGGAAATTGAGATAAGCGGATTGGCTGATGTTACCCTTGTAGTACTGGTTCCCGAGGGCGGCGATGAAGTGCAGCACATTAAATCGGGGCTGATGGAAATTGCCGATGCCTTCATCGTTAACAAAGCCGACAGGGCCGATGCAGATGTATTTGCCAATAACCTAAAGAAGATTATAGGGCAAAAAAAAGACGGGCAGCCGCCGGTATTTAAAACCATTGCATCGCAGGGTACAGGCATTGCCGAAGTTGCCGCGTTTATAAAAACACCAGCGCAAATAAAAAATCCACGCCGCCAGTTGCTGCTTACCGAAAAGGCGTACAAGCTGTTAGCACACAAATTAACACAGCATATAGATAAAAAAAAGCTTCAGCAGGATGTTACTGAAGCTTTAAATCACCAAGATTTTAACCTTTATAGTTTTGTTGATTCTTATTTATAGTTTTTGGGATAGCCTTTGCTCATATTTTAATTAACTATTCATGATCTCCTCAATATGCTCTGCCTCAACAGGGATATTCGCCATCAGATCGCGATTACCCTTTTCGGTAATTAAAATATTATTCTCAATTCGTATACCCAGGCCTTCTTCGGGTATATAAATACCTGGCTCGCAGGTTAGTATATTACCAACCTCAAATTGTTTATACCTGCTGGCAAAATCATGTACATCCAAGCCCAGGTGGTGCGATGTGCCGTGCATAAAATATTTTTTGTATAACGGGGCATTGGCATCCTGCTTTTCAACATCATGTTTATCAAGTAAGCCAAGGCCTATCAGTTCACTGGTCATTATTTTGCCAACCTCATCCTGGTAATCATTTAATACTGTACCGGCCACAATCATGCTGGTTGCCTCGCGCATCACCCGTAAAACGGCGTCATAAACGGCACGTTGCCGTTGGGTAAACTTACCGTTAACGGGTACCGACCGGCTCATATCGGCATTGTAATTGGCATACTGGGCGGCAAAATCAAACAGGATCACATCGCCATCGTTGCAAACCTGGTTGTTATCAATATAATGCAGCACGTTGGCATTTTTGCCAGATGCAATGATGGGGCTATAAGCATGGCCTGTAGCGCGTTGCCTTAAAAATTCGTGTATTATCTCGGCCTCTATCTCATATTCGGCAACGCCGGGTTTAATAAATTTAAGTACCCGCACAAAAGCATCATTGGTAATGTTACATGCCTTTTGGATCAGATCAATTTCCATCTCCGATTTAACAACCCTCAAATCCCTTAATATCAATGCAGATCGTTGGTATTTATGCAAAGGGTATTTAAGTTTTAATGCTTCGTACATCCGCATATCCCGGTAAGGTACGGTATGGGCATACCTGTCATTTTCGTTTGTGTTAATATAAATTTGCTCGGCGTAGTTAATGATGCTATGCAAAATTGTATCGTACTCATGCAGCCAGTGAACACTTTGTATACCCGAAACATGTCTTGCTTCCTCTTTTGTATACTTGTGCCCTTCCCAAATAGCAATGTGTTGGTTGGTTTGTCTTAAAAAAAGTACTTCTTTGTATGCCTTATTAGGACAATCGGGGTATAGCAGCAATATGCTTTGCTCCTGGTCGATACCGGTGAGGTAAAAAAAGTCGGGATTTTGTTTAAAACCAAAAACCTGGTCGCCACTCACCGGAAACTCATCATTGGAGTGGAAAATGGCCAGGGAGCCCGGCTTTGTTCTCGAAACGAAATTTTTTCTATTATTTGTAAATAAAGAATTTAAAATTTCCAAATATTTCATATTTAACTCTTGATTATTTTAATAAATCATTTTTTTTTACTTATTTGTGTAACTATTACAATTTTTGGAACAATGTTTGGTCATCGTTTCAAACATAATTACTAAATTTGAAAAAAATCACAATTAAAATCGTTTAATCTTAAAAACTATGAATTATTCTACATTAAAGAAAACAGCAGCACTGTCGTTTGCTTCTTTGCTGGTTGCGGGTATGGTTAGCGCCCAAACCGATTCCACAAAAACAGGAACTGCCAAGGTATTTGGCGGTATCGGACAGTACAACACACTTAGTATCGGCGTTAGCGTTGGTATAACTGATGGATTAGTGCCATTTACAATTAACACCACTAACAAATTTGCAGTTGATTTGGGTTACGGTGTTTCGTTAAGGCAGCAATTGTCGCACACCTTTAGCTTACAATTAGACTATTTGGGTGGTAAAGTACACGGTAAAGACGAGGACGGCAAACCGAAGTTTGGTTACACTGATTACAAAACCTCGTTCAATTCGGGTGCGCTTAGCGCGGTATTTAACATTGCAAGCGTTAGCTTCCTGCATCGCAAAAACAGTGTTAACTTTTATGGCTCTGCAGGTTTAGGTTTAGACATGTACAAAATTAAAGAAAACACATCCGATGATGGCGTTGTTCACACTCTACCTTTTGGCGATAAAACAGTTAAAGAATTATTTGCTCCGGTTGGCGTTGGTGTAAAGTTCAAACTGTCTGACGCGGTAGCCTTAAATTTAGGTTACACTGTTAGCTTTGTTCAAGGTTACAACTTTGGTGGTATTCATACCTATCCGCAGTTTAGCCATTACTCTTACACCTATGGTGGTTTAGAGTACACTTTCGGTCCAAAAACAAAACAGAACTTAGAGTGGGTAAACCCGGTTGCTCAAATGTATGATGAATTATACGATGCAGCTTTACGCCAGGAAGTTGAAGCTTTAAAAGGCCGTGTAACCAATGTTGAAACTGCTGTTAACGACCTGAAAAAAGATTCAGACGGTGACGGTGTTGCCGATCAGTTTGACAAATGCCCAGGTACTGCTGCAGGCAGCGTAGTTGACGGTTCTGGTTGCGTTATCGTATTCCCTAAAACTGCTGATACAACAGTAACTCCTCCAGTTGGCGTTGCTTACTCAAACATCCAGTTTGAATTTGACAGCTCGGTATTGCGTACTTCATCTTACCCTGTGTTAGATGCTACTTCTGCTGATCTGCGTGCTTCTGGTAAAGGTGTTGAAGTTGATGGCTTTGCTTCATCTGAAGGTACTGCCGCTCACAACCTTTCTTTATCAAAAGATCGCGCTAACTCGGTAAAAACTTACTTAGTTAACTCAGGTGTTGATGCTAAAAAAGTAAAAATTAAAGGCTATGGCGAAACTATGCCAATTGCTGATAACTCAACCGAAGAAGGTCGTGTACTAAACCGTCGTGTTCAGTTCAAACAAAAATAATTTTTAATTAAACATTATTTGCGAAAGCCCCGGATAACCCCGGGGCTTTCTTTGTTTAACACAATTTAAGGATTTTGCAGGATTGACAGGATTTCAGAAACGCATTAGGTGTGTAATTTCCCTTTCATTGAATCGCAGTATTTAACAGGAACTGGTATCTTTAAGCAAATCATGAACATCATTTTAAAAGTAACACTTTGGCTTATCGGCATTTTTACGGGTATTTACCTGGCCATTTGTTGTTTCTTTTATTTTTCGCAGGATGATCTTATCTTCCGGGGAATTCGGTATCCTATTGGATATCAGTATAATTTTCAGGCCGCATATAAAGAGTACAATATAAAAACCGCAGATGGCGATACATTAAACGGCATTTTATTCACAACACAAAAACCAAAGGGACTTATTTTTTACTTGCATGGCAATGGCGGCACAATTGATAGCTGGCATACGGTAGTATTCCATTACAATAAGTTAGGCTATGATGTATTTATGCCCGATTATCCGGGATATGGTAAAAGTACTGGTCATATCAAATCGCAACAGCAACTTTTTGACGCTGTAAAAATGGCATATCAACATGTCAAAACATTATACCCCGAAAACCAAATTGTCATATTAGGCTACTCTATTGGTAGCGGGCCCGCAGCCTGGCTGGCATCGCAAAACCACCCGCGAAGGCTCGTCCTGCTTGCTCCTTATTATAGCCTGGCCGATGAGGCGAAAACTCTTTACCCTTTTTTACCTTCTTTTATATTAAAATACCAGTTTAATACTTATAAATATATTCAACACGCGACGGCACCAATAACTATATTTCATGGTGATGCCGATGAATTAATAGACCATACCTCGTCTATCAGATTAAAAAAGTATTTTAAACCCGGCGACAAACTGATCATCCTGAAAGGCCAGCAACATAATGGCATCGATGAAAACGGCGATTACCTCGATTCGTTGAAAAAGATATTGTAAATTGAAAAGACGCTTCAACCGCGCCTATATAAATATTTACAAACTTACATACCCAACTTTCGCGGCAAAAGAAGCAGATAAGCCTGCCACAAAAAAAATATTAAGAAAAAATCCTGTCAATCCTGCAAAATCCTGTAAATCGTGTCTTTACTTAACGCTTTTCTTTTGCACAATAAAATACCCGGCAATAAATACAACAGCGGCAACCGACATGCTTACAAAAACATCTTTTGTAAATACATCTATCTGAATGCCTTTTGGTGCCCCCTCGCCACGGTGCATCATCGTGGTTATGGCCTCCATGGGATGCGAGTAAGGGAAGAGATAGCAATACTCCCAGTTTTTTGAGGCAAGGATAACCCCCGTTATAGTACATACAAAGCCAATGCCCATTGGCTTTAAAAAATCGGCCCAGAGTAAACTGAGCAGGAACTGGATGGATAAAATACCCAGCGAGGATAAAAACAATTTGAAATATATTTGCGCCAGCTCTTTCTCCATATGGTAATTATCAAACCTTAGTTCGGGTTTTATAATACTTAATAAATCACCAAAACCTATAGTGAACAGCACAAACAGCGCAAGCGTTAAAAAAACCAGGAATACCGCATAAGTATATTTGGCGCCGTATACCGCCCACCGCGAAATTGGCAAACTGAACAGGCTTTTCCAGGTATCGGCCTTGTGCTCAATACTATTTACCGAGTAGGCAATAAAAATAATAAACATGGGCAGCAGCAATGAACCCATTACCCCCAATATGGCGCCGGCAAATTGCAACCATAGCATCAAGGGAGGCGTGCCCGTAAGTTTTTCGGCCTTAAGGTAAAATCCTACAAAAAGTAAGGTACAAATAAACAGCGGCAATATGATAGAAGCCCAAAAACCCAACGTTTTGCGGCTTTTGTAAAATTCCGACCGGAACGATAGTATAAATCCTTGCATATGGTTCAGGCTTTTTGAGTAATATCTAAAAACAGGCGTTCCAGGTCTTTTTGCTGTTTGCCTATGCTGAATATGGCGTAGCCGTTACTGTGTAACAGGGCATTAATTTCGGCAGTTTTTTGCTTGCTGACGTATGGCACATACAGGTAGTTGTCGGTAACATCGGTAACGGTATAGCCGTTGCGGGTAAGCAGGTTGGCGGCGTCAACGGTATTATCAGTTTCAATGTACACCAGCGGCTGGCTCAGGGCATGCAACTCGGCTATGCTGCCCTGAAACAATAGTTCGCCATGATTAATAATGCCTACGTGGGTAGCCATACGTTCAACCTCGGCCAATAAATGGCTGGATATAAATACTGTTTTTTTATATTGGCTAACAAGCTTAATCAGCAATTCGCGTACTTCGATAATGCCGTTAGGGTCAAGGCCGTTGGTAGGTTCGTCTAAAATTAAAAGTTTGGGATCGGCAAGCAAGGCAAGGGCAATTCCCAGGCGCTGTTTCATACCTAAAGAGTATTGCCCGGCTTTTTTGTGGGCCGCGCTGGTAAGCTGCACCAGGGCCAGCATTTCATCAACGCGTTTAACAGGCACCTGCAATAATAAGGCCCTGTTCAATAAATTTTCGCTCCCGGTAAGGTGCTGGTATATGGCAGGCTGCTCAATAAGCGAACCTATTTGCGATAAAATTTGGGTGCGGTGTTGTTGAATATCCTGTTCAAATATGTGAATGCTGCCGCTTTGGATTTTGAGCAGGTTTAACAGGAGTTTAATGGTAGTGGTTTTCCCGGCGCCATTTGGGCCAAGAAAACCATATATGCTTCCTTCGGGTACCTGCAGCGCCAGTGATTTAACCACCTGTTGGTTGCCGAAGTTGAAGGATACCCCTTCGGTACTAATTACCATATATTGTTGCTTTTGGCAACCGAGCAAACTGTTTTAACAAGGCTGATACCTTTATAAAACAATGAGGTAGCATGCACCGATGAGGTACCCATTGCTGCCGATTCCCTTTTTTGTTCAAACTGGTAGCTTACACCTAAAACAAGTGCAAACATTACAGGTATCAACAACATGATAAAAGGATTAGAATTTTTGATAAGCGTTTTCATTGCGAGTGATTTGATAGAACAAAGAAATACTTATTTTTCCACCCGCTAAAAAGTATTAGACCAACACACGGAGTTTATAGATGAACGCCGTTTTTAACATTTTAACCAGTTCATCGATTGTAAAAGCCAGTTCATCGACAAATTAAATTACTATATATAAATAAACGCCCGTATAACAATCAAAATACTAAATTACATCAAATTAAACCTTTGCATTTAAGGCTATAAAACATGCAGGATACAATTTTATCAAATAATCAAACGCGCGTTAAAACGGCATGGCATATTTTCTGGCACTTAATATTTTGGGTGGGGATAATCTCCCTGTTCATTTTCCTGGTCAGGATGAATGATCATATTACCCCAAGGCAATTGGTGGTTATATTCCTGGTGTTCCCGGTTATTAACATCGGTTTGTTTTACATTAACTTTTTGGTTTACATCCCTCGCTTTCTGGATAAAAAACGATATTGGGCTTATGCCTGTATAGCTTTAATAACTATTATCGTTTTTGGGGTTATTAAATATGGCGTAGGCCTGTTGTTTAAAGATGTGATATTGATACACAACAAGGGGCAGCAGGTAAGCTTTGCCACTTACTTTTTTAATACTGTTTTTACCAGCCTCATCTTCATTTTTTTAAGCACGGTACTTAAATTCACAACAGATTGGTTCCTGAATGAGCGCATTCAGCGCGACCTGGAAAACCAACGCCTGAGCGCTGAGCTGGCCTTTTTAAAATCGCAGATAAACCCGCATTTTTTATTCAATTCCTTAAACAGTATTTACTCACTGGCGTATCAAAAATCCGAAACCACACCCGAGGCCATCCTGAAACTATCCGAAATTATGCGTTACATGCTGTACGAGTGTAATGATAACCGGGTTGATTTGAGTAAGGAGCTGCAATACCTGCACAACTACATCGATCTGCAAAAGATCCGCTTTGGTAACAAGGCTTTTATTGATTTTAAGGTGATGGGCGATGTAACCAACCAGCAAATTGTACCGCTGTTGCTGATAGCATTCATCGAAAACGCATTTAAACACGGCGTAGCCAATGACGTGATGACACCCATTAAACTGCTCATTAACGTTGAAGAATGCAAGCTGCATTTTTACATCCAAAATAAAAAGCATACCCACAATCGCGATGCTATTGGCGGCATAGGCTTAACCAATGTGCAAAGGCGGCTTAACCTGCTGTACCCCGAAAAATATACTTTAAATATCAGGGATACAGAAGATACCTATACTTGTGAATTATCGATAATTTTATAAAACCTATTTAGAATATAAAGCTCCCCCTGTCATGCTGAGGAACGAAGCATCTATTTGCGAACTTTTCTATCGGCCATACACAGCTGACAGATCCTTCGTACCTGCCATTGACACATTTGTAACTAGCTGATTATCAATTGTAAAAAAGTGTCATTTGCAATGCGATCATTTGTGCGCAAATAAAACTTACTCAGGATGACAGGGAAGTTGGATGTGTTTTGTTGAACCTTCATCTACCTGATATAAGATAATAACCAAACCATGAACCAGTTAAAAGCCATTTTACTTACCTTGTTGGTAGCCATATGCAGGTACAACGCATGGGCGCAATCCGATCCAAAGCTAACCGAAGTGTGGGACCCCGAACCAACGGTTGTACAACCGGGCGTGAGCAATAAAGCGCCATCAGACGCCATTATTTTGTTTGATGGTAAAAACCTGAACGAGTGGACCAACCAAAAAGGTATGCCGCCCGGCTGGACAATTAAAGACGGTATCCTGACTGTGAAACCCGGCAGTGGATCTATTATCACTAAACGAAATTTTGCCGATTGCCAGTTGCACATTGAATGGCGCACGCCGGCCATTGTAAAAGGTGAAGGCCAGGAACGCGGCAACAGCGGCGTTATTATGCAAAGCCGGTACGAGTTGCAGATACTTGACAGTTACAAAAACCGCACCTACTCCAATGGGCAGGCGGGCGCTGTTTATAAACAGCATGTGCCTTTGGTAAACGCTTCCCTTAAGCCCGGCGAGTGGCAAAAGTACGATATCATATACACCGCCCCGCGCTTTAATTTAGATAGCTCGCTTAAAACACCGGCGTACATTACTGTTTTACACAACGGCGTACTGGTGCAAAACCATGTGGCGATAAAAGGCACAGTAGCGCATGTTGGCCAGCCTAAATATACCAAACACAATTTTGCGCTGCCCTTATTGTTACAGGAACATGAGTTCCCGGTATCGTTCCGTAATGTCTGGATCAGGGAGATCAACGTTCAAAAGCTTTTTAATGGCCGGGATAAAACAGGCTGGTATACGTTTTTAGATACGCTGGGCAAAAACAACGATATCCATAATAATTTCATAGTCGAAAATGGTGCGGTGCATGTAATGGGCAAATATTTTGGCTATATGAGTACGCTCAAATCGTACTCCAATTATTACCTTAAAGTGGTATTTAAATGGGGCGTCAAGCAATACTTCCCCCGCCAAACAGGTAAAAGGGATGCAGGTATCCTTTACCATTTTGCGTTGATGGAAAAAGATACAGTTTGGCCAAAATCAATAGAGTTCCAGGTACAGGAACAGGATTGCGGCGATTTTTGGTGCGTAAAACATACCAATGTAGATTCTCCCAATAAATGGGAAGTAGCCTGGGACCAGAAGCATATTTTCCGTACAGAGAATTTTGAAAAGCCACGCGGCGAATGGAATACCCTGGAGATTATTTGCAACGGCAACCAAATTGAGCATTATGTAAACGGGTACCTGGTAAATTGGGGTACCGGCTCGGTAACGGAAGGCCGCATATTATTACAATCGGAAGGTGCCGAATTATTTTACAAGTCGGTGGAGTTAACGCCATTGTAACACGAATTGACACGGATTTTATCAAATTACACTAATTAGTATTTATTTTTACAACATGATCAGATGCCTGGTAGTTGATGATGAGCCTTTAGCGCTGCATATTTTGGAAGATTATATATCTAAAATGCCTTTTTTGCAATTGGTGAAAGCCACAACCAACCCTATTGAAGCCCTTACCCTGGTACAGGCGGGTAATGTGGACCTGGTATTTTTAGATGTGCAAATGCCTGAGCTAACCGGTATCCAATTCCTGAAGATAGCTAATGGTAAGGCCAAAGTCATACTCACCACCGCCTACCCGCAATACGCGTTGGAAGGCTATGAGCTGGATGTGGTTGACTACCTGTTAAAGCCCATTGCGTTCGACAGGTTTTTTAAATCGGTACAAAAAGCACAAAGTACTATACAGCCGGTAACCAAAACCGTAATACAGGCCGAGCCCGTGCAGCAGGACGATTTTTCGACAGATTTTATCTTTGTAAAAACCGAGCACAAAATTCAGAAGGTTTACCTGCACGATATTTTGTTTATTGAGGGATTGAAAGATTATATCTCCATATTTACCTCTGCAGAGCGGATCATTACACTGCAAGGCATGAAAAAAATGGAAGATGCCCTGCCCGAAAGGCATTTTGTACGGGTGCATAAATCATACATCGTAGCGCTTAACAAAATTGACAGCATCGAGCGAAGCCGCATCCAGATAGGCGAAAAAATTATCCCCGTAGGCGACACCTACCGCGATGAGTTTTTCAAGATCATTGATGATAAGAACGTTTAGTCCCCCCAACCCAATTAAGAGGGCTAAGGTTTGCAGGGAAATTCTATAACTTGTAATTATCATTAACTTTGAATTAGGTGAGTACAAATAACCAAGATACTGAAAAAAAAGCGGGCGACTCTGCCAGTCAAAAAGCCCCACCTTCAGGGGGCGGAGTCAGCTCCGTTACCGGGAAGGCGCTTGATTGGAAATTGTTAAAACGCGTGATGCGTTATGTAAAGCCCTATAATACCACGTTTGTGATTGCCGCTTTTTTAACTGTGTTTTTGGCAGTTGGCGCATTGCTGCAACCCATTCTTATACAACGTACGCTGGATGTAAATATCCTGAATGACGATTACGACGGGCTGGTTTTTATGGTTGGGCTGATGGTGGCGCAACTCGTTATTCAAACCGTGGCACAGTATTACCAAACTTATTTAACCAATACACTGGGCCAATCTGTTATTCGCGATTTGAGGATTGACATTTTTAACCACATCACCAGTTTAAGGCTAAAGTATTTTGACAGGACGCCAATCGGGATGCTCATCACGCGTACGGTATCTGACCTGGAAACCATTGCCGATATCTTTTCTGAAGGGCTCATCAGCATCATGGGCGATATGCTGCTGGTATTTGCCGTTATCGGCCTGATGCTTTGGCAGGATTGGAAGCTGGCTTTGATTACCCTTATCCCAATGCCTTTCCTGTTTGCATCAACCTACGTTTTTAAGGAGGCCATCAAATCATCCTTCCAGGAGGTGCGTACCCAGGTGGCCCAGTTGAATACTTTTTTGGCCGAACATATCTCGGGCATCAGTGTTATACAGCTTTTTGCACGGGAAGACCAGGAGATGCGTAAGTTTAAGGCGGTAAACGTAAAATACCGTGATGCCAACATCCGCAGTAACTGGTATTATTCGATATTTTTCCCGGTGGTCGAGATTTTGTTTGCCATTTGCATAGGCCTGCTGGTTTGGTACGGCTGTAAACGAATGCTTACCGATGGGCAGTTGGCCAGCTTATCTGCATCAAAAAAAGGGATCACCCCCGGCCTGATTACCGGCTTTATTGTGCTGCTGAATATGCTTTTTCGCCCAATCCGCCAGTTGGCCGATAAATTTAATACCCTGCAAATGGGTATGGTAGGTGCCGACCGGATTTTTAAAGTGCTGGATACCGATGAGGTTGCCATTGATAACGGAACCCTGAAAACCGGCAGGCTACAGGGCGAAATAGAATTTGACAAGGTGTGGTTTGCTTATAACGACGAAAACTGGGTGCTCAAAAATATCAGCTTCCACGTAAAACCCGGCGAAACACTGGCTTTGGTAGGCGCTACCGGGGCAGGAAAATCATCTACCATTAATATCCTTAACCGTTTTTACGAGATAGGGAAGGGAAGCGCCAAAGTTGATGGCCACGATATTCGCGAGTATGAGGTTGAATTCCTCCGTTCGCAAATTGCCACCGTGATACAGGACGTATTCCTGTTTACCGATACCATCGCCAATAATATCAGCCTTAATAATCAGTTAATAACCCGCGAGCAGATCATAGCGGCAGCAAAAGACGTTGGTGCGCACGAATTTATCGAGCGCCTACCTGGTGGCTATGATTATAATGTGATGGAACGCGGATCAACGCTTTCGGCCGGTCAATCGCAATTAATCTCGTTTATCCGGGCGCTGGTTTACAATCCGGCCATTTTAGTGTTGGATGAGGCTACTTCATCGGTAGATACCGAAACCGAGATACTGATCCAAAACGCTATTAACAAGCTGATGCAGGGCCGCACCGCGATAGTAATTGCCCACCGCCTGTCCACCATCCAAAATGCCGACAGGATCATCGTACTCGACCATGGCGAGATCATGGAAATGGGCACCCACCAGGAACTGCTCAAAATTGAACACGGCCACTACCGTAAACTTTACGATCTGCAATTTAACTCGGCCGGGATAGCGCGGTAGGTTGTACGTTTTACGTGCCACGTTATACGTTTTTATCTGTCATTAACTGAACGTATAACTTAAAACGTACCACGTAAAACCTCGTCAATTTTTAGGCACCGCTTTTACCGAATGCACCGGTTGCTCTTCCCGTTCGTGCTTTTTGGCAATGTTGCCGCCATGTGGTTCGTCGGCATGGTACTGCTTGTCGTGGGGTTTTACCTTGCTTTTGCCGCCATTATCGTCAGGCCTGTGGGTTGGTGTATCCGAAGGCGATAGTTTGTGTTTATCGTTTGCTGGCTTTGTCATAAAGATATAACAGGGCGGTAATGGCATTTGTTTATTCTGAACCGGAATTTTTAGAATTAAGCGAATTTCTTGAATTTGATTAAATGCGGGTACGGTGAAACCTGTTATTAAAATTCTGTTAATTCTTTAATTCGAGGAATTCCGGTTCAGACAATTCGTTAATAAATGTTAAAACCCACACACTATTACCGTATTAAACAACATTTATAAGCAATAAACTTTTACCTTTAACCCGTGTTTCTTAATTTCGCACAATATAGATGTGAGATATTAGATATAAGATGCGAGACGAGCCTCAATTTTGCGGCAGTTTTGTTATCTCAAATCTCAAATCTCACTTCTCATATCTAAACAAACATGGAAGAATTTGAAGCAAGCTCATCGTCAAAAAAGGTAAAAACCATATACATTTCAACGGTATTTGGCATTGCCATGGTATTGTTAATGATGGGTTTGTTGGGATTGTTGCTTATAGATGCCAATAACATTTCGCGCTACGTTAAGGAAAATATTGTATTGAATATTTTTGTTGACGACGCCGCGCATGAAACCGACGTGCTGCAATTACAAAAACAACTGGATGCCAACCCCATGGTGAAGCAAACCCAATATGTAAGTAAAGAACTGGCCGCCCGCAACCTGCAAAAAGATTTGGGCGAAGATTTTGTTAAATTCCTTGGCTATAACCCGCTATCACAATCGCTGGATATTTATATGAAGGCCGATTTTGCCAATAACAAGGATATCGAAAAATTCAAGGCCGATTTGCTGAAAAATCCCTTGGTTAAGGAGGTTAAGTACCAGCAATCGCTGGTTGATAAAATGAACGAGAATGTAAAATCTATCAGTCTTATTATCCTGGCTTTTGCCGGCATATTTGTGATTTTATCAGTTGCCTTAATTAACAATACCATCCGGCTGGCCATTTATTCGCAACGGTTTTTAATTAAATCCATGCAGTTGGTTGGTGCCACTAAAGGATTTATCCGGAAGCCATTTTTACTGTATGGTATCTGGCACGGGCTTTTAGGGGGCCTAATCGCTATAATCCTGTTAATTGGTGCGCTATACCTGGCCTATCAGCAGGTGCCCGACTTGGTTTTCCTGCAAAGCTATTCGGAATTTGGTCTGGTATTTTTGGGCGTAGTAGGGCTGGGGATATTTATATCCGCCTTCAGCACGTTCCTGGCTGTTAACAAGTTTTTACGTTTAAAAATATACGACCTGTATAGGTAAGTTAAAATTCAAAATTAAAAAGTCAAAATTCAAAAATTGATTTGTGAATTAAATCACTAATTAAAACATAGGTAATTCAAAATTGATTTGCGGGTTGGTAATCACTAATTCACCAACTCACTAAATCACTAATTAAAAAACATGGCACAAAAATTTAAACCAACAACGCCTTTAAAAACATCGGCAACTGCATCGGCGCCAAAAGCGGCAAAAACTATCAGTAATGAGCCTGTGGAGTTTATTTTTGATAAAAGCAATTACAAGTTTTTAATCATCAGTGTGTTAATAGTAGCCTTTGGTTTTGTGCTGATGTCTGGTACTACCGATATTTACAGCAATACCAAGATTGTTATAGCCCCTATAGTGGTATTGGCCGGTTTTGCCTTAGGTTTTTATGCTATTTTAAAGAAGCCTGAAGTTAGTAAGTAGTTGATTGGTTGATTAGGTGAATGGTTGATTGTGCTAACCGCTTCAACTTCGCTTGCATCAACTGCCTCATTATTTCTCCAATACATCATAATATCTACCCCAACCCCAAATCACAATGAATCTGATCCACGTTATCGTGCTGGCAATTATTGAAGGCATTACCGAGTTTTTGCCGGTATCATCAACAGGGCATATGGTTATTGCCTCGGCCTTTATGGGCATTGGCACTGATGACTTTGTAAAGCTATTTGAAGTTGCCATACAATTAGGGGCCATCCTGTCTGTTGTAATTTTATATTTTAAGCGGTTTTTCAAGTCGTTTGATTTTTATTTTAAACTTGTGGTTGGCGTTATACCGGCTGTTATAGTTGGTGTATTGTTAAAAAAGAAGATTGATATTTTATTAGAAAGCCCACTTGTTGTAGCTTTTTCGCTGTTAATAGGTGGCGTAGTGCTATTATTTGTTGATAAATGGTTTAACAAGCCCGCAGTAAAAGAAGAAGCGCAGATAAGCTATGCAACCGCACTTAAAGTCGGGCTGTTTCAGTGCCTTGCTGTTATTCCGGGTGTTTCCCGTTCGGCTGCAACCATTGTGGGTGGTATGAGCCAAAAGCTTACCAGGACCGCTGCTGCCGAATTTTCGTTCTTTTTAGCCGTGCCTACCATGTTTGGCGCTACGTTAAAAGAGATCTGGGATTTTCATAAAGCCCATGCTACAGGGCCGTTATTTACCGGCGAACAGATTAAATTTTTAGTTATTGGCAATATTGTGGCCTTTATTGTGGCTATGCTGGCTATCAAATCATTCATCACTTTCCTGGAACGCAAAGGGTTCAGGCTTTTTGGCTGGTACCGTATTATTGTTGGCGCTGTTATTATCGTTTTGATATTAAGCGGCCATCAGTTACAGGTGTTGTAGCCCCACCCAAATCCTCCCCGTCCCGGGGGAGATTATTCGAGATTTGATTATTGTTTTGCATTGATGATTGCTATACCATTTAGAGTGGGCTTTTCCATACCTTTGCCGCTTTAATAACATTACTTGAAAAGTACTTACCAAAATATCCAGGAATTTGCCGATGGCCAGCTATTGCTGGTAAATAAACCATACAAATGGACAAGTTTTGATGTGGTGGGCAAAATCCGCAATTCTTTTAAGCCTTTAAAACTTAAGGTTGGCCATGCAGGCACGCTCGATCCGCTGGCCACCGGGCTGCTCATCATCTGCACCGGTAAAATGACCAAACAGATTGATACCTTCCAGGCCGAAGAAAAAGAATATACCGGCACCATGGTGCTGGGCGCAACCACGCCATCATATGACATGGAGACCGAACCCGACAATAAGTTCGATATCAGCCAACTTACCGAACAATTGCTGCGTAGTAACTGCGCGCAGTTTACCGGCGATATACAGCAATACCCCCCGGCGCACTCGGCAATTAAAATAGACGGGGAACGTTTGTATGAAAAAGCCCGCCGCGGCGAAGAAGTGGAACGCCGCCTGCGGAGCGTTACCATCAGCGAATTTGAACTGACCAGGGTGGAATTGCCCGAGGTTGATTTTAGAGTGGTATGCAGCAAGGGCACTTACATCCGCAGCCTGGTGCATGATTTTGGGGCTGCTTTAAATAATGGGGCATACTTGTCTGAATTAAGACGTACCCGCAGTGGCAGCTATAAGGTAGAGGATGCCTGGGAAGTGATGGAGTTGTTTAATACCATTAAAGCTTTGAAGGGGAGTGGTGAGTCGTCAATAGTGAGTGGAAAGTAGTAAGTGCTCACAAAGCAATGTTACTGTAAACTTAAAGTACTTAAACTAAAAAACTAAATTTGTGTTTTTGCTCATCAAATGAGGATATATAACAATATTGACGAATTTACAGCGATAGATAACGCGGTTGTCACCATCGGCACTTTTGATGGTGTGCATATTGGCCACCGTAAAATTATTGCAGGTATTAAGGAGCTGGCGCAGCAAACCGGCGGTGAAACCGTTATCCTTACTTTTTTTCCGCATCCGCGGATGATACTGCATCCCGAAGATGAAAGCATTAAGCTGATAACCACCATTACCGAAAAGGCGCAGCTGATGGAACAGCTTGGCGTCGATCATTTGATCATCACCCCATTCTCCCGCGATTTTAGTAACCAAACTGCCGAAGATTATATTCGCGATGTACTGGTAAATAAAATAGGCACAAAAAAAATTGTAATAGGGTACGACCACCGCTTTGGTAAAGACCGCCAGGGCGGCCTGGACGATCTGCTTAAGCTTGGCCCCGTTTATGGTTTTGATGTAGTGGAAATTCCCGAGCAGGATATTGATGAAGTGGCCATAAGCTCTACCCGCATCCGCACGGCTTTGTTAAACGATAAAATAGATTTGGCCAACAGCTTTCTTGGTTATCCCTTTTTTATAACCGGCAAGGTGGTTCGTGGCGACCAGATTGGCAGGCAGATAGGCTACCCTACAGCCAATATCGTGGTGGAGGAAAAATATAAACTCATACCAGCTGATGGTATTTTCGCGGTAACCGTAATAATTGCCGGCGAAAGCTATAAAGGCATGGCCTACATTGGCAGCCGCCCAACGGTAAATGGTCTAACCCGCAACATCGAAGTAAATATTTTTGATTTCGACCAGGAAATTTACAACCAAACCATCAAAATAGAATTTCACCATTATGTGCGCGGCGACGTAAAGTTTGCCGGCCTGGATGAACTGAAAGTACAGCTGGCGCAGGATAAGGTAGATGTGCTGAGGTTGTTAGCGTAGTTTCTGAACTCGGATTTGTCAGATTGATGGGATTATACAGGATTTTATTGCAAATTTTCAATGTCAGTTGTATGTAATGATCTGTTTGATCGTGCTTGCGATTACGCCGACCGGTGAAATCCTGAAATCTGATAAATCTGCTTAATCCGAGTTCAGACAAAAATACCCGCAACCCGAACCCCGCTCCACGCATCAAATCCCTCATAAATCCCTTAAAACTAAAAACTAAAACTGTACCTTTGCCTGTCAATATGACTTTAATTGTCGCTGTGGCGTAATTATTGAGTTTGTTGCATCATATAAAAATAATATGTTAGATTTTATAAGTAAGCTTTTTGGAAGCAAATCAGAGCGGGATGTAAAAAGTATTAAGCCTATAGTTGAAAAAATTAAGGCTGAATATGCAAAACTCGGTAACATCAGCAATGATGAGCTTAGAGCTAGAACAATAGGTTTTAAACAAACAATTGCCGAAGGCCTATCGGGCATCGACAGCGAGATACAAGCCATAAAAGATCGTACCGAAAACGAGCTGGATATGGATGTATCCGAAAAGGTTGAGTTATACACTCAGCTGGATAAGCTGGAGAAAGACCGGAATAAAGAGCTTGAGGATATATTGATCAATATATTGCCCGAGGCGTTTGCCGTGGTTAAAGAAACCGCCAGCCGCCTTGCCGCAAATAAATTTATAGAAGTTACCGCAACTGATTTTGATCGCAACCTTGCTGCGCGTAAAAGCAACGTAACCATTAAAGGCGACAAAGCTTTTCACGCAAATACCTGGCTTGCTGCCGGTAACGAGGTTACCTGGAACATGGTTCATTACGATGTACAGCTGATAGGCGGTATAGTATTGCACCAGGGTAAAATATCTGAAATGGCCACAGGCGAGGGTAAAACGCTGGTAGCTACGCTGCCTGCATACCTTAACGCGCTTGCCGGCCAGGGTGTACACATTGTAACAGTGAATGATTACCTGGCACGCCGCGATAGCGAGTGGATGGGGCCGTTGTATGAATTTCATGGTTTATCGGTTGATTGTATTGATAAACATGAGCCCAACAGCGAGGAACGCCGCGCCGCTTACCTGGCCGACATTACTTTTGGCACAAATAACGAGTTTGGTTTTGATTACCTGCGTGACAATATGACACGTAGCCCCGAAGAGTTGGTTCAGCGCAAATTGCATTACGCGATGGTGGATGAGGTGGATTCAGTTTTAATTGATGACGCCCGTACGCCTTTAATTATATCGGGCCCTATCCCCCGTGGCGACGAGCATGAATTTTACGAGCTGAAACCTCGTATTGAGCGTTTGGTTAACGCCCAAAAAGCTTATGTGAATACGGTATTGAACGAAGCCAAAAAAGCTATCAACGATGGCGATACCGATCCTGAAAAAGGCGGGCTGGCTTTATTGCGTGCTTTCAGGGGCTTGCCAAAAAGTAAAGCATTAATTAAGTTTTTGAGTGAAGGCGGTAACAGGAGCACCCTGCAAAAAATAGAAAACTATTACATGCAGGATCAAAGCAAGAATATGCCTAAGGTAGATTCGGAGCTTTATTTTATTATCGACGAAAAAAACAACCAGGTTGAGCTGGCCGAAAAAGGTATCGAACTGATTACCTCATCGGGCGAAGATCCTCACTTTTTTGTAATGCCCGATGTAGGTACCGAAATTGCCGAGATTGAAAAATCAAACCTGAGCACGGAAGAAAAAATTGCCCGCAAGGACGAGCTGATGCGCGATTTCTCGATCAAGTCCGAGCGGATCCACTCAGTTAACCAATTACTGAAAGCATATACCTTATTTGAAAAGGATACCGAATACATTTTGGACGAAGGCAAAGTGAAAATTGTTGATGAGCAAACAGGCCGTGTATTGGATGGCCGCCGTTACTCTGATGGTTTACACCAGGCAATTGAAGCTAAAGAAAATGTTAAGGTTGAGGATGCTACCCAAACTTTTGCTACCGTTACCCTGCAAAACTATTTCAGGATGTACCACAAGCTTTGCGGTATGACGGGTACTGCCGTTACCGAGGCTGGTGAGTTTTGGGAAATATACAAGCTGGATGTGGTAGAGATACCAACCAATACTCCTGCAAGCCGCGAAGATAGGCAGGATTTGGTATACCGCACCATCCGCGAAAAATACAATGCCGTAGCCGATGAAATTGTGAAACTAACGCAGGCGGGCAGACCAGTACTGGTAGGTACCACATCCGTAGAAATATCTGAATTATTAAGCCGCATGCTTAAGTTGCGCGGTATTAAACATAACGTACTGAATGCCAAAATGCACCAGAAAGAGGCCGATATTGTGGCCGAAGCAGGTCAGGCAGGCACAGTTACCATTGCTACCAACATGGCTGGCCGTGGTACGGATATTAAACTGGGGGCAGGCGTACAGGCAGCTGGCGGTTTGGCCATTGTAGGTACCGAGCGCCATGAGTCGCGCCGTGTTGACAGGCAGTTACGTGGTCGTGCAGGCCGCCAGGGTGATCCGGGTTCGTCACAGTTCTTTGTATCGCTGGAGGATAACCTGATGCGTTTATTCGGATCGGAAAGGATCTCGAACCTGATGGTACGTATGGGTATCGAAGAGGGCGAAGTTA
Organism: Mucilaginibacter sp. P2_A5; assembly: GCF_056404995.1. NCBI lineage: Bacteria > Pseudomonadati > Bacteroidota > Sphingobacteriia > Sphingobacteriales > Sphingobacteriaceae > Mucilaginibacter > Mucilaginibacter sp. P2_A5. The sequence goes on from NZ_JBFUCY010000012.1 coordinate 158,950, forward strand.
TCCAGCACTCCATGATCTCCAAATCCATCGAGCGTGCACAGAAAAAGGTAGAAGAAAACAACTTTGGTATCCGTAAACGTTTGCTGGAGTATGATGACGTGATGAACTCACAGCGCACCGTAGTTTACACCAAACGCCGTAACGCACTGTTTGGCGAACGTTTGGACGTTGATTTGAGCAATACCATTTTTGATGTGGTTGAGGACATCACCACCGAATATAAAGAAGCCAACAACTACGAAGGGTTTACCTTAGAGATGATCCGCTTATTCTCTGTCGATGTGGAGATTGATGCAGATAAATTCGCGGCAAATTCAATTAACGCCCTGGTTGATCATTCCTTCCAAACGGTGATGGATTTTTATAAACGCAAAGGCGATGCTGTATCGGCACAGGCTTTCCCGGTATTAAAGGATGTTTACGAAACCCGTGGCGAGTATGTTGAAAACATTGTGGTTCCGTTTAGCGATGGCATCCATGGCATACAGGTTTCTGTTCCCTTGAAAAAGGCGGTAGAAAACCATGGTCACGAAGTGTTTAAATCATTCGAGAAAAACGTTACCCTGTACCTGATAGATGATGCCTGGAAAGAGCATTTGCGCGAAATGGACGAGTTGAAACAATCTGTTCAAAACGCGGTTTATGAGCAAAAAGACCCACTGTTGGTTTACAAGTTTGAGGCTTTTGAATTGTTCCGCGGCATGTTGGCCAATGTGAATAAAGAGATTGTAAGCTTCCTGTTCCGCGGAGGTATCCCGGTTCAGCAACAGGCCGAAGAGGTAAGGGAAGCCAAACCAGAACCAAAACTGGATCTGCGTAAGCTAAAAACCACCAAAGCCGAAATGGTAAGCGAAAGTAACGGCATACCAATGAATGATTTCCCGCAGGAGGTACAAAAAGCTACCCCTGTAAGGGTTGAGCAAAAAATTGGCCGTAACGACCCTTGCCCTTGCGGTAGCGGTAAAAAATATAAAAACTGCCACGGGGTAGGGCAAAATTAAGAAGCCCCACCCGGCCTCCCCTGAAGGGGAGGAGGCAGAAAGAAAATAGAATACGAGTCATCCTGAACTTGTTTCAGGATCCCACGGAACAGGTCGCCGTTATGCTGACCACTTTGCAAGTGGGATGCCGAAACAAGTTCGGCATGACGATGTTTAAGATACAATAACCATGAAAAAAGCAATACTTGATCATAAGGCCAAACACAGCTTGATCAGGTATTGCTTTTTTTTTATGCTGATACTCGCATCCACCCAAACCTTTGCCCAAACCCGCGGCAAGGTGGAGGTAGTTAAAGATCCCCTGGTTGATACCCTGATTGCTAAGCGTTTTACACTGAACAGGGAAACAGGTGTAGCGCCGGCGGTAACATCATCTTATGGCTACCGGGTACAATTTTTCAGCGGATCGAGCAGGCAGGATGCTTATAATGCCCAGGCCCGGCTGCAACGCGACTATCCTGAATTGCGTACCTACATATTATACAGCGAACCTAATTTTAAAGTACGTGCAGGCGATTTCAGGACGCGGTTAGAAGCTCAGAAACTAATACAGGAATTGCGGCCTTCGTTTCCGAGCCTGTTCATCATATCCGAAAAAATAAACCTGCCCAAAGCCGACACCGACAATGATTAAAGAAAAAATACAGGAACTATCCCAAAAAATATTTGATGATGTGGTAGCCAACCGCCGCCACCTGCACACCAATCCCGAGTTGTCGTTTCACGAGCAAAAAACATCTGCTTTTGTAGCCGGTAAATTGGATGAGTTGGGCTTAACGTACGAGAAAATGGCCGATACCGGCCTGGTTGCCCTGATAAAGGGCGACTTACCCTCGGATAACGTGGTAGCCCTGCGTGCCGATATGGACGCCTTGCCCATTACCGAGGCTAACGATGTGCCTTACAAATCGCAAAACGTAGGTGTAATGCACGCCTGCGGCCACGATGCGCATACGTCATCGTTATTAGGCACAGCCCGTATTTTAACAGAACTGAAAAGTCAGTTTGGCGGTACGGTAAAACTCATCTTTCAGCCGGCGGAGGAGAAGCTGCCCGGCGGCGCAAGCCTGATGATTAAAGAAGGTGTGCTTGAAAATCCAAAACCTCAGGCCGTTTTGGGGCAGCATGTAATGCCGTTGATTGAGGCCGGTAAAGTAGGTTTCCGGGCTGGTAAATACATGGCATCAACTGATGAGTTGTACGTTACCGTAAAAGGTAAAGGCGGCCACGGTGCCCAGCCACAACAAAATATCGACCCGGTAATTATCACCGCCCATATATTAACCGCCTTGCAAACGGTTGTAAGCCGCTTTGCCGATCCCAAAAGTCCGTCAGTACTATCATTTGGTAAGGTTATTGCCAATGGCGCCACCAATGTGATACCAAATGAAGTTTACCTGGAAGGTACCTTCCGTACCATGGACGAAAACTGGCGTGCCGAAGCCCACAAACGCATGAAAAAAATGGCCGAAGGCATTGCCGAAAGCATGGGCGGCAGCTGCGATTTTAATATTATGCGTGGTTACCCCTTCCTGATTAACGAAGAGGTACTAACCCACGCCACCCGCGGCCATGCTGAAGATTATTTAGGCAAAGAAAACGTATTAGACCTGGATATCTGGATGGCAGCCGAAGATTTTGCCTATTATTCGCAGGCCGCCGATAGCTGTTTTTACCGCTTAGGCACCCGGAACGAAGCCCGCGGCATTACCTCATCAGTACATACCCCTACGTTTGATGTGGAAGAGGATGCATTTAAAATAAGCACCGGCTTGATGGCTTATTTGGCTATTAAGCAATTGGGGAATTAACGGAAAACTTTGCTTGCAAACCATGTCATTGCGAGCGCAGCGCGGCAATCGCGAACTATGCATGTCCGCCTTGCAAATTCGCGATTGCTTCGTTCCTCGCAATGACATAGCGGGAAGAAGCATGATTGTAACAAACCCCTAAACCAAACCGTCAATAGTAAGAAATGAAGAAATTATTATTATTTGTAACGTTTACTATTCTCAGCAGTTTTGCCTTCTCGCAGCAAATACAGCGCTTCAACCCCGATACCATCCGTACCATCGTTATCGATTCCACCGTTGATATCCGTTCGCATAAACTGCGTGCGCAGGATTTTATTGATGCGGTGATGGCTGATACCAGTTTTTACAAGGCTTTTCAAAATATGAAAAAATACGCCTTCACTGCCGAGAACCGCATTTACACCTACGATAAAAAAAACAAGGTTGATGGTAAGGTTTACCGCAAGCTAAAGCACAGCAATGTGGTGGGTGAGCATAAAATTGAATACCTGGCAAAGCAGGATAGCGGTACGGTTTATAAAAAAAACGGCAAGTACCAGTTGTATACGGTAGAGATGTTCGACTATATTTTTATGAATGCCTACAATTCTGATTTTATACAGGGTGATGGCGTTCCGATGGAAGGGAAAAATGAAGGCTACAAGGCTAAGTTAAAAACACTGGTATTTACGCCAGGCCGGCGGGTGCGGGGGATTCCGTTTATTGGCGATAAAACCGAGATATTCAGTAAAGACATGCAGCAGTTTTATTACTATGAATTTGCCCGCGGCAAGTACCTGGATACCATACCCGTATATCGCTTTAAAGTAAGGTGCAAGCCCAGCACATCCGATGGTGATACGATGATTAAGGAAATGACCACCATTTTTGACGAGCGTACCTTCGAAATCCTGGGCCGTTACATCGACCTGAAATTCAGTAATATGTTTGTTGATTTTAACGTGCAGATGAATATCGAGCTCAACAACTTTAACGGGCAGCTGCTGCCCATCAAAATAACCTACCAGGGCAACTGGGATATCCCTTTCCACAAAGAGGAACGCGCCAGCTTTTTGATTGTACATAAGGATTATAGAAGGGAGTAGGGGGCTATCGGCTACCTGCAGCTCAGTCAAAGAAAGCTATGTCATTGCGAGCACCGCGTGGCAATCGCGAACTGTGCAGGCAGGATTATATTTGTGGAGCAAAATCAAATAACTCAAGTTATGTCATTGCGAGCGCAGCGTGGCAATCGCGAACTATACAGGTTGGATTATATTTGTTGAGCAAAATCAAATAACTCAAGTTATGTCGACCAGCGCAGCGTGGCAATCGCGAACTATACAGGCTGGATTATATTTGTGGAGCAAAATCAAATAACTCAAGTTATGTCATTGCGAGCGCAGCGTGGCAATCGCGAACTGTGCATGTCCGATTTGCATCCTTGCGATTGCTTCGTTCCTCGCAATGACATAGTTGTTGTTGAAAAATACACTGATAATCAGTCAATTATAAATCATGTCATTGCGAGCGCAGCGTGGCAATCGCGAACGATACAGGGCGGATTATTTGTGTAGTGCCGATATAGCTTGTAAAAATGAATAATCGCTAACATCTAAGTCCCTTTTTGTGTATTTTGCTATTATTCAAAATAGTGCCTTATCACATGAAAATACACCAATATTATGTTTATATTTTAACAAATAAATTAAACACAGTGTTATATGTTGGCGTTACCAATGACCTTGTCAGTCGCGTGTATCAGCACAAGCAAAAGTTATTTAAAGGCTTTTCGGCTACGTATAACTGTAATAAACTGGTGTATTATGAGGAATTTCAATGGATACAGGATGCAATCGCGAGAGAAAAGCAATTGAAAGCCGGATCCAGGCAGAAGAAGATTGATTTGATTATCGAAAACTATCTGTCGTGGGATGATTTGAGTAATGGGTGGTATGATTGATGTACAGTGCCGGTGTCAGGAATGCGTAATACATTGGAGCCCGCATGGTGGTGAAGCACAGTTCGCGATTGCTTCGTTCCCCGCAATGACATAGTTATTGGGATGTGCAGGAATGCGTAATACATTGGAGCCTGCATATTGGTGAAGCGCAGTTCGCGATTGCCGCGCCGCGCTCGCAATGTCATAATTAACAATGTCATATGCCCTTTTAATAATCTGGGGTTTTCCTGCAAATTCTCTTTACGATTAACTTTTTTAACACTCATTTATTTTGATAACAAACTGCGTCGTAAGTATTTCGATATAATGCCCCATGGTGTGTTATTTATACACATCGCCTCAATAAAAAGTATATTTTTGATGGATAGCTTTTTAAGTTAAACCAATTGATGCGCTTGCATACCGTGAAATTATTTTTACTGCTTATTGCCATGCTTGATTTTACACTGGCGCGTGGCCAGTCGGGAAACTGCGTGGGTAGTTTGGGCGATCCGGTAATTACCGAAACCTTTGGATCGGGCTCAAATCCGGGCAATCCGCTGCCGGCGGGGATAAGCAATATGTCGTTTAGTAGCTACTGCCCCAATGACGGATCTTACACCATTGTAAATGCAACCAATATATACGGCGGGGCCACAGGCAATTGCCATCCGGAAGGCTGGCAAAACGTGCTTCACGACCATACCGGCAATGCAAACGGCTATATGATGATGATTAATGCATCGTATACGCCAAGTATTTTTTTTACAAAGACTACACCCGCCGTGTTATGCGAAAATACCACGTATGAATTTTCGGCATATATATTAAACCTGATGAGGGCGGGCACATCGGGCATCCGGCCAAATATTAAATTTACTATTGAAACTATTAACGGCCTGGTGCTGGATTCTTTGGTTGCCGACAATATCCCGGAGTCAACCAGCGGCGATGACTGGATACGCAAGAGTTTCTTTTTTACAACCCCGCCAAATACCAGCCAGGTAGTTTTAAAAATGACCAACCAGGCCCCCGGCGGCGGCGGCAACGACCTGTTGCTTGATGATATTAATTTTAGGGCATGCGGCCCCGTGGTACAAACCGGATTTTCTACTGTCGACGCCAATCAGCCGCAGAATCAATGCGTGGGCGAAAGTAAGGTTTATACGCTTAAATCGAAGATAGGGGCCGGGTACGTTAATCCTAAAATGCAATGGCAGTTAGATAAAAACGATGGGAATGGCTGGTTTGATATTCCCGGGCAAACAACAGATACCTATACTTTTACGCTGGGTAATAATACGCCCATTGTTTACAGGTACAGGCTTGCCGCGGCCGAAGGCGCAAATTTAAACTCGGCTACCTGCAGGGTGTTCTCAGAGCCGTTGAGTGTTACCGTAAACCTTTACCCGGATGTGCCCGATGTGCCGCCCGTTCAGGAATGCGAGGGCAAAACGGTTACTTTAAACGTTTTTGGAGGGGTAACTGTTGATTGGACCGGCCCCGGCATTACTGCGGCTAATAAAAATCAAAACCCACTGGTGCTTACAAACATAAAACCTGCCGATGCCGGTACTTATAACTTTATAGTAACATCCGCTGCCGGCTGCGCTACGTCAAAATCAACAACGGTTACGGTTATCCCAAAGGTTGTGGTTACCTTAAATTCCCCGTTGGTCACCATTTGTAAAGGGGCTGCAACCAACTTAAGCGCGAGTGCCCAGGATGTCATTAGCTACCAATGGACGCCTGGTAAAGGTTTATCCGATAGCACTATTGCTAACCCCGTAGCTTCGCCGGCAGATACCACAATATACAGGGTAATAGCCACCAACAATATCGGCTGTACCGATACGGCTATGCTAACTGTTAATGTACTGCCGTCGCCGGTTGCCATTACACAAACTAAGCAGAGTATGTTTCAGGACAGGCCAATTACCCTGGTAGCATCGGCACAGAGCGCCGATGTTTTTAGCTGGACACCCACTACCGGCCTTAGCGATGCCAATGTGTTAAACCCGGTTGCCAACCCTGCTGATGATATTACCTACACCCTGCATGTAAAATCGAGCTATAATTGTGGCGAGGATACCAGCAGCGTTTTTGTAAAAGTTTATCATAAGATTGGTATCCCCAACGCATTTTCGCCCAATGCTGATGGCGTTAACGATAGCTGGGAAATAGAAGGCCTTTTTACGTACCCGGAAAGCGTAACAACAGTGTTTAACCGTTACGGGCAGCAGATATTTAAAAGCATTGGCTATGCCAAATCCTGGAAGGGCACTTACAACGGTGCCAAATTACCGCCCGGCACCTATTACTACATCATCGACCTTAAAACCAGCCAGCCTAAGCTAACGGGATGGGTGTTGATTATGAATTAGAACTTAGACACTTTAGAACAAAGTACCTTCGGTAAGAAACTTTTGGGTTTTAGCACAAAGTACTTCCGGATTTTCGGACAATGAACTTTCGGACTTAAAACAATATAAACTTATCTATCTGCTCGTTAGTAAACTTTATCGTATCGGCGTTTAACAACTGGCCGGTTCCGTCAAACTCTTTGTGGATACCTGATATATGGAGTTTAAGGGCCATCACATTCAGGTGTACATAGTGGCAAACACCGGTAAAATGATCAATACCGCGGATGTTGCCGTATTTGCCCGATGATATGCCTACCAGCGCCGCCTTTTTATCATAAAAACTCGCCGGAAAGTCGCAGGCATCAATAAAAACCTTTAGTACGCCGGGGTAACTGCCATTATACTCGGGTATTACAAATATAAACTTATCGGTTTGGGTAATAACCTGTTGGATGCTTTCAAATCCGGGACTTCTTTTGCCGTAAAGATCGGTTTCAATAAGGTTGGGTGGTAGCTGTGCCAATGATAGTACACCCGCTTCAACTCCTTTTTCCTGCAGTTTTTGCTGATAATATTTGGCCATTTTTAAGGTAGAACTGCCGGGACGGTTAGTTGATGCGATGATTGTGATCATTCTTTTTAATTAGTGGGTTAGTGAATTATTGATCGACCGATTTTTGAATTGTAGTAATTTTATAATGCTTAAACTTTGATTATCAGCGTTAAAGCAAATCACTAATTCACTAAATCAATAATTCACTAATTAAACGAATATGTTTGTAAATTGACTAAACCTGTGGATTTCCTAATTGTTTAATTCCGTATCTTTATCACCGGATAAAAACTTTACGAAAGTAGAAATTTCTGACCCTACTTTTCGTTTATATAAATCATTGTAACATCAAAATTTTTTATACTATAGAATGAGTAAAATTATTGCTTTAGCCAACCAGAAAGGTGGCGTAGGAAAAACTACATCATCTATAAATCTGGCTGCAAGTTTGGCCGTATTAGATTTTAAAACATTATTGGTTGATGCCGACCCGCAGGCAAACTCTACCTCGGGTATTGGTTTTGATCCCCGCAATATAAAGAACAGTATTTACGAGTGTATCATTAACCAGGTTGACCCGCACGAGGCTATCCAGAAAACGGAGACCCCTAATCTTGACCTGCTGCCTGCACACATTGACCTGGTAGGCGCCGAGATTGAGATGATTAACCTGAGCGGCCGCGAGTACAAAATGAAACAGGTATTTGAAGCCGTACGCGACGAATACGATTTTATTATTATTGATTGCTCACCTTCGTTAGGTTTAATCACCATCAACGCGTTAACCGCTGCCGATTCGGTAATTATACCGGTACAGTGCGAGTACTTCGCATTGGAGGGTTTGGGTAAATTGTTAAATACCATCAAAATTGTACAATCGCGCCTTAATCCGCAGCTGGAAATTGAAGGTATATTATTAACCATGTACGATGTGCGCCTGCGCCTGAGCAACCAGGTAGTTGATGAGGTAAAAACGCATTTTGAGGATATGGTTTTTGATACCATTATACAGCGTAACACCCGTTTAAGCGAGGCGCCAAGCTTTGGCGTATCCGTTATTATGCACGATGCCACCTGTAAAGGCGCCATTAATTATTTAAACCTGGCCCGCGAAATTATCCAGAAAAACGGCCTTGTAAAAGCCGAAGCAACAACGGTAACAGCAACAGCATAAGTAAATGAGTAGTGAAAGAAGAAACGCCCTGGGCAAAGGATTAAGTGCGTTGTTGAATGATTCGGTAAACGTACAGCCATACCAAAACAAAAGCGCTAAAAAGGAAGAAGCATCAACTTCGGCTGCCGAGGTTAATAGCCTTGGCTCGGTTAACGAGATCCGTTTAGATGAAATAGAAGTAAACCCTTACCAGCCCCGTACTGATTTTGATGAGCTTGCTTTAAATGAACTGGCCGATTCCATCAAACTACAGGGATTAATACAGCCGATAACCGTTAGGCGTATCAACGCCCATAAATACCAGCTGATATCGGGCGAACGCCGTTTCCGGGCATCAAAACTGGCCGGGCTAACCCAGCTGCCTGCTTATGTACGTACCGCCAACGATCAGCAAATGCTGGAAATGGCCCTCATCGAAAACATTCAGCGCGAAAACCTGAATGCTATTGAAGTAGCTCTGAGCTTTCAGCGGATGATTGAGGAATGTAACCTGAAACAGGAAGAACTGGGCGACAGGGTAAGCAAAAACCGGTCGACAGTTACCAATTACCTGCGTTTATTAAAATTGCCGCCAAGCATCCAGGCATCCATCCGCGATGGAGCGCTTACTATGGGCCATGCCAAGGCGCTTATCAATATTGACGACCCCGCCAAGCAACTGTATTTACACCAGCATATTATTCAGCAGGGCTTATCCGTTCGTAAGGTGGAAGAGTTAGTTAGGGAGATGCAGAAGGCGCCGGTAAAAAAAGAAGGCAAGCAACCCGAGCCGGTATCCTATCAGCTGCAAAAAATCCAGGACGATTTGGCTTCAAGGTTTAGTTCGCGGGTAACACTTAAGGTTGGCGCCAAAGGCAATGGGGTTATCGAAATCCCCTTCCTGTCAGAAGATGACCTTGGCCGTATCCTCGAGATGCTGGATTGGTAAGTATTGAGAATCAAGAATTAAGAGTCAGGAATCAAGACAAAAAAGCAGAGGGAATTGATCTTTTTGTGATTCGAATAAAATGTAATTAAAAATCCGGCCACTGATAAGCTCTTATCGGTGGCCGGATTTTTTATATTATAGTTAATGTGTACATAATAATTAGCGGCTAAACCTGTTAATGATTTGTTTAATAAGGTGTTTTTGTAATAGCTGGATATAGCTTCTTTATCCGGCTATAAAAATTACCTTTGTAATCAAGTAAAATCAGGCCCCCTTATCACTGTTTTAAAGGCCAGGGTTTATTTAAATTTTATCAGCTGCATGTACAAATATTTGTTAATTATTGGGTTTATGATGTTGTTTGCCTTTGCCGCCACAGCGCAGCAACAGCGTGCAGATACAGCATCGGTAACCCAAAAAGATACTGTAAAAAAGGCATCGGGTACCGCGCCGGGCTCATTTGCGCCGCCTATTAAAAAAGAGAAAGTATACCATCCCGATACCACCCATAGCCCGCACAAAGCGGTAATGCATTCGCTGATGATACCCGGCTGGGGGCAACTGTACAACCACCGCTGGTGGAAAGTGCCTATTATTTACACCGGTATCGGGCTGCTGGCATCGGCAGTAATATTTAACCAGCGCTACTATAACCAGTTTAATGTACTTGCCCATTACTATAAAAGCGGGGTAGCGCCGGTAAAGGGCGATGCCTATTACGACGAGTATATAGCCTATACCAGTAACCAGGTACCCGCCCAGAATATATACGATGCGCTCGACAGCTATCGCCGTAACCGCGATTTAAGTATCCTGGGTATTTTGGGCGCTTGGGGTATTCAAACCATTGACGCCTATATTGATGCCAAGTTTATTCACTCGTACACGGTTGATAATAACTTTGCCTTTAAGGTTAGCCCCGGCATGATTAACCAGCCGGTTTATGCGCAAAGTGCTTTTGGCAGCTATATTCCGGCTGTAAAAGTTACCTTTACGTTTTAAGGGAGCATTTATAGTTAGCTATCGATGCAATTCATGAGTTAACACAAAAGTTCCCGGAATTAATTAAAATTAACCTAATATTGTTTTCTGTCTTGACTCCTGATTCTAATATCTTGATTCTTGACTTAAACAACACATACATTAAAAATGAAAATAGCGTTACTGGGCTACGGAAAAATGGGCAAAATGATTGAAAAAATTGCCCTCAGCCGCAATCATGAAATTGTTTTAACCATCGATCACGAAAACCTGCATGAGCTTACTGCCGAAAACCTGCAAAAGGCCGATGCCGTAATTGAGTTTAGCATGCCGGCAACGGTATTGGGCAATATTCAGCATTGCTTTAACGCCGGCGTACCCATAGTAGTAGGTACAACCGGCTGGTATGATAAGCTGGATGAGGTAAAACAACAATGCGAAGAAAGCAACGCATCATTAATGTATGCCACCAACTTTAGCGTAGGCGTTAACATATTTTTCCATATTAACCGCATGCTGGCCCGGGTGATGAACAATTATCCGTACTATGATGTACAGGTAGAAGAGATTCACCACATGCAAAAACTGGATGCCCCAAGCGGCACCGCCATTACCATTGCCGAAGGGATCATCGATAACCTGGACTCCAAAAAAGACTGGCTGAACGTGCTGACTACAGATGACCGGCCCGACGATGAAACCCCACAACCCGATCAGTTATTGATAGAATCGTTGCGCATTGACAGCGTGCCCGGCACCCACACCGTTATTTACGATTCGGAGGTGGATACTATCGAATTTAAGCATACCGCACATAACCGGAGCGGCTTTGCCCTTGGCGCGGTATTGGCTGCCGAATGGATCCAGGGCAAAAAAGGCTTTTACACGGTTGATGCCATGTTTGATTTTCAAAGCTAAAACCCCATCGTTTCCTGCACAAATCGTCGGCCCGCGAATTGACCAATTTTTCTGTAATCCTGAGTGCCTACCCATGACATGTTGTAGAATCCCAGACTTACGAAGTTTTTAAAACTTCGTAAGTCTTTCGCCGGCTTGTCATTTCCCCTTCAGTATTCCAAAAAATTTTCAACCCTGGATGACAAAGGTGAAGTTTATAAAATATGACACAGTATTTGGCATGTTGGGGACTATCCTTATTGCAGTTTTTCAGGAATATATAAGTACTTTTACAAAGCCAAATACTTGTTACACACTGTTGTAAGTGCTTCACTTACAACAGGTAAAATTCTTTTGGCAAAAACAAACATCAAACTTACCCAAAGCAGGCTAACTGCTTACACCTATGGATAAAATTACCGATAAATACCATCAGCCGGTTAATGCAGGCCCTAAGCAGCAGGACCTCCTGTTTGACCTAAAGGAAGTATCCAAACGGACGTTTCAACTGGGGCTCACGGCCTTGTCGCTGGGAGTGTTTTTATCGGTTTATGATGCGTTTATCGGCATGTACGTGTCGTCGTTTTTGCTGGCTTGTTTTTGCCTGGCTATTTTAATGTTCATCGTGTTAAAATGGCAGGATGCCATTAAAGACCTTACCATCTCCATATTTTCGGTAATATGCGGCCTGCTGGTGTGCCTGGTACTGCTCGAGGGGTTGCAAACCGACCAGTACCTGTATTTTTTCCCCGCCCTGATAGCCGTACCCCTGGTTATCGACCTCAAGCAGAAGCAGGCCAAAAAGCCCGGTATTTTTGTGGGCATCATGCTGTTTGCCTTTGTTGCCTGTATTGTTATTGGTAACTACGTCCCCCCGCTGGCCGATTTTACACCCGGCCAGGCAGCGCGGCTGGCGCTGGTAAACCGTTTTACGGCGCTCGGGTCAACCATTGTGCTGGCCGCGCTGTACACGTTTTTCGAAAAAAAGTATATCGAAGAGATTGTAACCCAAAGCAACCGGGTTATCAATACCAAAACCCAGTTCCTGGCCACCATGGGGCACGAGCTGCGCACCCCCCTAAACGGCATCATCGGCATTGTAAACCTGCTGAAGCAGGAAAACTCGGCCACCCGCCAGGCCGAGTACATCAGCATCCTCCAAAACTCGGCCGACCATATGCTGCAACAGGTAAATGATATCCTCGATTTTAACAAGATAGAGGCCGGCAAGCTGGAGCTGCACCCCGTCGCCATAAACCTTAACAACTTTTTGCTTAATGTATGCCTGCCCTTTAAAGTGCTATCGGCAAACAGCAACGTAGCGGTACTGGCCGAAATTGACGTCCAGCTGGATACCCTGATACTGGCCGACGATATGCGCCTTACCCAGGTGCTCAACAATATTTTTGCCAACGCCTTAAAATTTACCGGCAACGGCTACGTAAAGCTAAAAGCCGCCTGCCAAAAAAAGGACGACAAACAAATAACCGTAGCCTTCGCTATTGAAGATACCGGCATCGGGATTGACAAGGCCGACCAGGAAAAAATTTTTGAGGGCTTTTGGCAGGTATACCACGAAGGCACCCGCGAGCTTACCGGCACCGGCCTTGGCCTTACCATCTGCAACCGCATATTGCAGCTGATGGGCGCCAAACTATCGCTCGAGAGCGAAAAGGGCAGGGGCAGCAGGTTTTCGTTTAGCCTTACCTTTAACGTTGCTGGCGCGGCACCGGTTCATGTACCCATACAGCCGGCCGGCGACAGCGACCTTAAATCGATAAAGGTATTACTGGCCGAGGATAACAAGATAAACATGATGGTGGCCAAAAAGGCCCTCACCAGTTTTGGCGCCACGGTTGATGCCGCCTACGACGGCATGGAAGCCCTGGCCCGCCTGGAAGATTTTCCGCATTATGACATTGTACTGCTCGACCTGGAAATGCCCGTAATGAACGGCTACGAAGCCATCTTCGAAATCAAAAAGAGATACCCGCTGGTACCGGTCATCGCCTTCACCGCCTCCCTCGTCGACCAAAAAATGCTTGCCGACCTGCTGGCCAGCGGCTTTAACGATTGCATCCTCAAACCCTTCAACCCACAGCAGCTATCAACCGTTATTAAAAAACATACCGGGATTAAAGAAGGGGTGTAGGGGGATTTCGGAATTCGGATGTTCGATTTCGGATTTTTTTTATTTTCTGTCCCCTCAGGTTCTCTCAACGAGGAACCTGAGGGACGATGCCCGTTGTATCCAAATAATTCATTGCCTGGTATGCCGCCTCAGGGTCCTTTTTCAAAGAGACCCCGAGGGGACAAAAAGTACTTGCGGTGGCGCGCAGGTAGCTTGCGAAAAGATATTAATCAACAGTGTTATAATTCATCCGGACTATTATTTTACCCAATAAATACCTTATTTTTGGACACTAATTTTTTCAAGTGCTTAAACTTTCACATCCCGACTACTTTTTGCCAATAGTTCATGCGCTTGAGCCGGGAGTTGTGTTGTCATCGGGCACTACAGAGCCTCAATTGATCAGGGGTGTTTGTGAGCAAACGGGTCTTAAATCAGATTATGTTGTAAAGTATCTCAGGGCACCCAGAATGTCGCCCGAGGCAAGCGCCAGAGAATTAGTGGCCGCATTGATTGCGAAGGAACTCGATTTTAATGTGGCCGAGCCCGTGCTTATCCATATTGATGGCGAATTTGCCGAAGTGGTGCTTGGCCAGCCTAATTATCAAATGGTTAGTAATAGCCTTGGGTTTAACTTTGGTAACGAATTTAAGAACGGATATTTTCAGGTGTTAAGAGACCAGGCGCTTAACGATAACATGAAACAAAAACTAGTGGACTTGTTTGCCTTCGATATTTTTATCAGCAATGCCGATAGGCGAACAGACAAGCCCAATTTTTTAAGTAACGGTGATGACATTTTAATTTTTGATCATGAACTGGCTTTTGGCTTCGCGTTAGAACTTCCGTTTCTCAGAAATCAACAGCCATGGCTTATCAGGCAAAGCGATCAAAATTGGATTAATAACAATTTCTGCTTCAATATGATTAAGGGAAATCAGTTTGATTTCGCTACATTTACTGATAAGCTAACTGTAATAAACAACCCCTTTTGGGACAAGATCGAAACCATTATGCCTGCCGAATGGTTAAGTGAGCAGTTTTATACCATTAAGGCATATTTAACTACGTTGATTAATGAAGCTGATTTGTTTTCAAGCGAATTAAATCGGATACTTTTATGATAAAATACGAATATCAAATTTTAAGATATGTGCATGACCAGGCTTCGGGCGAGTTTGTGAATGTTGGTATTGTCATTTTTGAGCCGCAAAGCAAAATTTTAAAAGCAAGGGTGCTCAATAAGTTTAGCAGGATATCTACCTTTTTTGAAGAAATTAACGGGTACTATTTACTAAGTACCTTAAAGCATTTTCAAAAAGAGGTGGAAAGTATTAATGACGACTTCGCGTTTTTTAACTCAAGTGAGTTTTTATTGGAAAAGGAAAAGCCCGGTTTAAGTATAATTACGGGCAAGGTTGTGCTAAACGACGACAGCGCATTAAAATTGACCGAAGTAAAAAAAGGGTTAGATCTTAATTTAGACAGCGCCCTCGACGATTTGTTTGAAAGACTGGTAGATAAATACAGCCCCGAAAAAAACAAAGAAGCCCATACAGATGCTTATGCCTGGTCCAAAGTATACAAATTACACTTCGATAGGTATGGGATTACGCCAAGGCTAAAAGACCATACCATTAAAACCCCCAATGACGAGATTAAGTTTGATAAATCGTGGAAAAACGGTGTTTGGAACTGTTACCAAAGCCTATCCTTTGATTTGAAAAAAGACGATGCGATTAAAAATAAGGTTTACAAATGGTCGGGCATTATTAAGGAACTGCAATTGGCCAACCAAAAAATGAACCTGTTTTTTTTGACAACATCCCCCAAATCAAATGAGCATTTGAACAATTTTATCAAAGATACCCTATCTCAAAAAGGCAGCGGGGTTAAGGTAACTATCGTTACCGAAGATGAAGCCGAGCAATTTGCAAAAAAAGTAAAAACTGCAATAGAAAGCGCTTTTTAGGATCGTTGCTAAGAAGCGTGCCAAATGGATCCGTGCGTGGCGTTTAACTTCAGCAGGGCAGACGAGGAACTCCTACGCCATTAGGTTGCTAATACGGTTTAGTGCCGGTGTTGAGCAAAGGTTTGAGAGTTGACTCACCTGCACAATGATCGGTATTTGTTTAAAGGAAGTGATTATATACGCTAACTGCGCAATCATAAATTTGGATACTGTTACAAAGCCCATTTATATGCTAAAGTTATTATAAACTGGCTGTAATTACCATATAAGTTATACTCATACTGCGCACGCGGCTCCATGCGTATTTGGTAAGTAAGGGCAAGGTCTAAACCCTTTTTCTTTTCACGACCCAGCCTAAAAGCATACCCTATAGCAGGCGATACCACTACAGCAAGAGCGTGGTTGGTATATTTAACCGTGTTAGAATTTATATTAAAAGAGGTACCGAGCTCAGCCTCAACATAAAGCTTTCCTGCGTATAGTCGTGCCCCTATTTTTACAGGTATAAACGAAGCTACTGAAGTCTCGCTTGTACCATCCCCAAAAGGGCCAAAAGATATGCTTTCATTTGAAACAAAAAAATTATAGGCAACCGACCCGATCAGGCTCATGGAGGATGATTTGATGGGGTGCTCAAATTTTACCCCTATTATACCTCCAAAGAGGTAATTGCCCGAATGTACCCCTATGGCTACACCAGGCCCGGCAAACACCCCCAACCGTGAGGAGAGACTGTTATCGGTTTGAGCTCTCGCGTTAGTTGCTGCCAGGATCAGTAAAGAAAAAATTACGTTTTTAAGATGACTATAATTTCGCTGCCGGATGTTCATAAACTAAAAGTAAATAAAGTTTGCGGTTTTATGGATATGTTTAATAACGAAAGAAACAAGAAAACGTAACTAATAAATACCGGAGTTTTCTGCAAAACGTTTAAAGTCATAACCCCAGGCTAAAAGCCGCACTTACAGCAAACTGCCGTATTTGCCCTGGCAGTATAGAGTGCGGCGGCATGTTAATAACCAATGCTAAACATAGCGTGCAAGGCTATTTGATTGTAACTACCGTAACTGCTAAAGTCATACGGCTGGTAATTCTCCAGGCGTGTTTCGTAGCCGAGGCTTAGGTCCAGGCCGTATTTTTTTGATTGTTTAAACCTGAACGCATAGCCCCAGCTACCGCAAGGTCTTTTCGCTGCCGCAAGCCTCCAGGCTTGTGCCCCCAGCTACCGCAAGGTCTTTTCGCTGCCGCAAGCCTCCAGGCTTGTGCGCCCGCTGATAAGTAGATACCATGCTAAGTAATAAATATGCCAATCCCGCATGTAAGTTTCATCCGGGATTTTGTATTTTTAATGTATGAGCCGTAATTATAAATTCAAAAATCCTGAAGGATTATATTTTGTGAGCTTTGCTACGGTGTTTTGGGTAGATGTGTTTGTTCGGCTGCACTACTTTGATTGTTTGGTGAGAAACCTCAATTATTGTGTCGACAATAAAGGCATGGAAATTTATGCATGGTGCATAATGCCGAGCCATGTACATTTGGTTTTCAGATCGACAATTCAAAAACCAGAAGACCTGATCAGGGGTTTTAAATCGCTTACGTCAAAGCAAATGATAGCTTTAATAAAAGATAATAACTAGGAAAGCAGGCGGGAGTGGCTGCTAAATTCATTTAAAAAAGCAGGTTTGGCTAACAGCAATAACACCAGTAACCAGTTTTGGCAACAGCATAACAAGCCCATTGAATTATGGAGTGCAGCCGTAATTGACCAAAAAATTGACTATACGCATAATAACCCGGTCGTAGCAGGTTTTGTAGAAAACGATTATGATTACCTGCACAGCAGTGCACGGGATTATGCAGGTACTACGGGATTGGTAAAAGTAATAACTACGTAGCACACCGTCCTAAAGGCATGGCGTATACTTAGCATGCGGGCCACAAGTGAGGACACTTGCGGCAGCGGGGGGCCAGTTATGGGTAGTCCGCTTTCAGATAAGTCTCTTTTCTCGGGATCTCGCCTTTTTTTGTCTTAAATTCCCAATGCCCATATTGGACAGGTTGATAATAACGAATGATTTGCGGTTTACCTTCTCCAGCAGTATTAAAACAGTACAAATATTTGCTAAAAACCGTAAGGGCATCAGCATATTGTCCTCTTTCAAGAACTTCGTTTTGGAAATTATAAGTGTAAAATTCTAAAGTGCCTTTCGGAGAACGTAGAACCATTTTAATATATGTAGAATCGTTAAGTTTTCGAACTATGGTATCCGGGTAACTTTTAAAGTTAGGCAGCCATAAATCAAATTCCTCGATATAAATATCTAAGGGATGATTAATCTTTTTTTTCCTGACAATTTGAGCGTTTATGACTGTAGTTGTACATAACAACAACATAATACATGAATAGAAAATCTGTTTCATAATTAATCTGCTAACCCTAATGCTCTTGTATTGCTCATTTACTCCTGTTAAAATACAAACTCCCGTACGTAATTAAACCCGAGAGTTGCATATTTATTACTTTGCATGGCGTTGACCTATCAGCGGGCCACAAGGGTGGACCCTTGCGGCAGCGAAAATGCTTGCGGTAGCTGGGGACCCCCGAAAGGACAAAAAGCGAAACTTTTCTAAGATTCTATTTTTTCCATCAATTCTGCTCTTATTCCTTTGATAAAAAAATGCAACTTAATTTTAAATTGATCACCAGCTTTTGGATGAAATTTTAAATACGATTCTTTCATAAGTCTACATCTCAATTGTAACTCTGAAACCTTCAAGTTTGTAAACCCACGTTGCGTATTGAAAATTAAGCCCGTGAAAATGCTTTCAGAACCATCTTCCTCAATCCACAATTCATGTAAATCAGGATTAAATGAAGTGTCCATTGAAAATATATTTTGTACATTTTCATCTGCATAATTAAAATTGCGATTGTAAGATTCCGCTATGTACGAGTAAAAATAATACCTGAGTGTTTCATACTTGCGAAAATCGTACCCTCCTTTTACTAATTTAAAGAACTTAGATCTATTATCGAATACATTTAAATTTCTTCCATAGTATTTAAAAAGCAACTTGGCAACTTCATCATTATAACTCAAGCTTTCAAGTTCGGGTATAAGCTTAATTGATTCGTTTGTTTTTTCTTTTTCTTGTAAATAGTTATACTTTAAAACTAGTGAATAAGGTCGCGTTTCTTCACTTTCATATAATTCGTCCAAATATTCTTGCATAGAAGTATTTGACGGACTGGCTGCTGTTTCTAAATGTTTATAGTATTTATATTTGAGTTTAAAAATTCTGTCAACATTTTCATAGACTGCATTTACAGCCCAATCCAATAACTCTTGAATTTTAATATGCAGTAATAAAAGATCGTTTCGCTCGGAATCTATGTTATTTAATACCCATAATTCTAAGTTAATATAGTCAATATAACTAAAGGAACTTCCAGGATCATTTAAACGTTTTATTTCGAATAATTCTCTTGCTTCTTCAATATTAACAATTGTATTGGGATAGTTATTTTGATCAAAATATAGCCTAGCCAGTTCATAATGTAAAACAGCTCTCCTGTGAATCAATTTGCTATTACGATAATCTAAAAAACCCTCAGCAAATCTAATTTTTTCAATGCCTTTTTTTACTGCAGACATGTTCTTTCTAAGCTGCAAATTAATTGTGTAATAGAGCACAAAATGAGGATTGCTCTCAAATATTTTATCTGCTATATCAAAGAGTCTATTTATTTTCTCGTGAGATAAAACATGGTCATCTCTAATTGCTTTTATGAGATTTACAAAAAGTTGTGCATTAAAATCATTATCTACTAGGTTTTCAACCACCCTCTTTATTTTATCGTTCAGCTGATCTTCCGTTTTTAATATTTTTTTTATCAAATGTTGAGATATGATTGAATGTCGAGTTCTAAAGTACAAGTCGGGTGTTAACGCGGTATCTAGATATTCTTGTATGATAATACCCTTTGAATCATATTTTAGCACCTCATTGTCGAAGTCTGTCCAGTTTTTAGAAACTAAGCGCATCAATAACCCTGACGGCATAAGTAATTTATATTGATACAGAATTGAAGTATATAAAAATGCATCTTTTGCCGTTTTAGATAATTGATGATAGGCACTTAGAATTATATCCTCAAAACTATTATTTGTAATTAAGGATATTAAAGAAATAAATGTGTCCCCGCCAAAATCGTATGTTATTTGATTTACAATTTTCTTTTTCTCCGAAATATCGCGGAAATGAACCAAGTTCAATTGATCGAGCTTACTCACCAATTCTGTTGCCTCAATATTATTTATTTTAGAATCAACGTTGATGATATGTACATTTTTGTATTGGTAGTTTTTAAAAAATCTAGTTAGTATATTTTCTCTTATGGAAACAATAAAATAAATGTTAAACATTGAAAATTGCTCAACACTAACTTTATTTCTGAAGTCCATTAATTCTTTAAAGCTACTATCAATCTCAATTTCTGAATATGTAATAAAAATTAGTTTGGCGAAAGTCAATGAGAACAATTCACCAATATCTTGAGGGCGGAGTAAAGAAAGATCCTGGAATTCAAAAGCCACGCAGCTAATAGTCGCATCTGTAGTGAGACTATGTAGTAACCTATAAGCAAATGTTGATTTACCTGTGCCAAAACTTCCCGTTAAAAATATTACAGGTACTATTTTTTCATGGTTTTTATTTATCAAGTCCAATACCTCTCGTTTTACCGTGTCAAGTTTTCCTGATTTTACGACATCAATATTTTTTCTAACGATGTCGTATGTAGGTCGCTCTCCTTGATAGAATTGTACAGGATTAGCCGCTGGCAATTTTGAGGTGTCACTTAGTTGAATTATGTTATTTCCTAAAGCGAGTTTAAGTTTAGAGGGTAGGCTAATACTTTCGTTATTTATATTCTTAAATACGATTGACTTTCTACTTACTATAGTAGCCGCGTTCTCTTCCTCCCAAACTTTGTATTTCTCCAAGAGTGTTTGTACATCCTGTTTAATTACAAAAATACCCTGTTCTTTTAAAAAGTCGAGTCGTCCAGGTTGAATAAAGGGATCGAAGCAGATTATTGGCTTTTTGTATCTGTAATTAAAGCTATCGAAATATTTAAGAATATAATTAGAAACATGGTCTGTGAACGAGTAGCCAATCGTCATGAATTTGGCATCTGGTGGCAGATCTGACAGCGGTTTTAGCGTAGCGTTGTAAAATTTTTTGGACGATAGGAAGTCTTTACTGGAGAATACTAAAGGGTACTTGTTTTTATTGCTAATGCAACCGTTTAGTTTTGTGTACCTAATATGTGCATTCGTCAATTGGGTATGTGTTTCTGAGACATTACGAACAACTTTGACTTTTCTGTTCTCATGTGTTGTATTTTCGATTTCGTCGAAAGCCCGCTCTAATATTAAATCAACATTCGTTGTTATAATTTGATTCCAATTTGCTCCTGCGATAATTTTATGTGACTCAGAAGGGGTAAGCTTGTTCAAAACCGAAACTATATAATTATCGAAATCTTCTCGATTAAATTTTGGGTTAGCACTTATAATGTCTGTAAATTCAATTAAATCAGATATGCCCAAACTTACACCGAGTTTGTCTTCGTAATAATCAATGAGCGAGCGCCCAAGAAATTGCATTTCCGTTACTGATGCGCCTGCCCCTAAAAACAAGGTAACGTCGCCCTTTTTTATCGAAGGGAATAAATCATCGTGTAAATATCTACGTAAATCTTCGTTATCGTCTAAAATGTGATCCATGTTTAAGGTCTTAGTAAAATTGGCGACCTCAATGTATGAAATAGTTAATGATAAAGCCTAATATTAAAATAAAGATGTTAAGCTCGGCCCTTGCCGGTGTTCCAAACCGAACTTTGATGAAGTTGTCCTCCAACAAACTCCTTACCCCTTATGGTGTCGCAGAAAACCGATGCATCTTCGCCTGTAGCATAAAATCGGCCGACGAATATTCCCCTCTCCGGCCTTTTTTATATTGTTATCACCCTGTTCACGGATAACTGAAGAAAGTGTTAAAGCCGTTCCATATGCCGATTTTTGTTGGCGACAACGCAACAAAGTGTAACTGTGTAAAAAACGCCAAGCCAAAACGATTTAATTACGTATGGTTTCTTGCCATTCCGGCACTTACGTCATCGGAGTTAAAGAGAAGTCCTAAATTTTATTTATTGGCAAAACCCTTAAAGCAGGTGATAAATAAAGTAACATAGAATCTTTTTTAATTTCCATGTTTTTCTTGTCTGTACCTAATAAGTTAAAAGTTACTAAAAATCCCCTAAAACCCTTTGGCTTGTTTTTCCTGATTTTTAAGTCGTTTTCAATCTTCTGCATTTCGGCGTTTACTTTTTTGGCAGAATCAATGTAAACAGTGCTTTTAGCCAAATTTTCTTTAAGGCTTGCAATTTTTGATTTCGCGTCATCTGCTGACATCCTGCTTAGTGTTGAGGAGTTTAGATACTCATAATATAAAGTCGATTGTTGTTGACTAAGTTTTGCAGATTGACCATCTAATTCAGCCTGTGTTTGATACATTTTAGATCGAGAAAGATAGTAGTCAAAAATCTTTGATTTATTTAGCAGTCGCCGCTCGGCGTATAATGAATCTGTTAGGGTATCGATTTTTAATATTTTGATTGAATCGATTTTATGAACTAAACTATCTTGAACAATGGCATTTGTTAAAACAGGCAGAATACTCTCTTTAAGTTGTTCCTCTTTTGACTTACAGGATGTTAAAGCCAATATTATCAAGAATGGTATAACGTACTTCATTTTTTAAGGTTAAGGAGTACAAATATATCTAAAAGCCAACTAATTTCTTTATGTTTTTCGATAACAATAACTTAATGAGAAACTCCTTTTAGTCAAGTGTTGCGTGGCAGCCTGCAAATTAGGCCACTTGTGCCTTTATGGACGAAACCTGTTGTAAAGCGCAGGTTGGCCAACGCGAAGCCACGACATAATGTCTTTAGTAAAACATTTTAGTACAATAGCCTTCTTTTTGAAAGGTAGATACACCGCCTCAATAGCCTGTACGTAGATGAGTGTTGCTTTGTGTGTAGTTACACAGCTGATGGCTAATATATTTATTTACAAAGGCTCTCGTGTTCCCAAAATCGTCAGCAGAACAGCTTCGGGCGAAAACGGGCAAAACAATGCGGGGCGGTGCGGCTGCAGGGCATAGGAAGTTTTTGCATGTGCGGTGGAAAGGAGCCTCGGGGCAAAATAATTCCAGCCCAGGTTTTGCCCGTTTTGCAGGGCAAAGGCCCCGAGCGCAAAGAAGCATTTCTGCTGACTTGAATTTTTTGGTACTTTTTGTTTCAAGACAAAAAGGACTAGGCCCTCCCGCGGCCATGAGCGGGCCGATGTTGCGGCTTCTACAAAGTAATTTCGTAAACCACAAAACATGAAGTATAGCTGGCGTAATGATATAGTCTTTGTTTTGCTAAATCGTTCCCCGAAAAGTAAAAAGTTCATTAAACCCCTCCCTGCCTTTGCGCTTATTTCAACCGCACCCCTCCCCACGGGAGGGAATCGAAAAAAAGAGGCTTCGGGATACGAAAACTCCTCGTTCCCCCAAAATCGTCAGCAGAACAGCTTCGGGTGAAAACGGGCAAAACGATGCGGGGTGGTGCGGCTGCAGGGCATAGGAAGTTTTTGCATGCGCGGGGGAAAGGAGCCTGGGGCAAAATAATTCCAGCCCAGGTTTTGCCCGTTTTGCAGGGCAAAGGCCCCGAGCGCAAGGAAGCATTTCTGCTGACTTGAATTTTTTGGTACTTTTTGTTTCAAGACAAAAAGGACTAGGCCCTCCCGCGGCCATGAGCGGGCCGATGCTGTAGCTTCTACAAAGTAATTTCGTAACACACAAAACATGAAACTATACCATCGGTTACGGAGATAGCTGACATGGAGTTTTTGCTAAATCGTTCCCTCGAAAAGTAAAAAGTTCATTAAACCCCTCCCTGCCTTTGCGCTCATTTCAACCGCACCCCTCCCGTGGGGAGGGAATTGGGAAAAAGAGGCTTCGGGATACGAAAATTCCTCGTTTTTCGGTTTACGATCTGCTTATTGCTTAATTCCCAGCAATTCAACTTCAAAGATCACCACAGATCCCGGTTTTATTTTGCCGGCAGGGGCATTGCCGAAGGCAAGGTCGGGTGGTACAACTAGTCTGTATTTGCTACCCACGTTCATCAACTGTATCCCCTCAACAATCCCCGGAAGCCCATTTTTGAGTGAAATTGTTAAGGGTGCTCCTCTGCTTGCTGTAGTTTCAAATACCTCTCCGTTTATCAATGTGCCATGGTAATTCACTATTACTCTATCGCTTTCTAAGGGTTTTGCTCCTGTTCCATCCTGTACCACTTCATATTGCAAACCGCTGGCGGTGACCATCACCCCGGGCCTTTTTTTGTTTTCCGCTAAAAAACGTGCGGCTTCATCTTTAGGATTGGCAGCGACATTAGATGCCCGCTTAGGTAGGGTATTTTTGATGGCCGTGTTGTTAACAATTTTTTTGCCCCCCGCAGTGGCTATGGACCAGGCTTCTAAACGACAACTGCCATTGGTTAATATTACACGTTGCCCGTTTTTCAGCAGCGTATAAGCAGCATTTCGCGAATCTATACCAACTATATACACATCGCTTCCAGCTATAGCAATCCCCGTGGGATAAACAGATTCTGCCCCGGTTAATTCTATTAGCTGGCCATTTTTCCAATATTTGGCAGTACCCGGGTTTCCGTATCCCGGGTAAAAGTTTTTTGCGTTGTCGCCAACAACCCCGGCTACATACACATCGTTTCCCGACACCGCTACGGCGGTAGCTAAACTTTCTTCGGTAGTGAGCACTTTGGTTTGCCCGTTTTTCCAATAAGCGGCCTGTTTGTTGCGTGCCCCAACTGCATATACCTCTCCATTCAACATGTTGATAGCCATTACCCTTTGCAGGTCGTTGCTGATGGCTTCCATCAATTGGCCGTTTTTCCAATATACGGGCATATAGCCGTACCGGCCAATTACGTAAACGTCGTTGTCAACAATATGTATTGTGTTAACCCCAGCTTCTCCCTCATACCCATTTGGTCCCGGTGGCTGCGGAAGCAATATCTCCTGCCCGTTTTTCCAATATCTTGGTTGCATTTGATCCCGCATTTTGTTTCCGTACCTATCCTGAAAAGGCTTAAATCCGTTGCCCGCCACGTATACATCGTTTCCTGATACGGCTATAGAAAATGCACTGGCCGGAGAAAGAGCGGTGCTGGGGAGCGCTACCAACTGTCCATTCTTCCAGTATACAGCCTTTCCATCAAGGTCGCCTGCCACATAAACGTCGGTCCCTGCTACCGTAACAGCTGTGGCAGAACCCCTTTCAGCATTCGTTAGCGGTATACCGGGCTGTCCGTTTTTATAATACATAGCGGTATAATTACCGGCGCTATTAGCACAGCCGCCGGCTACATATACATCTACCTGATTTTGACTTGCGGTGCTACGCTTAGGGGTTTGCGCTGCAATAGAGTTGCTAAATAAGTTGATCAAAACCAGATAGCACAAGGATGATAATTGTTTCTTCATTATTTGGTTTTAGTGCTAACAATGGATTGTTCAGCATTTTTTATGCGATGCATGGAAAGCTTGAAGTAAAAATAGCGATTTATTTTAGTTTTAAACTGTGTGGTGGGGGGACCCTCGGTCTGCGAGGGACTACGCAATTGCGAACTATGTAGAACTTAGCATGTATGGATTGCTTCGTACCTCGCAATGACGGATATTTGATATTGATAGTCAGTAACTTACAAACATATTATTGTAAGGAACGAAGCCACCCCGAACAATGCATGGCTGACCTGCACAGTTCGCGATTGCCGCGCTGCGCTCGCAATGACATCGTTGTTGTGAGGCGCTGAAGTAGACATGTCATCAATATTTTTTCAGGATCGTGTCGACGGCAATCCTATGAAATTAGGTACCCCGCACCCTCGCGTTAGGGATGGCAGCGGATACCGGCCAGCGCTTAAGGCCTGTGTAGTATGAGCGTACAGCCCGGCCCCGTTTTTACCAACGGGGAAACGCCCAAATAATTTTCGTGACCGGGGTAAGTTTGGCTGCCATAACACCAGGCGTTTGGCCTTGCTAAACCCTGGGCAAGGTGCCGCCGAAACACCTGAATTTTTGCCGTTTTTTGTCCGTTTAGTGTTAAAATAACAATTAATAACAGGTGAAAAACGGGCTGTTTTTCGGAGATATTAAGCCTTTAATTTTGTTGGTTATTTTTTGAAATTTTTTGAAATTTTTCTTGATATTTCTCGATATTTCTGCATCGTTTTTGGTTTTTTTTGGACTTTATAGCTTAAGTATCAGCTCTGGGGGCAATCAGGCACTTTTAAACCAACCACGGTATTGCCCGGCGATTTTTGTTATATTAGCGTCGCCACTATTTTAACTATTGCCATTGAAAAACAAACTCATTTTTGCGCTGGTACTCCTGCTGGCATCCGCCTCTGCCCACGCCCGGAAACCCCACCCCGATACGGTGAAAACCGGGGTGTACATTACCAGTATCCACGACATTAACTTTAAGGATAAAGAGTACACCATTGACCTTTGGCTATGGCTCAAATACAAAAACCGCGACTTTGATTTTGTGCAAAACCTGGAGGTGCCGCAGGCCAAAACGGTTACCAAATCGTTTTCGACCATTGATTCTTCGGGCAGCAAGGTGTACCTGCTCATGAAACTGCAATGTGTAATGAAAGACACCTGGGCCATTAATAACTTCCCTTTTGATAAGCAAAAATTGCGCTTCTCGATAGAGAATTCGCAGTTTGATTCGCACTCGCTGGTGTTTGTGCCCGATACGCTGGGCAAACATTTCGACCCCCGCTTTACCCTGCGCGGCTGGCGTGTTGACAGCCTGGGCATAGCTGCCGGCATCAAAAAGTACGAAACTGGCTTTGGCGATACCACGCTGGCCAAACCCCATACCGAATACAGCAACTTTAAGGTAACCCTAAAAATTGCCCGCGACGCGATGGGCCTGTTTTGGAAGATGTTCCTGGGCATGTATGTGGCCTTCCTGATAGCGTACATGTGCTTTTACATCCACACCGACAGCATCGATTCGCGGTTTGGGCTGAGTGTGGGCGCGCTGTTCGCGGTAATTGGTAACAAGTATATCATCGATTCGTCGTTGCCCGAATCGACCACGTTTACGCTGGTAGATAGCCTGCATGGCACCACGCTGTTTTTTATACTTTGCATTATTATATGCACGGCCTACTCATTAAGACTCATTAAAAAAGGCCAGGAAACCAAGGCCAGGCGCTTTGATTTTATATGTGCACAAGTACTGCTGGGCGTTTACCTGCTATTGAATGGCTGGTTTATATACGGTGCGATTAATTGAAGTTCTAAGTCTTTGAGTCAGGAAGTCCGGAAGTCCGAAGGGCCGCAGTATTAAGTGTTAAGTCAAGAAGTTTTTTTTCGACTTATGGCTAAGTGTTTATTTATGATGAAATAACATTATAACCTTAGGCCGCTTACCCTGTATTATCCCCAATATGGCACATTGCCTGTGATTTGCACCCTTAGTTAACAAAGGTTTTACGCCGATTAATCCCTGGCTATGGCGCAGATATTCATGGCTGTGCGGGTTACAAAGCCCAGCTTTTCATATACTTTAATTGCATTTGTGTTGCTTTGCAGCACATGTAAAAACGGGGTGCATGCTGCTGCTTTAATCAGCCTTACCTGGTGCATGATCAGCCTGCTGGCATAGCCTTTGCCTAAATGGTCGGGGTGGTTGCAAACGGCGCTTACTTCCATATACGGTAAGGGCTGTAACCTGCGCCCGGCCATGGCTACCAGTTCGTTGTTGATAAAAATGCCAAAGTAGTTGCCAAAATCTATTGTCCGGCTATAGAAAGGGCCGGGGTTAGTTAGTTTGGTGAGCGCCAGCATGGCGGGGATATGCTCATCATTTAAGGGGGTAAATTCCAGGTCGGTAACAGCAGGCGGGGCGGGGCTTTCAAATACCATTTGCAGGCATTTCATGGGGTTTACCACTTTCCAGGGGCGAGGTATTTCGTAGTCTCCGGTGCTGAAAACCGCTACCGTGCGTTTGGGTTGAACAATATCGTAAAGGGCCACGAAATTTTCGGGCGTGTTTTGTATCATTCCGGCAAAAGGCGATACATCAGGTAAAAAGCATTTAACTGTATCCGTACCTTCCGCAAGGTTTTGATTGCCGGTAATTGAGGCATTCCAGGCGGGATTATCAAGCGGGTGTTCCATTGGTGTAAAGGTAATGATTAGCTTTTTATTGACATGGAATTACCGGCAATGCGCTTAGAATAAAAAACGCTTTTGCCGGTGGCAGTTTAACTTATGTACTGAAACCTAAACAATGCCATATCAAATTTGGCGATTACCGTTTTAACGCTTTATATTTATCCATATTTCAAATTAAAAAATATAACTAATTGATTAATAATGTATTTTTTGTGAATTTGGTTTAATTTTTGTTGCACGTAACGTAACAAAGCGTTGCATATTTACGTCTACTAACTGAAAAACGATCTATCATGAAAAACAATAAAATTAAACTCAATAACGCGCTCACCAGCCGGGTGATAGACCTGCATGACCAAGGTTACACCGACGACTTTTTGCCCGTAAAAGATGAATTCTTTTGCCTTCAAAACAGCGAAAACTTTTCGCCTGCCGATTTAAACATCCAGGTAGTTGACCAATGCTTTGATCAATTCAGCAACACGTATAAATACATCCATACTATCGAAACCACCAACGGCAACAAAGGCCTGTTAATGGCCGATTTGATGTTTGCTGATATGGAAGCGGTAGGTTAACATACTTATTTGCGTAATGATGGGATTCATTCCGGTTAAAGTCAGTTCTCCCTTTTTAAAAAGAACACCGGTCTGTTTAAATTTCAACAAGCAGGCAATCGGCGTTTGTGCCGGCAATAATGGCCCCGGGTTGCTCCGATTTTTACATCAATAAAATTACTTGATACGATTTTTCCCGATCCGGCTTAAATTGCTAAAATTGCAGTAATGAAAACGTTACATTTATACTGTTAAACAGGCAATTCAAAATTTCATATACTGAGAAAATTAACCGGTTTGAGTATACAGGATTTGATCAGGCGTATCCAGATTAATCAGGATGAATCTGCATTTAATGAACTTTACAGGCAGCAGTTTGGTAAATTGTTTCAGTTTGCTTATTCATTTTTAGGAGATAAGGAGCCCGCCGAAGAGATTGTTAACGACATTTTTTTAAAAGTGTGGCTAAACCGTAAGGATATGTGCCAGGTGCTCAATATCCAGGTATACCTGTATGTTACCGTAAAAAATGCCTGTTTAAATTATTTAAGGGGCACATCGTCAAAACAACTCAAAGAGGTAAACATTGCCGAGGCTTATTATTTCCACCTGTCGGTTGATCCGGCCCAGCTGCTTATTAGTAAAGAGTTGCAGGCAGGCCTTTTAACAGCCGTTGATGGCTTGCCCCCGCGTTGCAAGCTCATTTTTAAAATGGTTAAGCAGGATGGCCTGTCGTGCAAAGAAGTGGCCGCCATCCTAAACCTATCTGATAAAACTGTATTTGCACAGCTCGCTATCGCGCTAAAAAAGCTCGAAAGTATCCTGCTTTAAGTCAATAGTACTAAGTCGTAAGTCTAAAGTTGTTTTTGACTTAGAACTTAAGACTTCGGGCTAAAGACTTTAAAATTTATTTCAAATTCTTTTAGGAAAATTTAAGTTGCCAGGTGTCCTTACACCAGATCGACTAAATTATGGGAAAATCAAGGTTTATTGAGCTGATGGCTAAAAAGATGGACGGATCGGCCAGCGAAGAGGAATTAGCGGAGTTGGAGGTGTTTTTAAAACAGTATCCGGGATATAAAAAAATTCAGCAGGTAACCGAGGCTTTAACAGGTACCCTTAAAAATACTGATTCCGTTTTACCGGAAACAGCCATAAACAATAAGCTTGACGAACTTTGGGTTAAAATAAAAAACTCCGAAGGTGCCGAAACCGAAATTTTGACCGGCAACGTGCAATCATTTAACTGGAGATGGATGGGCGCCGCCGCTGCTGTTGCCGCACTTGCTTTGTTTGGCTTTTTATTTTACAACCGGCAGGTAAAACAGGAGCTTAACGCGGCAGTAACAAAAAAGATTGATGTGCCCTTTGGTGAAATGATGCAGGTTATTTTATCAGATGGTACCAAAGTGAAGCTGAATGCGGGCAGTCATTTTTCGTACCCTTCGGTTTTCCAGGCCGGGCAAAGGGAAGTTAATTTGGAAGGCGAGGGCTTTTTTGAAGTAACCAAAAACCCGAAGAAACCATTTTTGGTGCATACCGCCGGCTTTACGGTAAAAGTTTTAGGCACAGTATTTAATGTTAAGGCTTACCGTAACGACAAAACAACCGAAACTACTTTACTAAAAGGTAAAGTGCAGGTTGAATTGGCCGACGATCCCGAAAAAAAGATCATTTTATCGCCCCACGAAAAACTGACCATTAATAACCCGGTAAAAAGTGCCGCTAACCAGCCGGCTAAAGCAGCCGTTGCCAAAATAAAATATGAAGTAGCCACCCTGCCCGTCATCAGTAACGATGCCTATGCAGAAAATGCCTGGATAGACCACAAAATTATGTTTGCTAATAATGATTTTGAAGATGTAGCCCGGCAAATGGAACGCAAGTACGACGTGCGGATAGTATTTACCGACGATGCATTAAAAAAAGAGCAAATAAGCGGCGTGCTTGAAAACGAAAACCTTGATACCGCGCTTAATTTTTTGAGGCAGATAGTGCCCTTACAATCAAAAATTGATGGCAATACGGTTTACTTATCATACAAGGCTAAAAAATAAAACAACATAACTAATACTAACTAAACAAACAGCACATGAAGAGAAACAATTACTTATCAGATTCCTGAAAACCCATAAATAAATAAGGGAAGAGGTGCAACTCTTCCCCGCAAAAATCTGGGATTTATCATTGTGAGTAAGCGAGTTGGAACCGAGCTTACTCTATCCATTAATTTTCAAAACAAATGTAATGAAAAAAACAACAAGGGCATTTGCAAGTCCATATGCCCCCGTATGCCTTAAAGTTATTTTGCTAATGAAAGCAGTTTTCTTTCTAATTTTGGTTACATGTATGCAGGTTTCGGCCAGTGTATACTCGCAACAAAAATTCACACTCAGCATTAAGCAAACCGAGGTGAGTGCTATACTTACCAAAATCCAGAAACAAAGCGATTACCGTTTCTTTTACAACTACGCCGCGCTAAAAAAGCTGGGCAAGGTTGACCTGGACGTTAAAAACGCTTCTATCGAACAGGTGTTGAGCACGCTTATGGATAATAAGCTGCCCTATAAAATGGCCGACGGCCACGTGGTAATCATATCAACCCCCGAAACTGCCAATACACTGCTGCTTGTAAAAGGCAAAGTTGTAGATAGTAAAGGCGAAGCGTTGATAGGCGTAAACATCAGGCTGCAAGGAACCAACCTGGGCACCACAACCGATGTTAACGGTAACTTTGTGATTAACGCGCCGGATAAAGGAGTATTGGAGATTAGTTATATCGGTTACGAGAAAAAAATCGTGACCATCGCCGGTGATCAGCCTTTAAACATTGTCATGACGGCATTGCCATCTGCTTTGGGCGAAGTGGTTGTGGTAGGTTACGGTACCAGTAAAAAAATGGATGTTACCGGTTCGGTAGCCAGTGTTAAAGGCGCAGATATTCAAAACCTGCCGGTAGCATCTGCCGCCCAGGCTTTAGATGGCCGTGCCAGTGGTGTTAATATTGTACGTAACGATGGTTCGCCTGGCGCCGCGCCAAGTATCCGTATCCGTGGTACAGGTACTATCAACGATGCCAATCCGCTTGTGGTTGTTGATGGTGTACCTACAAGTAATCCTGATGCATTAAGTGATATCAACCCTAACGATATCGCATCGGTAGATATATTGAAAGATGCTTCGGCGGCGGCTATTTACGGTACGCGTGCTGCCAATGGTGTTGTGTTGGTTACTACCCGCAAAGGTACTTACAATCAAAAATTAGCTACCAATATTAACTTTTATAACGGCTTTTCAAACACCACCAAGTATCTGAACCTGCTAACCGCGCCCGACCTTTATAAATTAAAAAGAGAGCGTTATACCAACGATGGCGCTGCTATTGAGGCACCCTGGAACAATACCTATTATTCCACTCAAAGAACCGACTGGCAGCGGGCCATCATGAAAACCGGCCATGTAACCAACGGCGATATCAATATCACCGGCGGGAATGATGTATCAACTTATTATTTTTCTACCGCTGTTTATAACGAAGACGGTATTATCGATAAAACTAACTTTAAACGTTTCAGCACCCGTATTAATTCAGAACATAAGGTAACTAATTGGTTAAAGTTGGGCGAGAACATCCAGTTGAGCTACGCCAATAACAATGCGTTTGACAATAACAATTCGCAAACGGGTTTAATCTTTTCGGCACTGCGCTTTAACCCTGCCATCCCACTGGTTAATGCCGATGGTTCTTATGGCACATCAAAGGCTTTCGCAAACCAGCTGGGCGATATAAACAGCCCGTATGCAACCATCCAGGAGGCAGATAGGTTTTACAAAAAATACCGTGCCCTTGCTAATGCTTTTGCCGAGATTTCATTTTTAAAAGAATTAAAACTGCGCGTAAACTACGCGTACGATGGAACCTTAAACCGGTCGTACAATTTTAATGTTGCCGATGTAAACCAGGCAAGGCAAAATACCACGTCGTCGTTAACACAAACCGAGGGCGAATTATCATCGCAATTGCTGGAGTCATTTATCACCTACGATAAAGTATTTGGCAAAAGCCATGTAACGTTTACAGGTGGTTACTCCTACCAAAATTTTAAAACATATGGTTTCAACGCCTCAAGATTAGGATATGATGATACCTCTGAAGATCAACGGGTACTAAGCCTTGGTAACAGCCAGTTCAATTCAAGCGTGGTTCCTGATCAATCGTCCCTGCAATCGGGTTTTGCGCGGTTATTTTATGATTACGATGGCAGGTTCCTGGCAACAGTAACCTTCCGCGCAGATGGATCATCAAAATTTGCACCAACTAAAAGATGGGGATATTTCCCGGCATTCTCTTTGGGCTGGAGGTTATCAAACGAGCAGTTCATCAAAAATATATCATGGATAAGCAACCTGAAGCTAACCGGCGGTTATGGCGAGTTAGGTAACCAAAATATAGGCACCTTTCAATACGCAAGCTTAATTAAGCTTGGCAGCACCTATGAAAATAATGGTTACACGTTTGGCGGCACAGGTTATACCGGTGCGGCGGTGTATAGCCTTGCCAACCCCGACATTGCCTGGGAGCGTACGGCTATGACCAATGTAAGTGTTGATGCCGGATTTTTAAATAACCAGTTATCAACAACCTTAACATGGTTTAACAAAAATACCAAGGATATGCTTTTATCACCACCAGTTGTAGGAGCAGCAGGCTCGGTATCTATCCCTAACCAGAACATTGGTACCATGAACAACCATGGCGTTGAGTTTGAGGTTAACTACCAGGGTGGTAATAAGGTAAAATATTCCTTTGGCGCAAATGCTTCATTCATCAAAAATAAGGTAACCAAATTAAATGGCGAAGGCACATTTGTAGGTTCAACTGTTTATGGCCGCTCAAGCCAGGAAATTTCAAGAACTTACCAGGGCCAGCCAATTGCTTCTTTTTATGGATGGAAAACCAATGGTTTGTATCAAACCCAGGCTGATATTGATAATGACCCGGCCCTTAAAAATGACTCGCGTAAAGCCAATATCAAACCTGGCGATGTACGTTTTCTTGATTTAAATGGTGATGGCCAGATTGATGGTAACGACCGTACAAACCTTGGCAATCCTAACCCAAATGTTACAGCCGGTTTGCAGGGTAGTATATCCTACAAGGGTTTCGATTTTTCGGCAAACTTTACCGGGGTGTTTGGCGTAAGCCTGTACAATGCCGATAGGATGCAGGGTATAGATCCTACTTATCCCTTTAACCTGTATGCCGAAGACTTAGGGCGTTGGACTGCCGCCGGTACAAGCAATACTATCCCCAGGATGTCGCTTGACCGTGCAAACGATAACTACCGCACATCTGACCTATTTGTGGAAAGCGGAAATTATGTGAGCCTTAAAAACGTCACTTTAGGTTACACACTCCCTATTAGCTGGACTAAGAAGGCCACCTTAAAAGGCGTAAGGCTTTATGCATCCGGTCAGAACCTGTTTTTTATAACCAACTATAAAGGCTATACGCCGGAATTGGGTTATACTAATGGTAACCTGCAAAGAGGGGTCGACGTAGCCCAGTATCCGTCGGTAAGAACAATCACATTCGGTTTAACAGTTAAATTATAAGATCATGAAATCGAACAAAATATTATATATGCTTACGGTGCTTGCCCTGATTAGCAGTGGCTGTAAAAAGGCACTTGATTTGAAGCAACAAGGTGTTTACAGCTCTACAAATTATTTTCGTAATGAAACCGATGCTGTTAACGCTATAACCGGTATCTACAGCATTTTGCCGGAAGAAGATTACATTGGCCACGCAGAAGCTACATTTGATACCCCATCTGACGATTACTGGCGCTCGGGCGACCACGGTGAGGATGAAGGTATTGAAAATTTAACTTACGATGCTTCAAACGCAGCTATCAGGTACCCATGGAAATGGAGATATGAAGAAATTAACCGCGCAACCAATTGTATCATCAACATCCCTAAAATCACCGCTATATCTGCCGGTGTCAAAAACCGCAGTATGGGCGAGGCCTATTTTTTAAGGGCCTTTGGCTACTGGCGTTTAATGATCATTCATGGCGATGTGCCTATCATTACCGAGGATGATTACACCAAACTAAATTTTAACGTTCCTAAATCGCCTATTGAGGAAGTACGCAAGCAAATAGAAAGCGATTTGTTGAAAGCCGTTGATTTGTTACCCGAAAGCTATGGCGCGGCCGACCGTGGCCGTGTAAGCAAAGGCACTGCGCTGGGATTGCTAACCAAGCTGTATATGTACTGGGAAAAATTACCGGAAGCTATTGCAACCGGCCAAAAAGTAATCTCCAATTCGCACTATGCATTGGCTGCTAACTATTCTGATAACTTTACCCGCGCAAATGAAAACAGCACCGAGTTGCTTTTCTCTATCCAGGCAGTACAAAACGTAGTACAAAACGACTTTACCGTTTACTACATCCCACGCCCATGGGGTGGTTACGGTTTTAGCCAGCCTTTACAGGGACTTGCAAACGAGTTTGAAGCTAACGATCCGCGTAAGGCAGCAACTTTATTAACTGTTGGCGATAAGGTTGACCTGGGCGATGGTAATGGTTTAACTACCTTTACTGCCGATCTGTCGGCAACAGGCTTTGCTTTTAAAAAGTATGCTGTATTTAACACAGCAGCCGATGGCGGTGGTGTTGACCATAGCTTCGCGGTGCCATTGATGCGGTCGGCCGATATTTACCTGTTGGTAGCCGAGGCGCTTATCCGTACACAGGGTGCAGGTGCAGGAGATGTATTGATAAACCAGGTGCGCCGCCGGGCATCAACATTGTTGCCGCCGGTTGTAGGCGCTGGCATGACACAACTGATTCACGAGCGCCGTGTTGAACTTGCCGGCGAAGATCAGCGCCACCAGGATTTGATGCGCTGGGACAAGAAAAATATTGTTGATATTGCAGCCATATACAATAAGGCAGTTTCAAAAGCGCCTATTGACCAATCTAAAACGGTGACGTTTGTTCGCCCTAAAAATTATTATTTCCCATTACCACAGGTAGAAATTGATAAGAGTAAAGGCGTTTTGGTGCAAAATCCAAACTTTAAGTAAAAATGATTGATTAAATGCCGGTAGCCGAACTGATTTGTTAAGTCGATTTGTTTGGCTACCGGCATTTTTATTTATATAACACCCTATACAAACAGAACCAGCTTTAATAATGAAAAAAGGTTTATTGATACTTATTGTTACCGCATTTAGTTTAAACACCTATGCCCAGGTTGATCAGAAAGCATCGTATGAGTTTATTGAACGTATCATCCCCGGCAAATCAGGTGCGTTCCTGGTTGAGCCAATAACGGCAGATGACAATAAAGATACGTTTGAGCTGGATAGCCGCGATGGTAAAATAGTTTTGCGTGGTAACAACGGGCTATCTGTAGCTGCAGCTTTAAATTATTACCTTAAAACCTATTGCTTTTGCGATATAGGCTGGAACGGTACCAATTTAAACCTGCCTGCAAACTTGCCTGCGGTTACTGCTAAAATACATAAAACCACGCCGTATCAATATCGCTATTACCTTAACTATTGCACATTTAACTATACCATGGCCTGGTGGGACTGGGCCCGCTGGCAAAAAGAGATTGACTGGATGGCGCTGAACGGTATCAACATGCCGTTGGCCATTACCGGCGAAGAAGCCATTTGGCAGGATGTATACAAAAGCATGGGCTTTACCAATAAAGAACTGGACGCATTTTTTTGCGGACCTGCCTATTTCTCCTGGTTTTGGATGGGCAACATTGACGCCTGGGGCGGTCCGCTGCCACAGCATTGGATGGATAGCCATAGGGCATTGCAAAAAAAGATCCTGGAGCGCGAACGTTTATTTGGGATGAAACCAGTACTATCGTCATTTACAGGGCACGTGCCGCCATCGTTTAAAGACAGGTTCCCGAAAGCTAAGGTTAAAAAAACCAATTGGGATGCCGGTTTTCCGGATGTATATATTCTTGACCCGGACGACGAAATGTTTGAAACCATCGGCAAAAAATATATCGAGGCTCAAAACAAGGAGTTTGGTACCGATCATTTGTACTCGGCCGATACTTTTAACGAGAACGTGCCGCCCACCAATGATTCAACCTACCTGGATGGGATGAGCAAAAAAGTATTCCGCTCCATGACTGCTGCCGACCCAAAAGCTGTTTGGGTGATGCAGGGCTGGATGTTCCATTACAACAATAAATTCTGGCAGCCGCAACAGATCAAAGCCTTGCTGAACGCGGTGCCTAACGACCAGATGATCGTACTTGATTTGTACAGCGATTCGCACCCGGTATGGAACCGTACCGAAGCCTACTATGGCAAGCCCTGGATCTGGAGTATGCTGCAAAACTTTGGCGGCAACATCAGTCTGTTTGGCCGCATGCGCCACGTGGCTGCCGATCCGGCCATTGCCCTGCATGACCCCGAATCAAAAAACATGGTAGGCATAGGCATAACCCCCGAAGGCATTGAGCAAAACCCGGCCTTGTTTGCCCTGATGCTGGAGAATGTTTGGCGCGATACGCCTATTGATGCTGATGCCTGGATAAATAATTATGCCCACAGGCGCTACGCGCAAGCCAATGCCAACGCAGCCGAAGCATGGGATATATTACTGAACACGGTTTACAGCAGCGGCCTGAGCGAGGGCGGCCCCGAATCGATTATTGTGGCCAGGCCAACCATGCACAAAACTATCGACAGGGTTTTAACCAAACTGAGCTATGATCCCCTAAAACTGGCCAAAGCCTGGGCTTTATTGGTAAACGCCGCCGATAGCTTGAAACAAAGCGACGGCTATCAGTACGATTTGATTGATGTAACCCGGCAGGTGCTGGCAAATTATGCATCGCCATTGCAGCAAAAAATGGCCGCGGCCTATAAAAGTGGCGATAAGGAAGCGTTTAAACAATATAGCACCACCTTTTTACAGCTAATGGATGATATGGACGATTTGCTAAGCACCCGTAAAGATTTTTTACTGGGCAAATGGATTAACGAAGCCAGGGCCAACGGCATTACCGATAAAGAAAAAAAACTGTATGAGCTGAACGCCCGCGACCTGGTAACCCTTTGGGGCGATAAAGAAAGCGGATTGAGCGAGTACTCCAACCGGCAATGGGCAGGCTTAATAGAAGGCTATTACAAACAACGCTGGGAATTATACTTTAGCCAGCTAAACAAAGCCATGGCCACAGGCGCCACCTTTGATGCCAAAGCATTTGACGCCCAGGTAAAAAACTGGGAATGGCAATGGGTAAACAAGCACGATAATGCCTATACTGATGTTGCCAAAGGCGACGGGGTAGATAAGGCGAAGGCTTTGTTTGCAAAATATAATG
Source organism: Mucilaginibacter sp. P2_A5 (assembly GCF_056404995.1). Taxonomy (NCBI): domain Bacteria; kingdom Pseudomonadati; phylum Bacteroidota; class Sphingobacteriia; order Sphingobacteriales; family Sphingobacteriaceae; genus Mucilaginibacter; species Mucilaginibacter sp. P2_A5. The sequence continues at coordinate 196,970 of NZ_JBFUCY010000012.1, forward strand.
GTTTGGTGTTGCAGGCGGCTTATTGATTAAGCTGCTTGTTCATAACGAATGGTAAAATCCATGGATTCTGAAGGAAATATGGCGCGTATCGCATGGCGGTTAAGACTCACCCGGCGAGGCTGCGCCCGCCACCCTCTCTTCACCTGCGGTGTAAAGAGGGGCTTGAATGCTAAGTATAAATATATTAGAAAAAATAAATAAATAATAAATTTTCAAGCCCCTCTTTCCGGCGAAGCCGAAGAGAGGGTGGCGGGCGCAGCCTCGCCGGGTGAGTCTTAGCCTGCGTTCAAAGCCGAGCATGTCGGGAAAGATGCCTGTGGGGACACAGGCATCAAAAAAAAAAAGATAAGAAAAAAACGAGCTTCACCCTCTATGCGGCGTAAGCCGGAGAGAGGGTCGGCCAGTGCAGCGTAGCCGGGGTTAGTCGTCGCCTGCGTTCAAAGCCGAGCGTATCGGGGGAAGATGCCTGTGGGGACACAGTCATCGGGAAAAAATAAAAACTGTCATCCTGAGTAATCTTTATTTGCGCACAAATGATCGCGTTGCAAATGACACTTTTTTTTACAATTGATAATCAGTCAGTTACAAATGTGTCAATGGCAGGAACGAAGGATCTATTCGCGAACTGTTCTGGCGGTAATGCAAGGCTGATAGATACTTCGTTCCTCAGTATGACAGGAAAATAGTATATGTCATGGCGTTACGAAGGATCTATTCGCGAACTTTTCTATCGGTCATGCAGGGCGGTAAATAGCTCCTTCGTTCCTCAGGATGACAAAAAGGAAAATTGTAGTCACAACAACAAAAAACATTGAATCATAACCAAATGATCAAAAATATATACCTCTTTATAACAATCCTGATTTGCCTGGCATTCAATACAAAAGCCCAGGATAGTAACGACCATATTTTCCCGCCATCCACCTCCGCCAAACCTTATATCAATTTTGACAGCAAAGGCTTTTTAATAAATGGCAAACGCACGTTCATTGTATCGGCAGGGTTGGAGTATGCCCGCATCCCCCACCAGCTTTGGCACGATAGGTTGCTGCGCATTAAACGAGCGGGATTTAACTGTATCGAGATATACACCATCTGGAACTTTCATGAAGCGCAGGAAGGCAAATTTGATTTTACCGGCGACCGTGATCTGAACCTGTTTTTAACACAGGTAAAAAACCTGGGCTTATACGCCATTGTGCGCGTAGGCCCGTATTACTGTGCTGAATGGGATAACGGCGGCTACCCCATTTGGCTTAAGTTTAAAAAAGGCCTGAGTGTTCGGGAAGATAATCCCTTGTTTGAAAAATATGTCGACAGGTTTTTTGATCACCTTTTACCTATAGTGATGAATAACCAGGTAAACAAAGGCGGGCCGGTGATAATGGTGCAGTTGGAGAATGAGCACCCGAAAGGGTGGGGTACCGTTATGCCCGATGGCTATTTTAAACATTTGCAAACCAAAGCGCTGAGTATGGGCCTGCAGGTGCCTTATTTTTTTAGCGGCCTGCACCACGCCAGTGATCCGGCAGGTGATGGCAAACTGGATGACGCGGCAAGGCCAAACCCATGGTTTTCTACCGAGTTTTGGAGTGTATGGTACTCGCAATACGGCGCCAAGCCGGGCGACGACCAGCTTTACGACAGGCGCACCTGGAAGATCATCGCCAATGGCGGCAATGGTTATAATTATTACATGGTGCACGGCGGATCGAACTTTGGGTACACCAATAACGACGAGGACGCTGCATCATACGATTATGGCGCGGCCATTGGCCAGGCAGGCGATTTGCGTCCAATATACTATGCCTTTAAGCGGGCAGCCTGGTTTAGCCGTAGTTTTGAAGAGGTGCTGGAGAATAGTGTTGACAATAATGCTGCTTACAGCAATATTGTTTCGGAGCCTCACTTAAAAGTAAGCGCACGCAGAAGCCCTGCCGGTGCGATCATATTTCTGGATAACACGGGGCAGCAACCTATAACTACACTATTGGATATTGATGATAAAAACCTGACTGATAAAAAGGTAAGTGTTTTACCCGGCGAGATTTATCCGCTGATCCATAACTATAAGCTTAATGATGAGGTGATGCTGAACTGGGCTTTAACCCGGGTGTTTGCCATTGTAAGGCAGGGTAATACCACTACGGTTATTACGGATGCCGAAGCCGGATCGCCCTTGTCTTTATATTTTAAAGCCAATGGAAAGGCATCGACAGAAAACCCAAATGTAAAAATTAATGGCGATGAGGTGAGTGTTAACCAGTTGATGCGGGATGAAAACAAACCGCAGGAATATACTTTTAAAACGGGTACGCAAACCATTCGTATTTTAGCCATGAACAGGGCATTAACAGATAAAACCTATATCGAAACCATCGACAGAAAAAACTACATATTTACAGGTGCCGCCTATTTAGGAGAAGCCTCTGTTTTGGGCAGCCAGTTCTCAGCAGATACAGAACAGCCATTGTTGGCACATCAAAAAGAGCAGGTTTATATTTACACGGATAAAACAGCGGTGCCTGTAAAACAGATTCCATCAGTAACTGTCAATCAGCCCAAAACTATTGCGCTAAATAATTGGGAGGTTAAAAATGCCTCGGAGCCGGCGGCTGTAAATTATAATGCAGGCAAATGGCTATCATCAAAAAATCCGGCACCGATGGGTGCCGACGGCGATGTAACAGCCGGTGCCTGGTACCGTACTACACTTACAACCCCGGTTGCAGGTAAATACACCTTGCAGGTAAAAGGCGGCGGCAGGGGGCAGGCTTTTGTTGATGGCAAACCGGTGGCCCAATGGAAACTTGCTGACGGAGAGTTAACCCTCGACCTGAAAAAAGGCAAACATACCCTCGCCATTTTTGCGGCGCATGATGGCAGGGATAAGTTAGCAGCTTATCTTGGGCCGATTGATGAGGTAGATAGTAAAGGTGTGTTTGGTCCGGCTCTCATCAAAAAAGGAGGTCCGTTTATCAGCGAGTTAAGCAACTGGTATTTTGCCAGGGCCAATAAAATAAGCGATGTTAAACAAGGGCCGCCGGCGTTTGATACCGCTATATTTAAACCCTATAAAATAAACACCGATGTTTTTAATTTAAAGGAAGGATACGGCTGGTTTACCACAATTATACCACAACAGCCCGCAGGTACATCAAAAATAACCCTGCAGTTTAAAAGCGTTGATGAAAATGCTACAGTATTCATTAATGGCAAACAGGTATTTAAACACAACGGCTGGAACCAGCCTTTTGAAGTGAATATTGCAGATGCAACTACGTTAAAGGCACCTATACGGCTTGCTGTATTTATAGAAAACTACTCTAACGAAGGCGGTATCGATCAGCCAGTAAAAATTAATGCCATTGGCGATGCACCGGCGGTAACCGGCTGGAAAATGAAAGGCGGCCCCGGCGATGCGCTGGCTGTAAAAGGCTGGCAAAAATTTACCGGCAAGGGTAGAATCAATGCGCCTTGCTTTTACCGGTCAACATTTATCGTACCACAGGCAAAAGGGAAAACCTTTATCTGGCGGTTTGAGCCTAAGGGGCTGGAGCATGGCTCGGTATGGGTTAATGGGCATAACATTGGCCGATACCCCGAAAAGATACAGGTTACCAGTTTGTACATTCCTGAATGCTGGCTGAAAACAGGCTTAAACAAACTGGTGATTTATGACGAGGATGGGAAACAGCCCGGTGATACACGGATAGTGGCCGAACCGGAAGCAGGACGCACTACAACACAAACAAATACAGATATTAAATAATCAATGAGTAATCGTTATTTGGTTTTAAATTCCCCTTTGGAGAGGGGGCGGGCAGGAATGGTGTAATGGCAGGGGTGTGTTTGAACGCGCTATAACACACCCCTGCCCCTCTCGAGAGGGGAACCCACTGCACCGGGCCTTTTTGAATCAAATAGCGTATAGTCAATAAATAAATAAATAATAAAACATGGCACTAAGTACTGAAAGGTTTACAGCATTAGATATTTTTAGGGGGATGACCATCTGTTTCATGATCATCGTAAATGCCCCCGGCTCGGGCGCAAACGTGTGGGCGCCGCTTGACCACGCCTCATGGATAGGTTTTACACCAACCGACCTGGTTTTTCCGTCGTTCCTGTTCGCGGTGGGTAACGCGCTAAGTTTTTCGAAAAAGAAGTTTGAATCGGATGCCGCGTTTATCAGCAAAATATTTAAACGTACGGTTATCATTTTTTTATTGGGGTACCTCATGTACTGGTTCCCGTTCTTCCATCGCGTTGTCGATGGCTGGGCTTTTAACCCGCTAAGCCATACCCGCATCATGGGTGTATTGCAGCGCATAGCCTTATGTTATTTTTTTGGCGCCTTGATTGTGCATTATTGCTCTCAAAAAACAGCGGTTATCATCTCGGGTTTATTGCTGATTGGCTACTGGCTGTTTTTAATGCTATTTGGCGAGGCAGGAAAAGAATATACCATGCTGGGCAATGCCGGCACTAAACTGGATATTGTATTGCTGGGCAACGATCACTTATACCACGATAAAGGCGGCCCCATAGCTTTTGACCCCGAAGGCTTGCTAAGCACACTTACAGGGATAGTAAATGTGATAGGCGGCTTTTTAGCCGGCGCGTTCATACAGCGTAAAGGTAAAACTTACGAAACCGTGGCCAAGCTCATGATGTTTGGCGGGGTGCTTATTGTATCGGCCTTGTTCCTGGGTCAGTTTTTCCCGATAGCCAAAAAATTGTGGACGAGCACTTTTTCGCTACTCACCATCGGTATCGACCTTGCTATATTGGGCCTGCTGATATTTGTTATCGAAATAGAAAAAGTAAAACGCGGAACCAACTTTTTCCTCATCCTTGGGCGTAATTCATTAGCCATCTATCTGCTGTCGGAATTGCTGCTTACCGTTTTTCAAACCATATGGGTAGCCCCCAAACTGAGTTTTTACGATTGGATAAACCAGGTATTTTACCAGCGGGTGTTCCCCGGTGCACTGGGCACACTGGTATTTGCCATTTGCTACATGATGCTGTGCTGGCTGGTGGCTTATGTGTTGGATAAGAGGAAGATATATATTAAAATATAGTGGGTTGAAAAAGTATTATTTAAGAATGTTATCATACGCCAGAAAAACAACTGTACAATCGGCATCCGGAATCTTTGAAGGAAGTAACGAAAAACCGGCGAAAGACTTACGAAGTTTTCAAAACTTCGTAAGTCTGGATAAACTACGTTTTTGTCATCCTGAGGAACGAAGGATCTGTGCGCCATGTATAACCGACAGAAAAGTCCGCAGATACTTCGTCCCTACCCATAAGCCATCCAATTTTCCTGTCATCCTGAGGAACGAAGGATCTATCAACATTGCATATCAGATAGAAAAGTTCGCGAATAGATACTTCGTCCCTACCCATAAGCCATCCAATTTTCCTGTCATCCTGAGGAACGAAGGATCTATCAACATTGCATATCAGATAGAAAAGTTCGCGAATAGATACTTCGTCCCTACCCATAAGCCATCCAATTTTCCTGTCATCCTGAGGAACGAAGGATCTATCAACATTGCATATCAGATAGAAAAGTTCGCGAATAGAT
>NZ_JBFUCY010000013.1:0-196246 GCF_056404995.1 Mucilaginibacter sp. P2_A5
ACCTTCCACGATTTTTTGTGAACATCTATGCCTACAAAAATCTTTTGACCGCTAAAATCTAATTGTGTACCTTGTTTCATGAGTTCTTGTTTTAAAGTGTTTGTAACTGTTTTTCACAATTAATCTACAACCTTTTTTTCAAGAACTCTTTTTACTTACACTCAACCAATTTCATACATACAATCTATTCGCGAACTTTTCTATCGGYCATGCASAGCTGATAGATCCTTCGTWCCTCAGGATGACAGGGAAATTGKATATGTCATGGGTAGGWACGAAGCATCTATTSGCGAACTTTTCTATCGGTCATGCACAGCTGACAGATCCTTCGTTCCTCAGGATGACAGGAAAATTGGATAGGTAATGGATAGGTACGAAGGATAACAGAATAGATGAGTAAGAACAAAGCAATCGCGAACTGTACAGGTCCGCATTGCATCCTTGCGATTGCTCCGTTCCTTATAATGACATATTAAACTATTTCTTTCAAATCATGCAACCTCGCCAAATAACTTGCGTCATATAGCTACATAAGAGATAATTAAGATGAAAACATTAAGCAAAATATTACTGATTGCTGCTTTAATAACAGGTACTGCAGGCTATACAATTGCAAAAACAAATACCCCAACCGACGAGGTTACCCAAAACACAGAAGACCGTCACTTATCTGGTTTCACATCGGTAAGCGTCGCCGGTTCGTTTGACGTGGTTATTACCCAAGGATCAGCAGAATCTGTTAAGGTACAGGCGCCTTCTGATGTAATTAACCGCATTATTACCGAAGTTGAAGGCAGCACCCTTAAAATTTACACCAAAAATGATAACGACTGGCATCTTTTTGATGGCGGCCACAAAAAGATCATGATCTACGTTTCTATCAAAGAAGTGAACGGGGTGTCACTGTCAGGTTCGGGCGATGTATCATTCAGGGAAGGTTTGCGCGGAGGATCTTTTAAATTGAGGTTAACAGGTTCGGGGGATATAAACGGCAAACTTTGGGTGAAAAGTTTAGATGTAACCCTTGCTGGTTCGGGCGATATCAAAGTAAGCGGCAGCGCCGATAATTCAAACATCAGTGTAGCTGGTTCGGGCGATTACACCGCAAGAGATTTAACAACCAATACCGCCTCGGTACGCATAGCCGGCTCGGGCGATGCCAGGGTCAATGTAAGCCAGAAACTGGATGCATCGGTAGTAGGATCGGGCGATGTTTACTATACCGGCAGCGTTAAAAGTGTGAGCAGCTCTAAGATAGGAAGTGGCGATGTGAGCAGGATGTAGAGCCTCACCCAACCCTCTCCAAAGGAGAGGGCTTTTTGATTTGCATGGGGACTTAATAGAGAAAGCGATGAAATTGAACTCATCGCTTTTTTTATGAAACATTATTTTTAAAGTCCTCTCCTTTGGAGAGGATTTAGGTGAGGCTTAAAACCTCGTATAAAAAGCCAGCTGTGCTACGTGATTAATTGTGTACGCTTCGGCTTGTTTAATGTATTGGTTAAGGTAGCCGGTTTCCACATCAATCATTTTGTTAATGCGATAACCAATAGCTACATAGGCGCGGTTTTGGTCGAAAAAGTGTTTGTTTACCTTGTTTTTGTTTTGGATGTTTACAAATACTTCGTTCTGTAGGGCTACAAACGGCCCTTTCGCAAACACGGCCGAATCCTTTTTCAAGGGCACAATAGCCCGCGCAAAATATCTGAAGCGTTGTGCAAAATAATGGTCATTCTTGGTAGCGGCAGTATTACCCAAAAAACGCTGCTCCAAACGCAAACGGTGCGCCAGGTTAATGTTTTTGCTCAGTTTATGGGTATAAGTATATTGCTGCCAAATGCGGTGTTCCGGGCGAAAGGTTTGGTCGCCGGCAGTGGTGCGGCCATAGGTGGCTATGTAGGCATAACCCAAAGCGCCAACCTTATTTTTTGCGAAGTAGTAATTGGCCGATGGGCGCAGCAAAATATGTTTAAGGTAACTCAGCTCGTCATGTGAGCGCAGCTGCCCGTCAAACGAATAGCCCCAATGTTCGGATAGTTTTTGCGAGTGGAACACCGCAGCCCACGCCGAAAACTGGTTATCCTGCGCAAATAAACGGGCAGGTACAATAAACAATAACACAACAAAAATCACTAACTTTTTCTTCAACTGCATAGATGTATATTTATATAAAAAAATCAAAAACAAACCACTCACTAATCTTTTATCCTGATCAATGTTTTGCGGCCCAAATCAACGGTGATCCTGAAGGCCTCCTGGTTGCTCATCCTAAAACCAGGTGTTTGGTGCAGGCTCAAAATAAACTGCCCTTTTACACGGTTAAATAAAAAGGGTGTCCAGATGATGTCCATCCGGTTATACGTTTTCTTTTCAAACCACGAATCGCCGTACATAATCTCGTGTCCCTGGCCTTTGTAAAATTCATCAAATAAAGCAAAACGGTGATAGCTTAAATAAACATTGGCTACAAAGCCTGCAGGCTTTTGAAACCCGTCTACGCCACGCACCCGTTCTAACGACATCATGCCACCCGCTTCAATTGATAACGAATCCAGGAACGTTTTATGACTAAAGTCTAAACCTAACCTTATTTGCCCGGCTCCGTTATCCCTTATATTATCATCTGGATAGGTAATTTCGGCGCCGGCGTCATGCTCCAGCATAAAATAATGTGATACATAAAAAGGCCCTTTAACCGAAGGCTTGTACTTACCCGAAAAACCAAATAAAAACTGCTCCCTGTCGGTTTGGGTTTGGCGGCTTACCCAGTCAATCCAGCCGGTTTCGGTAAAGTGTTCGTTGTGCACACGCGCCAAAAGGCCCTCAATATTGGGACGGTAATAGCGCAGGGTATCGTTTAAAATGGCTCGTGGATAATCGTCAAGCAAACCTTCGCGGGGGAAGGCTCCGGCGTTAAACAACCAGCTTTTACCTGTAAAACTATAGTAAGCCACCGGGTTAACTTTTAAAAAGTAAGGTTTGGCGCCGAACTCGTGAATGCCATTGGCACCTACAATAAAGTGGTTTAAGCTATCAATGTTCCAGCCCAGATCGAGCTCGGTACGCATGCCGCTATAGGTGCGCGACCGGGGGATAAAAGCCTTGTATTCACGGTTATCCAAAAAGCCAAGGGCATTAAAATGAATATCGATGGTTTGTTCCTGGGCCAGGGCGGCGGTTGTAGTAACTATAGTGAAGATGACGAGTATGTAAATCTTTTTAATCATATCTTTTGATGTTGTAAATCAAGCGGTATTTAGCTAACGTAACAGAAGCCGCAAAGGTATAATAAAAGCCTAAACACCTAAAACTACACTATCACCATCAAGTAATTTGACAAAATATTACATCAAATCTTCATACTTTAGCCGCGCTATAAATCAACTAAAAGTAGCTCACATGCGTAAATCGATAGAAATTGTACTGAAACCGCGCCTCATGGTGCTTAATGCAATTAAAGACCTTACCCCCGACCTATTAAACCTGGTACCGCAGGGATTTAACAACAACATTATCTGGAACTTAGCACACATGATATCGGCGCAGCAGGGCATTTGCTATACCCGCGCGGGTTTGCCTATTGTTACCGAGGATAAATTTTATACCCCCTACCGCCCCGATACCAAACCCACTGATTTTGTAGGCGAAGAAGACATCGCTACCATCAAAGAGTTATTCATATCCACCATAGAACAACTGGAAACCGACCTGGATAAGGGCATCTTTACCAACTACCCTGCCTGGACCACCCGCTACGGCGCCGAGCTTGATTCGATAGATACGGCGGTGGCGTTTTTGCCTTTTCATGAGGGTTTGCATGCCGGGTATATCATGTCGTTAAAGAAGTTTATGCCGAAGGAGTAAGTTCAGGTGTCCGGATTATTTTTAATCCGGATACTCTTTATCGTAAAACACTGCTTTATTTCCATTATCCTGTTTCTTCATCTTCCAGATAAAGCCATCCAGTACGTAATGGGTGGATTGGGGTAAGGCCAGCAGGGGTACAATGAGCGCCAGCAGCATATCCCCGTTGATGGTTGGCAGCACGGCAAAGGGTTTGAAGACAGAGGCATGCTCCTTCCATACCAGGCCATCCCACAGGCCTTCTTCAAAATAGGCAAACAGGATAAGCAGGCCCACAAAAGATAATACACCATACCGGCTGAAGGTAATTTTAAGGAAAGTTGTTTTGGGTTTAGCCTCGCCGGTAAATTTCTTTTGCTCGTAAATCCATACCAAAGCCATATAGGGAATGCCGTGCGAAACCACGTTGAGGGTGGTAAAAGCCATATCGCCGTTGTAGTAAATGATGCCAAAATACCAGGATAAAAAAGTGCCAAAAACCACCAGGTTTTTGGGTAAATTAAACTGTTTTGTGGCAATAAAAATCCAGGTTTCTTTAAAAAAATATAAAACAATGGTGAGCAGGTAAACTACCTTGCAAACCATCAGGATGCTATCAAACCTGAACACCGCAAAATCGCCATCGACAAACCAGTTGAAGTTTTTTTTGTAGCCGGTAAAATGCCAGTACAATAAGGGGTAAATGGTAGCGATGTAAATGGCCGCGTTATCAATATACCTGCACACCCAACCCTGTTTTTCCTGGCGCGAGTAGATGCGCATAAAGCCGTACTGCTGCCTGATGAAGTGGAACACAGCCAGGTAGGCCAGTGCCCGCCAAAAATAAATGCCGCCTCCAACATACAGCATCACCCCGCCTATGTAGCAAAACAAGGGGATGGCCAATAGCAAATGCCGCTGTTGTTTAAAAGATACCGGGTTAAAATAAGTACGGTAAAGCGTGCTGTACACATGGGCTACATCTATCATCACAATAAGCACCACCCAGTATTGCAACGGCATCAGGCCTGAGTTTTTAAACTGCGCCGGGAACAGCGCCACAATGAGCAAGGCAATAAACGGCGGCGACAGGATAAAAATGCCATCTACAAGGCGGCTTTTTATCCATGGTTGTTTGATGTTAAGCCCTTGCATGTCCATTTATAACCTGTTTGGCAGCCCTGACGCCCTGGTGAAAAGCCTCTTCAAAAATAGAGACGCCGCTCAGGTCGGTATGGGCGAAAAAGATTCTGTCGGCTATGGGCGACCGGCCCTGCTGCCGGTTATCGCCCCAGATATAATTTACCGCCGGGCTGATCATGCCATGCCCCCACAGCCATAGTTCTACTTGCTCAATATCGGGTGTTATGCCGGGATGCATCTGCTCCATTTCGGGCAATACAATATCCATCCATTGTTCATAGGTGCGGGTGTAGGCCGCCAGCCGGGCCAGGCGGGGTTCCAGGTGGCAAAGGGGTAAATAGTAGGTAAGTACCTTTTGGGTTTCTACCACTTTCAGGTCCTGCTGGTTGGCATTTACGTATCCTACTGATGCCGTGTTGTAGGCCACATTATCCCAGCATAGCACCATGCCCTTGGCTGCCGAGGGTAATTTATTAACCGTAATATTGGCAATAAGCCAGGGCGAATAATGCAGCTTACTCACATCAAAGCCCGGCCTGGCAGTATTTTTTAATAGCTTTTGGTTAACGTACTGCGGCGATGCCATGATCACCTTATCTGCATAAATAACTGCGGATGTATTTTGTTTCAGGTTGAGCACCTTTACTGCCACCTTGCCACCTGCCGCTACCTGAACATCATAAGCCAGGTGGCCCGTTTTAATATGGTCTTTTACGGTTTCGCGCAGGCGTTTCATAAGCCAGCCATTACCCTCGGGCCAGGTAATTACGGCGTTTGGATCGGCGTTGGATGCCGTACCTTTGCGTGCCGAAAAATAGTGCAGTCCCGCCCAGGCGCTTACATTCTGGGCCACCGTGCCATAATCGTCCTTACAGCAATAGTTTAAATACCAGAGCAGGTAAGGCGAATTGAAACCGTTATCTTCCAGGTAATCTTTAAATGTAATCTTATCTAGCTTCCTGTAGGTATCATCAGCCGAACTATTATCTAACGGAATATCAAAAGCATACTTACCATCGTTGCCCTTCGCGTTTTTTAGCTGGGTAACCAGGGCAAAAAAGCGGATGATTTGCTTACGGTCGCTGTCGGCTACACCAAAATCGGGCACTATGCCTTCCTGCCAATGGCCATTTATCAATAGCCGCTCTTCGGGGTCAAAGCACAGGTAAAACTCGTTGTAAAAGGGCAGCCCTTTTTCGTCAAAATGGGTGATTACCTGGTGCTCCTGCAAAAAATCAACCAGCAGTTTATCTTCGTTATTTACAATGGGAATATAATGCGCACCTAAGGGATAGGCCGATACCTCATTCGCCCCGAAGTAAGCATTGCCGCCAACATGATCTTCCAGCTCCAGCAATTGAAAATCTGTTTCGCCCTGTTTTAACAGCCACCGCGCGGCCGATAGGCCCGAGATACCGCTGCCAATGATCAAGGTCTTAACCGTTTGTTGTGTTGTCGGCGCCGGCATAGGCAGTTTATCGCGCAGGGCATGGCCGGCTTTGGCATTGGGGCCGGCCAATTTGCCTTTAATATGGGCATACTCCGCTTTGCCCCCACTTAACTTACGGATGCAGCCGTTAAGCAATATGGCCCCGGTAACCAAACCCGCCTGCAAAATAAACGCGCGGCGACTGGTCGGCTTCATCCCGCTGCTGCGGCTATAAAACGGTCGACCACTCATCCTCAAAGTATTTTACCAGTATCTGGTTGTTCAGCTTGTTAACTTGCGCCGTTACCCTGGCCATATCCGCCGGAAAATATAACATCTGCTCCAAACAGGCTTTCGACATAAACCGCAGACCGGGCAAATAATGGCCGGGCACTTTATATACCGGCTTGGTCATGGCCATAATATAGCCCCACTCGCCAAACGAGGGCACATAGTTATGATAAGGTACAGTATGCAAGCCAACTGATTGCAGGGTTTTTTCTACCGTCCAGTATGATTTTGGCGCTACATAGGGCGATGTGGATTGTATTACCATAATGCCATCGGGGTTAAGCAAATGCTTTACAATGGCATAAAAAGTATTGGTATATAGTTTGCCAACCGAGTAATTGGAAGGATCGGGAAAATCGATAATAATGGCATCGTAAGTTTTATGCTGCGCCCGGGCCCATGAAAAGGCGTCGGCATTCATCACCGTTACTTTGGGCGATAACAACGACCGGCGGTTCAGCTTCAGCAGCATATCGTTGGTGCGAAACAGTTTGGTCATTTCCTTATCCAAATCAACCAAAGTAACGGTTTCAATCTGCGGATATTTTAAAATTTCGCGTACGGCAAGTCCGTCGCCGCCGCCCATTACCAAAATATTTTTGGCATCGGGCAGGGCTTGCAATACCGGGTGAATAAGCGCCTCGTGATACCTGTATTCATCAACCGAACTAAACTGTAAGTTACCGTTTAAAAACAAGCGCAGGTCGCGGCCTTTTTTGGTGATGATAATGCGCTGGTATGGCGTGCTTTTCGAAAAAATGATGGTATCGCTATACGTTAAACTTTCCGAGAAACTGGTGATGGTATTGGCATACACAAAACCAACCAACAAGGCCAGCATACTGATGATGGATGCGCTTTGCAGGTATTTTGCCCCCTTAATTTCGTGCCGGAAATTGATACAGGTTATTAAAGCCACCAGCACATTCAGCATACCAAACAGGTAGGCCGTGCGGACCAAACCCAGGTAAGGGATAAGCAACAACGGGAATACCAACGAGGCTATTAAAGCGCCGATATAATCAAAAGTGAACACCTTTGATACCAGGTCTTTAAACTCAAACCGATTTTGCAAAATACGCATCAGCAGCGGAATCTCCAGGCCAACGAGGATGCCGGTAAGGGATATCAACCCATATAAAATAATACGGAACGAGCTCACATTCTCAAACACTAAAAACAGGATTGATGAGCTTGTACCACCCACCAGGCCAACCAGTATTTCGATGCGGATAAACCAGGCCAGCAGGTTTTTATCAAAGTATTTGGATACCCATGAGCCCAGCCCCATCGAAAACAGATAAACCCCGATAATGGTAGAAAACTGGGTAACCGAATCGCCCAGCAGGTAGCTGGCCAGTGTACCTGCTATCAGTTCATAAATAAGTCCGCAGGTGGCAATAATAAAAACCGATACGAGTAAAAGAACGGGAAGTTTTTTGTTCATGGCTGTTATTTATGATAAAACCTAACCCCGTAACCCGAGTGCGCTACCGGCCCGTTGTAACCCGCGTTCCGCTGTACCTCGTTACTTTCCCAAAAAGCTAAGCCATCAAAAGCCGCGTATGAATAATAGCCTACAATGGCTGCCACAATGGCTATGTATATAGCGTTTGATTTCATGGTTCCTGTTTTCATTATTCGTCATCTTTTTGATAGGGTGAAAAATCGCTGTTCATCCAGCGGTTTGTTTCAAATTTGCGCATCCGGTACCAGCAGTATAAAGGATAAAGGCAAAGCAGCAGCAGCGTAACCAATACATTGCGCCATAGGGTAACACTTTCGGTAACTTTAACAGATAGTGATGAAACATCCTTTGTGCCCGCATAAGGGTAAATATTGATGTGGTATTTGCCCACCGGAATTTCTGATAACAGCACGGTTTGGGTATAAGAACCTTCTGACCAGCTTTCGCCATCCTCATAACCATGATAGTATTCAATATCTTTTGAGAGACTCCAGGTTTGGTTATCTTTTTCGCATACCAGTTCGACCGTTGCCGATAGCCAGTTGTTATCAACCTGCGAGCCCAGCTCAAACTCTACCGGCACAGGCCCATCGGGTATTGTAAATGTGGGTGTTTTAAAGGACTTAAACTCATAATTGCCATTAGCGTCGGGGGCAAATGAGTTTAAGGAATCAACCGGCACAGCCCCTGCAATGTTTCTTAACGAATCGATCGCGGTACTTACATGCTTTGAAGTATCCGGCATATGGGGCGGCATGGCCAATGCATATGTGTCAGATAGCAATACCTTTTCGGGCCTTAGCCAGATAACCGAGAGTTGCACCAGCAGGAACACAACCGCGGCAACGCCACTTATTTTATAAGCGGCCAGCCACCTGGCTTTATGTTTTGATGGCTGGTTTGCACCGATGCCGATTTTTTCGGGAAAGCTTTCAACAGGGATATTAAAAGCCGCCGCTATTTCCGCCTCTTCCAGGTATTCGCCCAGGTACCAATCGGTAACGTGCTTTTTGATGTTCTCCTCGCTGGTGAGCATATAAGGGGGATCTATGAACTCTTTAGCCCTTAATTTTTCGGAGGATATATCCCAGTCGAACTCACCTATCATAGCCGTTATAACCGGGGTATATGCGTTATATTTAAGATAGGTATTACCCTCATACTCTGCCTCGTTGCCATAAATACTATTTACGCTTGCCAAATCCGGGTAAAAATTGGCGCCGGCAATCAAGCTCCAATGGCCATCATACTCCGATAAAAAGGCATAGCCTTTGGCGTAATTGTATAGCATGTATTCGCGCCACTCGTACCTGGTTGACCCCTCCTTCTTTTCAAGGTAAGCAATCAATTTGTACTCTATCCCTTTTAATGTACCGGTAGTGCCTAAAGGCATAACAGGCTTAAATTTTAAAACGTGAATTTTCTCTTCAACATAAGGCCTGCCCGCATCATTAAAAAGCAGGTAAGACCGGCATTGAGGACAAACCACGGCTTCGCAGCCTGCCTGATCATAAAGCGTAATACTATGTTGACAAGCGGGACAAACAAGCTCACTCGAAAACGGAAAAGCTTTGGGATTTAACGTGGCTGCCATTACCTTTTAATTTCGTTTTTTTGCATCTCGGTACCTTCAAAAAAAGCTATAACCCCCTGGTAAATGGCACGTGCTTTATCATCATTCTCTTTTTGATAATTGGATAAAAACACATCAAAAGTGGCCATAGCATATTCGGGCCAGGTATGGATAGACATGTGCGATTCGGTTAAGCAAACCATAGCGGTAAAACCACCGCCATCAAAATCGTGGTAAACTTCGCCAACTTTGGTTAGCTGATAGGTAGCGATGAGCTGATCAAACAACTGCCTGCAGGGGGCGCTTGATTGTAACAGGTTAGGTTTATCTGTACTGAATTCAGATAATAAATGTAATCCGGGTTTATAAGGCATCAAGGTTATTCATTTTCGGGAATAAATATATAAAAATTATTTGATGGGGATGGGCTAAAAACGCACACCGGAGACGACTCACCCCGACGAGGCCACGCCCGTCGCCCCTCTCTCCACTTCGCGCATAGAGGGGCAAAAAATTGTTTTTCTTTCCTCAACCCTCTTTGTGGCGTCAGCCGGAGAGAGGGTGGCCCAGCGCAGCGGCGGCCCGGTGAGTCGTAGCCAGCGTTCAACGCCAGCGCGTTTTATACACCCAATTTCCCCCCTTCTTTATTTCATGACAATTTAATTATACAATATCTATGTATTTAGTAGAATATATTTATACATTTGCATCGTTAAACAGTTCTTTAATTTAATTATCAAGAAAGACGGAGGGAAAGGCCCTATGATGTCTTAGCAACCTGTAACCCAATTGTTAAAAAAAGGTGCTAATTCCTGTCTGCTTTTATCAGCAGAAAAGATAATGTATGCCAATTTGTACGCAGCCAGGGGCTGTATGCAGTATCACTATCATCCCAATTTCTTGTTTAATTAAATTCATAAACTTTTACACCGCATCAAACACGGTTAAAAAATACAGCTATGAAAATTAAACATCTACTAATCATTACCTGCTCGTTATTAATTACCGGCTATTTCGCCCATGCACAAACCGCACCGCCGGCTCCTCTGCCTACATCAACAGATCGTGGTTATATTGTTAAAACCGGCGACCAGGCACCCGATGATTTTAAACTGGTGCTGGCCGATGGCACCCAAACGTCATTAAAGCAACTCAAGGGCAAAGTAGTTATCCTGCAGTTTACCGCAAGCTGGTGCAGCGTATGCCGCCAGGAAATGCCCCATCTTGAAAAAGAAGTCTGGCAGGCCTACAAAAACAAAGGCCTGGTGCTTATCGGGGTCGACAGGGATGAGCCGCTTGAAAAAGTGCAGCATTTTCAGCAGGAAATGAACATCAGCTACCCCTTGGCGCTTGATCCGGGCGCTGATATTTTTGGGCGCTTTGCCAATAAAAAAAGCGGCGTAACCCGCAATGTGGTTATTGATAAAGATGGTAAAATAGTTTACCTCACCCGCCTTTATGATACCCAGGAATTTGCATCGATGCTCAAAGCTGTCGACGCCCTGGTAAACAACAAAACCACATCTGTAAAATAAAGCTTAAAGCACAATGCCTAAAGCTAAAAGCTAAATTGAGTTCACCCTGCATCTACACTGACCCTGTTATCTTCTATATCTAAAATTGTTATGAAAACAACAAGAACACCTTTACAAAACGCACACCCTACCAACAAATGTGTATTCCTTTCCTCCGCTCCTGTCCATAATTATATGCAGGGTATGCGTTGTTGCTGTTAACTCAACGGCAGCGGTTATTTGCAGGCCCATTGTTTTAGCTGGCGTCCTTTGCTTATAACCAACACTATCAAAATTAATTTACCGGTATTTTAAAACATACAGCAGGGCATTGCCATACCCAAAAACGCTGCTATCTGGCTTTGCTATGCCGGCAATAAAACTATTAATCAATAATCGTCATGTTTAAAAATTACAAAATTTTACTGGCAATCCTGTTGCCCTTTTTCCTCATCCAAACAGTTGCGGCGCAATCTGTTAAAATAAGCGGTGTGGTAACCGCCAAATCCGATGGTTTGCCTTTGCCCGGTGTAAGCGTAGCTGTTAAGGGTACCGCAAATGGCGTGCAAACTACAACTGATGGTAAGTTTAGCCTTAACGCCAATGTTAATGATGTACTTAAAATCTCCTACATAGGTTTTGCATCGCAGGAAATTACGGTTAAACAGAGTGAAACCGGTTTACAAATTGTGCTGCAGGAAGCAGCCAACTCACTTAACGAAGTGGTGATCACCGCACTCAATATCTCCAAGGATAAAAAGACCCTGGGCTATGCAGTACAAGGCCTGAAGTCAAAAGATATTTCCGAGGCTAAGGAAAGCAACCTGGTAAATGCCCTGGCCGGTAAAATTGCCGGTGTTACAGTTACCAACAGCCAGGGTGATATGGGTTCGTCACGCATCATTATCCGCGGGGAAACTTCTATCGCTGGCTTTAACCAGCCACTTTTTGTTGTTGATGGTGTTTTTATCGACAATCAGCAATTTTTGGGCACCAATGGTTCAAGGGATTTTTCCAATGGCATAGCCGATCTTAATCCCGAAGATATTGAATCTTTAACTGTATTAAAGGGGCCAAACGCGGCCGCTCTTTATGGTTATCGCGCCGCGGCAGGTGTTATCCTCATTAAAACCAAAACAGGCAGGGGCGCTAAAGGGTTGGGTGTAACCATTAACTCAAACACCAGCTTTGCCAGTGTAAACATTTTGCCCGATTATCAAAACGAATATGGCCAGGGATCAAACGGGAAGTTTAGCTATGTAGATGGCAAGGGCGGGGGCGTTAACGATGGTGTTGACGAAAGCTGGGGACCTGCATTAGACGGAACACTTATCCCGCAGTTTTACTCAAACGGCCAGGCGGTTCCTTTTGTGGCCCATCCTGATAATGTTAAGGATTTTTTTAAAACCGGTGTTACGCTCAATAACGGCATTGCCTTAGCGGGCGGTACCGATAAGGCCGATTATCGCCTGTCATACAATAACCTGCATCAAACCGGCATTATCCCTAACACATCGCAAGGCCGCAACACGTTCGCGCTCAATTCTACTTTTAAGCTTAGCCCCAAATTAACGGTAACTACAATTGCAAATTATATTAAGGACGATGCCGATAATCTGCCCGGCGCGGGCGGCAGGCGGGCAACCAGTACCATGCTGCAATTCACATGGTTTGGCCGCCAGGTTGATATTAACCAGTTAAAAAACTATAAAGATGCCAACGGCAATACCTTTAACTGGAATAACAGCTATTACAGCAACCCTTACTGGCTGGCTTATGAAAACACCGTAGGGCAACACAAAAATCGTTTAATCGGTAGTGTGGAATTGAATTATAAGATCGTCGACGGCTTATCGGCCAACTTCCGTACAGGTACAGATTACTATACCGACCGCCGCAAGATAAAAATAGCCTATGGCACCAATGGCACACCGTTCGGATCATACGAGGAGGATGCATACACCTTCAATGAAACCAATACCGAGGGACGGTTGCAATACACCAGGAAGTTAAACAGCGATTTCTCCTTAGATTTGATGGGCGGTGGCAACATCAGCACGCAGCAAACCGAACAAAACGACCAGATCGCGCCTAAACTGGCCGTAGCCGGCTTATATACCTTAAGCAATTCCCGCGATCCGCTGGTGTCATTAAATAATTTTTACAAGTATAAAATATACAGCTATTTTGCATCTGCCCAGTTAGGGTACAAAAACTACGCGTTTTTAAACGTAACCGCCCGTAATGATTGGTCGTCTACCCTGCCAAGGGCAAGCCTATCCTACTTTTACCCTTCGGTGAATGGAAGTTTAGTGCTTTCAGAAGCGCTTGATATTAGGAGTGATGTACTTACATATTTAAAATTGAGGGGCGGATGGTCAAAAGTGGGTAAGCCCGGCACACCTTACCAGCTTATCAATACGTATAATTTTACTGCGCCATTTGGTGCAAACCCGCAACAAAACCTGAGCAGTATTGATCTTAACCCAAACCTGAAGCCAGAAATTACCACATCCGGAGAAGCAGGCTTTGAGGTAGGCTTTTTCCAGGACAGGTTACATTTAGATGTAAGTGTTTACAATACCAACAGTATTAACCAAATAGTTAATGTTGATGTAAGCCCGACTACAGGCTACAGCCAAAAACTGATCAATGGCGGCCGTATCAATAACAAAGGCGTTGAAGTACAGCTGGGAATTACACCCATAAAATCAAAAGATTTTACCTGGGATATTACCACCAACTACTCGCTTAACCGCAGTAAGGTAGCCAAGCTTGATGATGAGGGCCGCCTGCAAAGCATCATATTAGGCACCGACCGTACCGTACAGGTATTAGCAGCGCTTGGCCGGCCTTACGGTACTTTATATGGCAATGCCTACACCCGCGACGCTTCGGGCCAAATTGTGATAGGAGCCAATGGTACACCGGTTATTAACCCAACCAAACAGTACCTTGGTAAATTTACCCCCAACTGGCTGGGTAGCATCAACAACAGCTTTACCTATAAAGGCATAAACCTGGGCTTTTTGGTTGATGCCAGGTTTGGCGGTTCTATTTATTCAAACACCAATCGTACAGGCACCTATACCGGCGTACTGGCATCTACCTTGCCGGGGCGTGGCGCCGCAAACGGTGGCATAAGCTATTATTACCCGGGCAACAATGCATCTGCCGGCGCGGTACAGGTAACAGGCAGCGCCCCTGCAGGTGTAACTGTTTACAATGACGGGATGATTTTTAAAGGCGTAAAGGCCGATGGCACAGCTAATACCACCATATTGCCTGCCCAATCCTATTACAAAGGATTTACTAATGTTGATGAAGCTTTTGTTTACGATGCATCGTACATTAAACTGCGCGAGGTTAAATTGGGCTATACCTTCCCGTCACGCTGGGTAAAGAGTGTCGGCCTGCAATCGGCAACATTATCTTTAGTTGGCCGCAACCTGTGGATCATCCATAAAAACGCGCCAAACATCGATCCTGAAACTGCTTTTAATACAGGCAATGGCCAGGGTTTAGAAGATCTGACCCTGCCAACTGTACGCAACATTGGCTTTAACATTAACCTTAAATTTTAATTTACCATGAAACTTAAATATACAACCATCATATTATCAGGCGCACTGTTGTTATCGGCAACATCGTGCAAAAACGAACTGGTAGATATCAACAAAAACCCCAATAGCTCACAAACCGCGCAGCCCGATTACCTGCTAACCGCGGCCAGCAAAGTTACTGCCGATACCTACTGGGGTACAGCCAACAACATGGATGCCAGTTTGCTATTTGTTCAATACTGGGCCAAAATACAATATACCGATCCCGACAGGTATATATACAGCAACAGCGCTTTCCAGGAGCTATGGACGGTAGGTTACTCAAAAAGTATAGTTAACCTTAACCAGATCATTAAACTGGGTGACGCGCAGGGCAATACCAATTACAAAGGCGTGGCGCTGGTGCTGCGCTCCTGGGTATTTACTTTGCTTACCGAAGCTTATGGCAATATCCCTTATAAACAGGCTACCAATATAAATCAGTACCTTACCCCTGCTTATGATACCCAAAAGGATGTTTATTTTGCCCTCCTTGATGATTTAAAAACGGCACAAACCGCGCTTGACCCATCGGGCAAAGCCATTGCCGGCGATGTTATTTATGGCAACAATATAGCCCTGTGGAAAAAGTTTGCCAACTCGTTGCGCCTGCGCATTGCCTTGCGCATTGCCGATAGGGAGCCTGCAAAAGCCAAACAGGTTTTGGCCGATATACAGGCCGAGGGTGGCGCCTTTATCAGCGCCAATGCCGAAACAGCACAATTCACTTATTTAGATTCGCCCAACCAGAACCCAATCAGCAATTTGTTTGATACCAGGGACGATTACCGCATCAGCAAAACTATTGTTGATAAACTTTTTGCGCTTAACGACCCGCGCCTGCCTGTATACGCCAGCAAAACCAAGGATACCACGCCGCAAACCTATGTGGGCATACCCAACGGCCTGCTGGTTGGCGATGCCAGTAACCTGGGCTTTACCAAAACATCAAAACCGGGCGCTTACTTTTTAGCGCCGCATGCACCGGCGGTGATCATCAGCTATGCCGAAACCCTGTTTGACCAGGCCGAAGCTGTGGCACGCGGCTTTATTACCGGCGACGCGGCAGGTTTATACAAACAGGCGGTAACAGCTTCATTAAAACAATATGGCATTGCCGATGCGGCTATTGCTACCTATACCGCGCTGCCGGCCGTGCAATACGATGCTACCAATTACAAAAAATCAATTGGCGAGCAAAAGTGGATAGCCCTTTTTGGCCAGGGTCTGGAAGCTTTTACCGAATGGCGCAGGCTTGATTATCCGCAGCTGCAACCTGCCGTGGCAGGAACTTTAAGCGGTAAGCTGCCGGTCCGGTTTATATACCCGGGAACCGAGCAATCACTTAACGGCGCCAGCTACAGCGCTGCCGTAGCCAGCCAGGGTGCCGATGTACTGACCACCAAATTATGGTTTGATGTAAATTAAAAATAATTAGCGGCCATGTATTGGGGTAACACCCGGCATGGCCGTTTTTAAAGCCGAAAGCAGAATGCTAAAAGCTTAAAGCTAACTGGCTTTTATTGAAATTAATAGATGGGCTTTATACAAAAAGGCGGAGTGGCCGAGTGGTTCAGGCGGGGGTCTGCAAAACCCTTTACGGTGGTTCGAATCCACCCTCACGCCTCCGGGTTTAACTTTAAAATAGGCGATGAAAAAGCTGGCTGTACTATTAACTGTTGTATTTTATTGGGGAGAATTAAAACAGGGCAACGCCCAGGCTACAGCTGTAGGGCCGCGTGTACTGGTAGTTATGGCGCATCCCGATGATGAGAGTACATTTTCGGTAACGTTATACAAAATTGCCAAAGAGCAGCATGGTATTGTAGATTTGTTTGTAATAACCAACGGCGAGGCCGGTTACAAATACGCAACGCTTGCCGAAAGCTATTATGGACTTGAACTTACCGACGAGAAAACCGGCCGTGCCAACCTGCCGCGCATCCGCAAGCGCGAACTGGTAAACGCAGGCCATATTTTGGGCGTAAACAATTATTATTTCATCGATCAAAAAGATGCCCACTATACCTTAAACGAAAAGGAACCGCTTGATACCAGCTGGAATGTTAATACCGTAAACAACCGCTTACACCAGGTTTTAACAAACAACCATTACGATTTTATATTTACCCTATTGCCCGAGGCCGACACCCACGGCGCCCATAAAGCCGCCGCCCTGATTGCCTTAAATGCAATAGCAACATTGCCGGCCAATAACAGGCCTGTTATTTTAGGCGCGGCAACCTGCAACAAGGCCGATACTGTTACCCGGTTCAAGGGCTACAGCAGTTATGCGCAAACCATACCGTTGACGGATACGGCAAATTTTAAGGTAGACCGCACAGCATCCTTCAGCTACAAAAACAGGGTAAATTACAAAGTGATAGCCAACTGGGAAATTGCCGAGCACAAATCGCAAGGCGTTACCCAAATGACCATGAACAACGGCGATGTGGAAGATTTCTGGTATTTCGCGGTAAATGGCAAAGCCGGCTTACAAAAAACAAAGGCCTTGTTCCGGGCGCTTAGTTATACGCCCTATCTGCCCAAAACTTACCAGGATACCAATCCGGTGTATTCAAAATCTAAGTAATCTGTGGTTATCTTACCGTATAACTTATCGCCTTGCTGTTGCGCCCGCCGTTAAACGGATCGGTAAGTAACGAAAATACCAGCTGGTACTTACCCGGCCTGGTTGGTGCCGTTACGTTAAACTTAAAGTGGGTTGTTTCGCCAGGTTTAAGGCTGATGTTATAAAAGCTGTTGTCGGCCCTTTGGCTGCTGAATACGTCGGTATCTACAATAAAGCTGGCTTCGAAAATAACCTGGTGCCGCTGGCCTTTGTTGCTGAAACTAACAGGCACCTTGTAGGGGTTTTTAAACGTAAGATTGAATTCTTTTTGCTGGCCGGGGGCTACAGTTTCTTCTTTCTCAGTGGTTTCAAATTCTATTTTCTGGTAGGTGCGCACATCATCTACCCAGCCGCCATACCAGTTGCCCGCAGGAGTATTAATAGTATCAGTACTAAAACCCGGCTGAGGATGCTCTAATACATAATACGCGCGTTTGTGCTGCAGGCTGTCTTCTATCGGCCAAAACTCGTACTGTGTACGACGGTAATAGCGTGGGTCGTAATCAAAGCCCTTTAAGGTATTATTGTAAAAATTATATTTTGATGGGTTTTGGAAGCCCTCGTTAAAAATAACATAGTTATCGCCCGCTTTATCATGCACCAGTTTTGCCCAATCTTTAAAATCGTAAAAAATCCTCAGCGCGTGCATTTGTTTCAGAACAGGCAGGCCGGTTATAATCAGCAGCCTTACAAAAACAATCAGCCCGATATTAATCATCGCCAAACGATTAAACCAGGCTGGTTTGCCACCCGGCTGCGTAAAATGGATTAGCGCCAGCATGCACAGCGGCACGTAGGCTATAAGCGTCCAATGCAACTGCACCTCGCCCTTAAACGATGTAAGGAAAAAAAACGACAGGATGCCAATACTATTTACCAGCAGCACCCTGGTGAAAGCATCTTTTATACGCAAGGTAAAGCCTTTGTAAAACACCAACCATCCAATTAAAGGACCGGCCATCAGCAATTGTCCTAATGGATAGTTATAGGAAAATGACAGATCATAGGGCTTGTCTGCCCGCTCGGACAGGTGGTAGCTTATTGAGGGATATTCGTGATTAACCTGCCATAAAATATGGGGGATATACAACGCCAGCGCCAACACCATAATGCCATAAAACGAAGCCCGTTTAAACAGTTTGGGGCTTGCTATAACGGTACAGCCCAATAGTAATATGCCATGATATTTACTGTACAATAAACACGCGGCAATAATGCCCAATATCAGCGCCAGCCTCCAGCTGTCCTGTTCAAGGTATTGCTGTAAAAAAAACAGGAATAGTACCGTAAAAATAAGCAGCGGCGCATCGGGCGTGGTAATAAAGCCATAAATATGAAACACAAAAATACCGGATACTACCAGGATAAATGTAAATGCATCTACCCTATATTTCTTAAGCGTGAGCCAGATAAACCAAAGTGATAAACTGCTGCATATAACGGTAAGCAGCCTCAGGCCAAAACTGTTATGGATTAATCCGTAGCCCGCGCGGATAAACACAGCCACCATCGGCGGGTGATCATAATAGCCCCAATCCATAAAGCGCGAGTAAAGCCAGTAATAGGCCTCATCGGCGTGCACCTCCAGCGTGGCGGCTTGCAGGATGTTCAGGGCCGTCCAACACAATAAAAAATAAATAATAAGCTTGTTTTGCTTACCGGTGGCCTGTACATTATTTATGGCGGTATCCTGCATCAGCTGCTATTTTATTTGATAGCGTAAAGGTATAATAAAACGGGTAAGGTGAAAAACACCTGGCAGGGTAGCTGATTTTTACGCTATGGATTAAAGGACAAAAAACGGCGCAAAATCTCCCCAAAATAAAAAAGGACTACCCAAACCGGGCAGCCCTTTTAATTAACTATAGAACAAGGTTTTATTTATGAGCAATATCTTCCTGGATAACACGATAACCGCCGCCACCAAGGTACCGGTAGTTTAAGTGGAAGGTTTTAGTTGCCGGGTCATAAGTGTTGGTTAAACCGGGAACTGCTTCCAACGGCTGAGTTGCGCTTACATTACCGGTTACTGTTACATTATTGGTAGCCTCGTTAATGGTAAGGGTCATACTACCACCTAAGTCGGCAAGTTCAGTACTTACAGCAGTAGGGCCGGCCGTGGTCAAAGTTTTATCACGATCAATAGCTCTGTCATTAGCATCATTAGGGTGATCGAAATTACCAGTTGAGTGATACTCGCCATCGTACTTGTTTTTAATAGCAAAAAATGCATATAGCGTATCTTTGCTTGCCGCATGAATACTCAAACTGCCAGCGCTTGTTATTTTGTATGCAACCGCGTATTTAATGCTCAAATCCCATTTACTTCCGTCAAGTTTTATAGTAAAGTACTTTTGAAAGTCGCCTGGAGCAAAATTGAATGACAATTTACCATCAGCAGCTGCGGTAACCCCGGCAGCGCTTATAGTATACAATGACTTTGGCAGTAGTTCATACTCTGTGTCATTATCCTGGTTGTATTTGTCAATAGCTGCAGGAAGAGGTGTTAAAACAATAGTTTGTGATTTTTGCAATTCAGCAGGGCTTGCAGCATCTTTCTTCATAGCAAAAACGTCAATAGCTTTTACTGTTGTAAAAGGGTCAAAATACAAATTTTGTTCAAGCCCGTTTGGAAATCCGATGTATGATTTTCCTGCCGTTGGGTTCTCATTTGATAAATCGCCCGCCGGCACCTTACGGCAGGCAGAAAACAATACCAAAACAGAGCAGGCAAGAAGAATATGATTTAAAAATTTATTCCTTTTCATGTCTTTTTTTATTAATAGTTACAATTGATTAGTCTACATCCCACCATACGTGAGCGTCCTGGCTGTCGCCGCCTGTAAGCCTGGCAACCGCGGCCTTAACGTTCTTTTCGTTTGAGCTATACTCGTTCGGCGTATAAACAAAGCGGCTTACGATCTTTTTAGAAGCATTAACAGCATCCGGCGCAGGGTTCAACGCAGGGTAACCTTTTGGATTAACGAGACTGGTAGTAGCCGACTTTCTCCAGATATTCCATGCCTGGTGGCCATCAGGATAACTTGCAATCCACCTTTGAATAGTAATGTTTGCAATGGTTGGAGGTACGTTGGCAATATAAGATGTGGTTGCCTCTCCTAAGCCCCATTGCGCGTTTGAGGCCTTGATGCCATTTTTGTAAAGGTCTATTAGTGCAATTTTTTCAGTACCGGTAGCCCATCCTAAAAGTGCAGCCTCTGCCCTTGCAAGGTAAACTTCACCCGCAGTAATAATGGTTGCGGTACCTGCAGCTGTACGGAAGTCGCCACGCAATACACGTGCCCAATTCGGGTTAGCTTCAATAAAGGCCAGCACGTTGTTACGGGCCAAGCCGTAAGGAACACCGATATCAGATGGGTCAGCGTTGCCGTTTAACTCGCTTTTACCGCCGTAAACACTAAGCCGGGTATCATTAAGCCCTTTTAGTATATTGGTCATCGTAGCCGATTCTGCAAAATCTTTACGGCCATCGTACAGGTTATACCAAGGGCTTTTGAAACTACCACCAGGAAAGTTTACTTCCATATTTTGGCTGTTTTGTTCGATAACGCCAGCTGAAATTGCCTCTTTAACAGCGGTTGCGGCATAGCCGCCGGCAGCCGGAACAATTTTTGATAGTTGCAGGGCAGCCAACAATTTAATGGAGTTTGCTGCGCGTTTCCATGAGGCAACGTCGCCATTGTAAATTACATCGCCAGCTAATGACGAGCCGTCAAGCTCGGCCTGTGCAGATGTTAGGGTCGCTATAATACCCTTATAAATAGTCTCCTGCGTATCATATTTTGGTTGAATAGCATCCAATCCCTTTAAGGCGTCGCTATACGGAACGTCTCCCCACGAATCGGTTATTACCCAATATATATACTGTTGCAAAATCTTAGCCACTGCAGTTGAAGCCTTGCTTTGGTTAAGGTTAATGATATTCTGCAAATCATACAAGGTACCCGAATAATAACCGCTAAACTCATTTTGCGGCAGTGTATATAACGATGTACCGGAATATTGGGTTTCTGTAAAATACTGGGCATACTGGCCGCCTGCTATAGCGGGTGTACCTGTTGTTGACAGACCTGTGATACTCACTTCAGCATTTGTCAACAGGGCAGATATGATCGGCTTTGTTGTTTGAGTTGGGTTTTGGTTAACGTCACCAAAGTCTTTCAACTTATTACAGCCCGTTCCTAACCAAACAAACGCGGCTGTCAGTGTATAAATATATCTCTTTTTCATTTTCTTTGAATCTAATTTGTGTTTGCTTAGAAAGTTACTTTAAGGTTAAAACCTATACCCCTTGTGCCTGGTAACTGACCTGATTCACCTTGTTGTGAGCTAATTTCGGCCGGATCGAAATCCTTTGATTTAGCATAGATCAACAACAAGTTACGGCCGGTTATGTCAAACCTTGCCGACTGGATAACTTTTCCTAAACCCAATTTTGCTACCGGTATCTTATAACCAATAGATACCTCACGAAGTTTAACAAATGTTAAATCGTAGATATATGGATCATAGGTTTTGTTGTTGGTTAAACCCTGGAAATACGTTTTAGCGTCCACGTAGCTTGAAACAGCTTTACCAGTATCGTCAACACCACTAACCTTAACACCACCCCCATCAGCAACAGGGTCACGAACAGGAACACCTTTATCGTTAAGCGCAGCAGTTGCAGCCGTTAAACCGCTGTACTGGCCCCACCTGTTTGATAAGGATACAAATTTACCGCCAACCTGGTAATCGATATTGGCATTAACCACAAAGCTTTTAAATAATGTGAACGAGTTTTGGATACCACCAGTCCATTTTGGGAGTACACTGCCAAAATAAACGTTTGGATCATTAGCATACATGCCGTTAGCAGCAATAATCGGAACACCTGCGGCATTACGTTTTATGCCGTTACCAAATATCTGACCCCATTCCTTACCTTCCTGGAATACCATATAAGGCATATCATTTCCCCAAACGTGGTCTTCCGTGCTGGCATAACGTGTTACGCCATACTTCTTGCTAACCTCTATAACCTTGTTCTCCAACTGGCGTGCGCCATTGATTGTTACATCCCAGCTAAAGTTATTGATCCTTACAGGCGTACCGCTTAAGGTAAGCTCAAGGCCCCTCCTTTTCATTTTACCAAAATTGGTTAATATGGTTGTAAAACCGCTGGCAGGGTTAACAGTAACCGATGCAGGGAAATCTGAGTCATTACTTACGTAGTATGTAGCTGATAAACCTAACCTATCGTTAAGGAACCTCAAATCCAAACCAAACTCCGTTTGCTTAAACACCGCTCCATGCAGTTCTGGGTCAACGCTTTGGTCGGGAGTACTCATTAATAAATTGGGGCCAAATTTGAATTGGCTTACGCCGTAAAGAGTGTTATTCCTATATGCGCCGTAGTTATCGCTTGCGGTTTGCAGGGCCTGGGGGGTTTCACCATAAGATACCCTTATTTTACCAAAGCTTAACCAGCTGCTAAATTGCGGCGTCAACTCACTGAATACAAATGAACCACCAAATGATTTTGATAATACACTGTTATCCTGAGGGAACAACGTGGAGAACCAGTCGTTACGGAAGGTAACATCGGCAAATATGAAGTTTTTGTAACCCAAATTTGCCTTACCAACCACTGCCCGGTATTGTTCATTTACGCGGCTGTTAAATACAGACGGAGCACTAACCGAATTGGTTATATTGTACAGATCGGGGATACTTAAACCATCAACAGTGTTACCGCCATTATCTTTATAATTCCTGTTATAAATATCGCTGGTAGCAGTTACATCAACATGAAAATCAGAGATTTGCTTGTTGTAATTTGCCAACAACTCATAGTTCTCCCTGTTCTCGTAAACGTTGTAACTACGATAGTAATTTTTTAAACCTGTTTGCGAACCGCTTTTTTGCAGGATAGCAGGAATGAATTCTTCTTGCCACTCGCTTCTTGCGTTTTTACGGTAAGTCGCTTTAATGCTAAAATCTTTGTTTAATTTGTATTGTAAGTATACGTTACCATAAAAGCGGTCACGCTGATTGTCCCTGGTATTCAACTCGGCTATTTTGTACATGTTGTACCAATAGTTACCGCCATAAAAATAACCCGGATCGTCGGCAGTGTAGGAAGTTGGGTTCTGGTGGTTCCAGCTTACCAGCGTACCATCGGGGCTTGTCAGATCTTTCAGTTCTTTCATAATACCCATATCAAGGTCGCGGTGCATCCACTGGTTAAAGTTACCGGTAGAAGCGTTGGCATAACCATCGCTTATGTTACCATGTACCTTTTGGCTAACAAAATTAACATTGGCGCCAACTGTAAAATGTTTGCCTAAATCGTAGTTAGCGTTTAAGTTAAATACGTTTTTCTGCAAATCAGTATACGGAACGATACCATTTACATACTGATTGTTGTAAGATATCCTGATGTTATAATCATCAGCAGATTTTGTGAACGCAATACCGTTATTAAGCGCAGTACCTGTTTCGAAGAAATCGCGTGCGTTGTTTGGCTGGGCAACAAGCTTAGCTGTTTTAAACGAGTATTTGGTGCCCGGAGCCCATGCATACCATGGAATATACTCCTGGCCAACCATTTTGGGGCCCCAACTGCTATCATCTGTATAATCAGGATAATATTTACCATCTAAAGCTTTCCATCCTTCCGGGTCGCCTGCCTTATAGTGATATTGCATTAAATCTGCTGCGGCACCACCGGCATAGGTATTTTGATAGTTAGGTAGTATGTAAACCTTATCAAAGTTTACGCCGGCATTCAACTCGATACCAACTCCTTTAACTTTCCCCGCCTTTTTTGTAGTAATAACGATAGCTCCGTTTGCACCGGCCGAACCAAACTGTGCTGAGGCAGCAGGGCCCTGCAATACAGTAATGTTATCAATATCATCAGGGTTCACATCGTCCGAATTTGGCAGAATAGTACCATCAACAACGTATAGTGCACCAGGGCTGTTGCCAAAACCTGTAGCCCCACGAAGCCTAACCTGTGTGTTACGGCCCAAGGCTCCTACCGACTGGCTGCGAACCTGAACACCGGCAACCTTGCCTGCCAACGCATTGTTAACATTTGGTTGGCGAATAGTGTTTAAGGCGTCGGACTTTACAACCTGTGCTGCGTAAGAAGCAGAGCGCGCAGTTTGCTTGGTATTGAATGCACCTGTGATCACAACCTCGCCCAATTGGTTACTTACTGACGTGAGGACTACGGTCATTGGATCTGCACTGGCAGGCATTTCAACTGCCTGGTACCCAACAAACCTGAAAACAAGTGTAGCGTTTGCAGGAACGCTTAATGAGAATTTACCGGCGGCATTGGTTTGGGTACCCGAAGTTGTACCCTTTACAATTACTGTTACCCCCGGGATGGGTAGGCCATCGTCTTTGGCGGTAACCGTACCGGTAACGGTACGATTTTGTGCGTGCGCCTGCGTTAAGCATAACAACAGAAAACACAAACTTGTGAATAGAAGTTTTTTCATTGTATAAAATCAGTTAAGTTAATATCCTAAATTATGACTTTCATACCAATGAGCAAACAATAAAATAAAATTTTTAATATCACCCTATTTTTATTAAAAATAAGTTAATTTCAAGCCATTTCTCAAACAATAAATTCAAAATCTCACAAAAAATCAAAAATTCATAGTAAATTCATCTTAAATGACGATTTGAAAGGACATAATTTACCATTTCACCCCGTTATTGATCATTTTACCTTTAAATGAGCCTA
This sequence comes from Mucilaginibacter sp. P2_A5, assembly GCF_056404995.1. Lineage (NCBI taxonomy): Bacteria > Pseudomonadati > Bacteroidota > Sphingobacteriia > Sphingobacteriales > Sphingobacteriaceae > Mucilaginibacter > Mucilaginibacter sp. P2_A5. The sequence continues at coordinate 25,261 of NZ_JBFUCY010000013.1, forward strand.
AACTTTAAATATTTACTCAAAAAATGAGCAAAAGTCCCTCAAAACAATTAACTATGCGTTAATTTTCGCACACCATTTAAACCTCAATTAAGTATAACAACAATCATTTTTTGCATGGGCATTATTGTTTGTGTCCGAATTCTTCGCATAAATCGTTTTACCTTATTCTTTTTACATTAAAAACACAATATAAATTGCCACGTTTGGCGTTTGCGTTTTACAACATATTTCTTCAACCTAACAGGTATAAATTAAAATCGTTGTTGTTCATGCAGATCAATAAAATCACGCATACCAACCAAAAACCCGAATAAGCACAAAAAAAAGCCCCCTTTTGCAAGGAGGCTATATAAAATAAGTTTATGATGGGCTTTGTTTATCCGGCCAGCGCTGCCGCACCGCTCACAATCTCGGTAAGCTCGGTAGTAATGGCTGCCTGGCGGGCCTGGTTATATGAAAGTTTTAAGGCTTTCAACAATTCGCCGGCATTTTCGGTCGCTTTATCCATAGCTGTCATACGGGCCCCATGCTCAGATGCGTTTGAATCTAATACGGCACGGTATAACTGGATCTTGATGTTTTTAGGGATCAGTTGCTCAACAATTTCCTGTTGGCTTGGCTCCAGGATGTAATCAACATTAGCTGCCTTAATAGCTTCCTTTTTTTCGGGCTTTGGAACAGGTAACAACTGTTCGGCAATTAAAAACTGTACGGCGGCATTACGGAAATGATTATACACCAACTCCACCCTATCGTACTTGCCATTCACAAAACCTTCCATAATGCTTTCAGTAATTTTTGAAGCATTCTCGAAGTTAAGGTCAAGGTACAGGTCGTTATTGTTGCCAATTACATTGTATTTGCGCCTTTCGTAAAACTCCTGGCTTTTTTTACCAATTGCTACTATCGACACGTTACCGGCTGCCAATTGCTTGCTGTATTTTTCGGCAATAAGGTTATTGGCCGTTTTAATAACATTGGCATTAAAAGCACCTGCCAAACCACGGTTTGACGATACCACAACCACCAATACACGCACGGGCTCGCGCTCCTGCAAATAAGGCGATGACCCATCCTCCAAACTTTCCGAAAGGTTGGCCAAAAGGTCTTTCAACTTATTGGCATACGGGCGCAATTGAACAATAGCGTTTGTAGCACGTTTCAACTTGGCAGCCGAAACCATTTTCATGGCTTTGGTAATCTGCTGGGTCGACGATACAGACTTAATCCTGTTTCTTACTTCTTTTAAATTAGCCATCTTTTTTGAGTATCAAGTAGTTAGTATCAAGTATCAAGACTTGTATAAGCTACCCTACCAATGCTATATTTTTTGATTACAAGTAGTTAGTTCTTAATATCTGAAGCAAAAATACTTGATACTTGATACTAACTACTTGCTACTAAATTAATACTTTCCTGCCAGCTCTTTAGCTACTGTTTCCAGTACGCCTGTTAGCTGGTCGTCGAATTTACCTGCTTTAAGGGCAGCTAATACTTCGGGATGACGTTCTTCTAACTGGCTGGTGTATTCTAATTCAAACTTCCTGATATCTTTTACAGGTACGCTACGCATCAGGTTTTTGGTACCTAAGTAAATGATAGCAACTTGTTTTTCAACAGATACCGGTGAGTACTGGCCTTGCTTCAATACTTCTACGTTACGCACACCTTTATCAAGCACGCTTTTGGTAGATGCATCCAGATCCGATCCGAATTTAGAGAAAGCCTCTAATTCGCGGTATTGTGCCTGGTCAAGTTTCAAAGTACCAGCCACTTTCTTCATCGATTTGATTTGCGCGTTACCACCCACACGTGATACCGAGATACCTACGTTAATGGCCGGACGAACACCAGCGTTGAATAAGTTAGACTCTAAGAAGATCTGGCCATCGGTAATCGAAATTACGTTGGTTGGGATGTATGCAGATACGTCGCCAGCCTGTGTTTCGATGATAGGTAAAGCGGTTAACGAACCACCACCTTTTACGATACCACGGATTGACTCCGGAAGATCGTTCATTTGCTGAGCGATAGAATCGTTTGAGTTGATTTTTGCGGCACGCTCTAATAAACGGCTGTGCAGGTAAAACACGTCACCAGGGTAAGCCTCACGGCCCGGTGGACGACGCAATAACAACGATACCTCGCGGTAAGCAACAGCTTGTTTTGATAAATCATCATAGATGATTAACGCCGGGCGACCAGTATCGCGGAAGTACTCGCCAATAGCAGCACCTGCGAAAGGAGCAAAGAACTGCATGGTAGCAGAGTCAGAAGCATTTGCAGCAACTACGATAGAAAATGGCATAGCGCCGTTTTCTTCCAACGTGCGTACAATGTTTGCTACTGTTGATGCTTTTTGGCCGCAGGCAACATATATACAGATAACCGGTTTGCCGGCATCATAAAATTCTTTTTGGTTGATAATGGTATCGATACAAACCGCAGTTTTACCAGTCTGGCGGTCACCAATAACCAACTCACGCTGGCCACGGCCGATAGGGATCATCGCATCGATAGCTTTGATACCTGTTTGCAGAGGCTCGGTAACCGGCTGACGGTAGATAACACCCGGCGCCTTACGCTCCAAAGGCATTTCGTAAGTAGTACCGGTGATTGGTCCTTTACCGTCAATCGGGGTACCCAAAGTATCCACAACACGGCCAAGCATGCCTTCGCCTACATTGATTGATGCAATACGGTTGGTACGTTTAACGGTATCACCTTCTTTAATATCGTCAGATTTACCTAACAATACTACACCCACGTTATCTTCTTCAAGGTTAAGTACAATACCCTGTAATCCTGTTCCAAATTCAACAAGCTCACCTGATTGTACTTTTGTTAATCCATAAACGCGTGCAATACCGTCACCTACCTGGAGTACAGTACCCACTTCTTCTAATTCAGATTCTGACTTAAAGCCTGCCAATTGCTGACGCAAAATTGCCGATACTTCGTCTGGTCTTACCTCTACCATTGTTTAAATTTATTTAGAGTTTTGTTTTTACTATTATTGAATCACCTTCAGGGCAAATTCTTTTTTCAATTTTTTCAAGCTTGCAGCAATGCTGGTATCAACCTGCCTGTCGCCAACGGTTAATACAAAGCCGCCAATCAGCGACGGATCAACTTTAGCTTCCAGTTCAACCGTTCCGCCAACAGCCTTTTGCACTTCGGCGGTAAGCACAGCTTTGTTAGCTGCTGATAACTCAGTAGCCGATGTAACTTTAGCTTTAGTAATGTGCTTTTTAATGTTAAACTGGTTTATATACTCATGAGCGGTTGTATATAAAACCTCGCCACGGCCTTTATCAACCATCAATTTAAAAAACGCGATGGTCATCTTGTTAACCTTACCCAAAAATACGGCATCAAGAATCTTAGTTTTTTTAGAGTGGGCGATGATTGGGTTGCTCAAAACAGCTTTAAGCTCCGGGCTTGCCTTTAAGGTATGGATAAAAAGATCCATATCAGCCTTAATCACGTCAACACTGTTTTGTTCCTGTGCAAGATCAATAAGGGATTTAGCGTACCTGGTTCCTACCGTTAATTCTGACATTTCTTTTAGTTGTGAGTTGTGAGTTGGCAGTTGTGAGTTTTAAAACTCAGTACCCTACTCAATACCTTTTTAAACTATTATTCTAAGCTGCAAATGCGATTCATAAGCCGTGAGCAAAAAAACTCACCACTAACTACTCTCCACTCACTACTATAATTTCACTTCTTTTAATAACTGGCTTACAAGCTCATCTTGTTTTTGCTGATCTTCAAATTGCTTGCGCAATACTTTCTCGGCAATTTGCAGCGATAAGGTGGCTACCTGGTTTTTAACATCAGCCATCGCGATAGCTTTCTGATTGTTAATTTCAACACGGGCAAGTTCAATCATGCGCGCGCCCTCTTTGTGTGCCAGTTCTTTAGCATCAACAATCATCTGGTCTTTAACCTTGCGGGCATCAGAAAGGATCTGATCGCGCTCGGCACGGGCTAGTTTCAATAACGATTCATTCTCGTTAGTTAAACGGGACATTTCTTCTTTGGCAGCTTCGGCTTTCTGAAGCGAATCTTCAATAAAACGTTCACGATCGCTTAATGCGCCCAAGATTGGTTTCCAGGCAAATTTTCCTAATATAAACAACAGGATCAAGAATGATACCGTTGTCCAAAAAACCAAACCTATTTCGGGTGTAACTAAATCCATAATTATGTATAACTATTTACTTTATATTATATTCCTTTAGTGATCAAAACAAGCCCGAAACCAATCGTTCCGGGTTGTTTTTGTTTTTTGCTCTTTTAAATTAGATAAGAGCTACTACCACGGCAAACAAAGCAACACCTTCAACAAGGGCTGCAGCGATGATCATGTTAGTTTGAATTTTTGAGGCAGCTTCTGGCTGACGAGCGATACCTTCAACGGCTTTACCACCGATAGAACCAATACCGATACCAGCACCAATAACGGCTAAGCCAGCGCCAATTGCACCAATTTTACCTGTAACGCCTGCTGCAGCTACAGCCTGTGCAATTGTTCCAATCATTCCAATCATTGTTTGATAATTTAAACGTGTATATTAATTATAATTAATTCGAGATTAATGGTGATGCTCCTCAACAGCCATCCCTATAAACAAGGCTGTAAGCATCGTAAAAATAAATGCCTGTAAAAATGCCACAAGCAATTCGATAACATCCATAAACACCACAAACGGAACAGAAACTGTTGACATCCATGCGGTTTTAAAGATAAAAATCAATGATATCAAGCTCAGTACTATAATGTGGCCTGCGGTAATGTTTGCAAACAAACGGATCATTAAAGCGAAAGGCTTAGAAATAATACCGATAACTTCAACCGGAATCATGATAATGTATAACCAGAATGGGATATCTGGTAAAAATATGTGCTTCCAGTAATACTTGTTACCGCTAAAATTAATAACGAAAAGCACGACAACCGAAAGCACTAAAGTTACCGCTATATTACCCGTAAGGTTAAAACCTCCCGGAAAAAACGGCACCAAGCCCAATAAGTTATTTATTAAGATAAAAAAGAACATCGTTAACAGCAGGGGCATAAACCTAACGTACTTAACACCGATATTTGGTATGGCAACATCGTCACGCACAAACAAAACCAATGGCTCCATAACGGCCTGTAAACCTTTAGGGGCTTTGCCTCCACGTTTGCCATAGGCCGATGACACACTTAAAAATATGAAAAGCAGAATAATCATGCCCATCCACATACTGGCCACGTTACGGGTTATTGAAAAGTCAACAAGGCGTTTATTCAATTTCAACACACTTGCAGCTGCCAGTAAACTATCTTTTCCTTCAACAATGTTCACTTTTTCTTTTACCAACCTATAGGTATAGTATTTACCCGTGTGATCAGCGTGCCCATGTTCGAATTTTGACGACGAAAATATCTCCAAACCTTTATCGGTATAAAGTATAATCGGCAACGGAATTACCGCTTCGCCAAATATGTGCAAGGAATGCGAATCGCCGATATGTTCAAATACGGCTTCTTTCGGATCAATTGGTTTTGACTCATCTTTTTTAGCTTCTTCTTGCGAGAATGAAAGTGTAGGCATTACACCTAACAACAAAAAAAGCGCGGAAATCAGGAATGGTTTAAATATTTTTGAGTTCAAAATCGAGCTGTTATACATCTAAATGAAGTTTTCTACCTTAATTTTTGGTTGCGCAAGTTACGCAACAAACCATAAATTTCAAAGGCCATATTTAAGAAATATATGTAAAAAAAATCGCCCGCGAAAATGTATCTGTTTATACTGTTTTTCATCACAAAAATTAGCACGAAAAATAAGCAGGCCAATATTTTAACGGTAGTAGCAGCCAAAAAGGCCTGTGCGTACAATTCAGGGTTAATTTGGCCTACAATTACAATTGATATTACCGTTAGAAAAGTAAGGCCACCAATGAATGAAAACAGCAACCAGAACTTTGGCGTAACCAAATTGGCATAAGTTGTGTAACCCAACACTATGGGAGGTAACGAAATGATAACAATAAAAATAACGAATGATAATACGGTAGGAAGTAGTTTCAACTTTTTACGGATCTGATAACAATGTACAATGAAATAAATACGCCAACAAGCGATAAAGCGGCCGTGGCCCATTTGGTTTGATGGTTACCGGCCTGGTCTATTTTGTAACCGGCAAAGGCAAACACCCCAATAACGGCTATCATTTGGAAAGCTACGCCGCTAAATTTGGCATAGCTATTTATCTCTTTGCCTGCATTATCCTTATCGTCGTCTTTTTCATTTGGGGCCATGCGCAAATTTATTAAACCTATTGTATAATCTTTAGTATTTTAGCAATGCTTTTATAACCAGATCATATTTTGATGCGAGTGAGCATATTTTCCCTTTCTAAAACACGTAAATTATTATTGCCCGCGCTATTATTCATCATAGCAGGCTGCTCGCTCGAAAAAGAAAGCGGCTTTAACCGCCAGATGCAAAACCTTACCGCGCATTACAATATCCTGTTTAACGCAAACGAGATATTACGCATCAAGCAGGAAAGCTATGCGGTAGGTTTTGTTGATTCCTATAACGAGTTGCTGAATGTTTACCCCGATACCGTATCTCAAAGCAGTACGCCCGATAAAGACCTGGAACTGGCCTTTAGCAAGGCCAACAAGATCATCAATATTAAAGAGCAAAGCCATTACTTAGGCGATGCCTACCTGGTTATGGGCAAAGCCCGCTTCCTGGAGGGCAGTTATTTTGATGCGATAGAATATTTTAACTATGTAATTGCATCATACGGCAAGCAGGCTAACCTTAAGCAGGAAGCATTGATATGGAAAGGCCGGGCACTACTGTATCTCAATAATCCGTCCGAAGCCAAAGTGGCTATAGATACCGCCATCAAAAACATCAACCCTAAAAAAAGTATTCCGGCAGGCATTTATGCCACACAGCTGCAATACTATATGAATACCGAAGATTACCCTGCCGCCGAGGAAAGCGCCAAAACAGCGCTAAAACTTTGCCACGACGGTGAGCTTAAACTCCGCTGGACATTTATTTTGGCCCAGCTACAGGAGCTTAATCAAAAACCCGATGACGCCATAATTAATTACGCGGGTATCGCTAAAAGCAATGCATCGTTCGAGATGGCCTTTAACGCCAACCTGAACCGCATCCGCCTGCAAGACCAGGAAAACGGCATCAAACAAAATAAAATTGAACGCCTGCGCAAGCTTCTTAAAAATCAAAACAACAAAGAATTTACCGATCAGATTTATTACCAAGTGGCACAGCAACTTTATGCCGCCGGCGATATTGACGGCGCCATAAAAAACTATAGTCTATCGGTACGCAGCAGCCTTACAAACCAAAATCAAAAAGGCCTCTCGTACCTGCGCATTGCCGATATCGATTTTAAAAACAAGGCTGACTATGCCGGCGCCAAACTTTATTACGATAGCACCCTTACCTACCTGGCGCCAAGCTATCCGGGTTACCAAATCATCCGCAAAAAGGCCAATAACCTGCAAATACTAACAGGCCTGTTGCAAACCATCAGCCGCGAGGATACCCTGCAAATGCTGGCCGCGCTTGACGAGCAAACACGGGCCGCGCGCATTGATGCCATGGTTAGCCATAAAATATTACAGGATAAAGTGGCGTCTGTAACCACGGCGGCCAACAACGGCCAGTTTGAAAATAGCCGCGGCGGCAATAACCTTAATAACCAGCAGGCAAACAAAAGTGGTGGCAGCACATTTTATTTTTATAACCCGGCAGCCATAAGCCTTGGTGTAAATGATTTTAAAAGGCAGTGGGGCAACCGCAAGCTGGAAGATAACTGGCGCCGCAGTAAACGGTCGGCCACATATATAGCTGCAAATGGTACCGCTGTGATGTCGTCGCCTGCGGAAGACCCTTTTGCACCAACAACCCAGGACGCAGCTACAAAAAACAATGGCGATGCGGGCAGCTACCGTCAGGATTTGATTAAAAACCTGCCATTAACACCCGATTTGCTTAACAGGTCAAACATTCGCGTTTACAACGCCTACATGGATATGGCCAATTTTTACCGCGATTTATTGGGCGACAAAAAAGAAGCTATTGCAACATACGAAGCCATACTAATACGCTTCCCTAAAAGCAGCGATAAAGCGGCTGTTTATTATAACCTGTACCGCCTTTATGCCGATGTGGATGCAACCAAATCTGAGGCTTATAAGCATATGATCCTGAAAGAATTCAGCCAAAGTGTTTTTGCCAAAATCATCCTCGATCCTGAATATAGTAAACACCTTGACGATGCCGATGCCGGGTTTACCGCTTTGTACAACGGAGTTTATGACCTGTATGTACAAAGAAAATATACCGAAGTAATTACCCGTGCAAACGATTTGCTGACCAAATATCCCGACAACCGTTTTGCGGCCCAGCTATTTTATTTGCGCACTATAGCAGCCGGCCACCAGGAAAAACTGGCCCCGTTTATGACCGACCTGCAGCAGATAGTAGCCAGGTACCCCGATGATAAACTGGTAACCCCATTAGCGACCCAGCATTTAACTTATATCGACTCAAATAAGGTAGAGATGGAAACGCGCACGGTGGTATTAACCGGCAATGATGTTAACGATATACCTTTTACCCCGCCGGTGGCTTACCAAAAACAAACCGAGTATCGCCCCGAGTATCATCCGTCGGCCGCGGTTGCGTTGATACCCGAGGTACGGAAACCCATAACGCCGCCGGCAGCCGTAGCAAAACCAACTCCGCCGGCCGAAAAGCCTAAAACAACAGAACCTGTTAAGCCGCCGGTTAGCGCTGTGGTTGTATCCCGTAAAGATTCCGTTAAAACATCGGTAAGTACCGTAGTTATCTCGCGCAAAGATTCGATTAAAACAGTTGTTCAGCTACCCAAACAACAGGTTACCACCAATACAGCGCCAAGCGTTGATTCGGTAAGGAAATTACTTGACCAATTTGCCGCCGCCAAGCAAGCCCAACAGCAACCACCACCTGCAAATACTCCGCCGGTAATAACCGCCGCACCGGTAACGTATATATTTAGCTTTCGCGATAGCACAAATTACTATTTTGTTGTAAATGTAAGTACCGGTACAACTAACCTGTCATCATCACGTTTTGGTATAGGGCAATTTAACCGGACCCGTTTTTCGGGCAGTGTTATTAAGCACGATCTGAAACCTGTGGGCAACGATAATCAGCTGATATTTGTGGGGCGTTTTTACAGCCTGGAAGACGTTAAAAATTACGCCCGTTCCATTATCCCGTTAATGCCCGATATCATGAAGGTGCCAAAGGATAAATACAGTTTTTTTATCATTACCCGGGAAAATCTGGATAAATTAGCCAACCAAAAAACTTTAGATAGTTATATTGATTACTATCAAAAATATTATTGAAAAAAAAATGAAAATCTACAATAAAAAGCCAGCCCTTAGTCCGCAGGAAATACGACACTACAACTGGTATATATGGCGCGCCGTAATAGCCTTGTTTGTTTTTGTTGGGCTGATGATAACGCTCACGGTTTTTGATGTTTTTGGGCAGCTGCCTCCTTTTTACCGCCTGGAAAACCCCAAAAGCTACCTTGCATCTGAAGTGATATCATCTGACAAGCAGGTTTTAGGTACCTATTACATTCAAAACCGATCAAACGTTACTTATAAAGAGCTATCGCCTAATGTTATCAATGCATTGGTAGCTACCGAAGACAAACGCTTTTACGAACATTCAGGGATTGATTTCGGGCGCAGCTTTACCATATTCCTGCACTTACTTATCGGCCAAAAACAGGGTGGCAGTACTATAACCCAACAACTGGCAAAAAATTTATTTACCGAAAAATCAAACAACCCGTTTGTGCGGATAACCCAAAAACTGCAGGAATGGATAACAGCCGTTAAATTAGAGCGCCATTATACCAAAGAAGAAATATTAACTATGTACTTAAACACCGTTGATTTTGGTGCTTACAATACATATGGCATAAAATCGGCCGCGCACACCTATTTTAATACCACGCCAGATAAATTGACGCCAGATCAGGCTGCCTTATTAATCGGGATGGTTAATGGACCTGGCATTTACTCTCCTATCCGGCATCCGAAAAATGCTATAAATCGCCGCAACCTTGTACTTAACCGTATGCAGGAACAAGGCTTTTTAAGCGATGGCCAGGTTGCCGAGTTTAAACAAAAACCACTTGGGTTAGATTTTCACCAGAATAACCATTTTGATGGCCCGGCCCCTTACTTCAGGTCGGTATTAAAAAAAGAGATACAAAAGATTTTTAAAGAACAAAATATAAACCGCCCCGATGGTACGCCCTATGACCTTGACCTCGATGGCCTGAAAATTTACACCACTATTGATGCCACTATGCAGCAATACGCCGAAGAAGCTCAGCAGGAATACATGAAAAACCTGCAGGTGCAGTTTAATGATCATTGGCGTGGGAAAAACCTGGCAAAAAGCATCCACAACTTTAAGTTCCTGGTTAACCAGGGAATGCTAAAAAGCGACAGGTACAAACAATTGAAAATGCAGGGCCTGAGCGATGAGGAAATTAAAACAAACTTCAATACCAAAGATACGCTGAACCTGTTTACATGGCACGGCAATATCGATACGTTAATGAGGCCAACCGACTCCATCATTTACTGTAAAATGCTTTTGCGTAATGCCCTCATGAGCATGGACCCTACCACCGGCTATGTTAAAGCCTGGGTGGGCGGCACCAACTTTGAGCATTTTAAGTACGACCAGGTTAAAAACGGTACCCGCCAGGTAGGTTCAACAGCCAAACCGTTTACTTATGCTGTGGCTATTGATAATGGTTACTCGCCATGTTTAAAAATTAATAACGTACCTGATACCATTCGTGGTTACGGCGCGCCCTGGTGCCCGCGCTCGTCGCCCTCCGAAACCTTGCCGGGCTTTATAACACTGCGCCAGGCGCTGGCACACTCCCAAAACTGGGTAACCGCCCACGTAATGAGCGAGGTAAAACCAGAGCCCGTGGTTGAACTGATTAAAAAGATGGGGATAACCAGCGCCGTACCTGCCTACCCATCCATCTGCCTGGGCACATTTGATGCATCGGTATTTGAAATGACCGCAGCCTACTCTGTATTCGCCAATCATGGCCTATGGACAGAGCCTACCTATATATTACGTATTGAAGATAAAAACGGCAACGTTTTATATAGCCATACCCCAAAGGTAGTACAGGCCATGAACCCCCAAACCGCCTACGTAATGACCTATATGTTAAAAGGTGTTATTGAAGATGGCACAGGATCAAGGCTGGCTTATAAATATGGCCTGCGCAACCCAATAGGCGGCAAAACCGGTACAACCAACGGCAATTCCGACGGCTGGTTCATAGGTATTACCCCACAATTGGTAACCGGCCTGTGGACAGGTTGCGAAGACAGGGACATCGCCTTCCAGTCAACCCGCCTGGGCGAGGGCGCCAATAGCGCGTTGCCTATATTTGCGTTATATATGAAAAAAGTATACGCCAACCCGGCCCTTGGCATTAAAAAAACGGTTGATTTTGATGCTCCAAAAACCGGCGTAAGCATTGTTTTAGATTGCGGCCAGTACAACCAGCAACAGCAGGGAACCAATGAGGTGGATAAGAAATTAGATTTTTAAAGATAATTGTCATCTCAAAACGACAATTAAAATATGTCATTGCGAGGCACGAAGCAATCGCGAACTTTGCGAATCAAACGGCGAAGACTTACGAAGTTTTAAAAACTTCGTAAGTCTGGAATTCTTCAATGCTGTAGTTAAACATCATGCGATTCCATCGTTTCTTCAATGACATTTGTGGCATAACCAGGCCAAAACAATCAGTGACGATTGAATATGAGTGATAAATTTGATTACAGAGAAGCCTTAAAAAACATCCCTCACAAACCCGGTGTTTATCAATATTGGGATGAGGAGAAAGAATTGATATACATCGGCAAGGCTAAAGACCTGCGTAACCGTGTTGGGTCTTATTTTAACAAAGACATTAACATTAATGCCAAAACACGGGTTTTGGTATCCAAAATCCGCAATATAACTTTTACCATTGTTGATACCGAGGTGGATGCCTGGCTGCTGGAAAACAGCATGATCAAAAAACATCAGCCAAGGTATAATGTACTGCTTAAGGATGATAAAACCTATCCATGGGTGATTATCAAAAACGAGAATTTCCCCCGCATTTTCTGGACCAGGCGTATTGTTAAAGATGGATCAAAATATTTAGGCCCATACGCGTCAATAAGCATGATGCATAATATCTTAGGGTTGATAAAGGAAACTTATCCCCTGCGCACCTGTAACCTCGCGCTAACCCGCGAAAATATTGACAAAGGTAAATTCAAGGTTTGCCTGGAATACCAGTTGGGCAACTGCAAAGGGCCTTGCCAAAACTACCAAACAGAAGAGGACTATAACAATAGTATTGCCGATATCACCGATATCCTGAATGGTAAAATAGGCGCCATACTGCGTCGCCTTAAAGGTGAGATGGAAGCCGCCGTGGCCGAATACAACTATGAGCTTGCCCACAGGCTGAAACGTAAATTCGATTTACTGGAGAATTACCAAAGCAAATCCACCATCGTTAACTCGTCTATTACCGATGTGGATGTGTTCAACATCGCGTCAGAAGAGAAGCTGGCCTTTGTAAACTATTTAAAGGTGATGAACGGCACTATCATCCAAACGCAAACCATCGAGCTTAAAAAGCGCCTTGATGAAAGCGACGAGGAGCTGCTTACCCTGGCCATCATCGAATTCAGGAGCAGGTATAACAGCACTTCAAAAGAAGTGATTGTACCATTTGATATTGATGTGGAGGACCACCCCGGCATTAAATTTACAGTGCCGAAGTTAGGGGAAAAGCGTAAGTTGCTGGACCTGTCGCAAAAGAATGTGCAGTTTTTTAAAAAGGAGAAGATAGACCAGTACGAAAAACTGAACCCTGAGATCCGCACAGAGCGCTTGCTAACGCAGATGATGAAGGATTTACGGATGAACCAGTTGCCGCGCCATATTGAATGTTTTGATAACTCCAACTTCCAGGGTAAATATCCTGTTTCGGCCATCGTAGTTTTCAAGGACGGCAAGCCATCAAAAAAAGACTACCGCCACTTCCATGTAAAAACGGTAGAAGGGCCTAATGACTTTGCCACAATGGAAGAAGCCGTACACCGCCGCTACCGCCGAATGCTGGACGAAGGCACAGAGCTACCGCAGCTTATTATCATTGATGGCGGCAAGGGGCAGCTATCAAGCGCGATGCATAGTTTAAAACTTTTGGGTATAGATAAACAGGTGACAGTAATTGGTATCGCCAAGCGTCTGGAAGAGCTGTATTACCCTAATGATCAGTACCCGATGTACCTGGATAAAAAGTCTGAAACACTTAAAGTGATCCAGCACCTGCGGGATGAGGCGCACCGTTTTGGCATCACCTTTCACCGCAAAATCCGGGATAAAGGCACCCTTGCTACCGAACTTGAACTGATAGAAGGCATAGGCAAAACCACGGCCGAAAAGCTGCTGAAATATTTTAAATCCGTAAAAAAGATCCGCGAAGCAAATGAGGAATTATTGCTTGAAGTAGTTAATCTAAAACAGGCGAAGGCTATATTGGGATACTTTGATCAAAGTCAAAATTAAGCTATTGACCATCTATATCAAATATCCGTCATTGCGAGGCACGAAGCAATCCCCTACATGCTAAGTCTCAAATAGTTCGGGATTGCTTCGTGCCTCGCAATGACGGTAGTTTTGGACATGATTTTCATAAATGCAAAAAGTCAAAACCAGAACAGTTTTGACTTTTTACTTTTGAATTTTCACTTAACAATTAGTATTGCCAAAGGTTAAGCTCCCAATCCATTAATGTCTTTTTTATCCTTTCCGATTCGTAAAGTTTATCTATCCCTTGGGCGTAATCTTTTACACGCTCATCTTTATCATTGCTTTGTTTCACAATATAACTGGTGAAGATACGCTTCATGAAAACATCGTCGAAACTTAAGCCTGTTGCATCGCTGGCCCGGCTAACAACTTCTTTGGTTGCAAGTATCTGGCGGGCTTCGGGAAAATAAATCCAAAAAGCCGGCTGATAATCCACATCTGCGGCACCTACACCCTTTGGTTTAACAAGCGGCGCTATCCCAATAATGCGCGGTTCAAAAATAGAACGTTGGCGATCAAACACCCAATCTTCTTTAATACGATATTTTAATACGCTATCGGGATTAAATTCACTGGCTACCATTGTAGATCCAATCTCATTACCGTTGGCATCAAATTTCTTCACCACGCTGCTATCTGCGCCGGATAAACGGCCTTTGGCCTGTGCCCCATTTAGCGGCGTGCTGAAGCTATCGCCATTAATATCATCCTTTTTACCAGGTGTTGGGTCATAAGCTGTTAATTCGCCTGCCGTAATAGCATCCAGCAAAACATCAATTAAACGGCGTTTTGGCGATGCAAGGTATGTGTTCATTTTATCGCGTACATCAATTTCGCGCCATACCCTTTTTGCAAATGCTACATCGCTTTCGCGCAGGTTGGGGTACGGGGTTACTTTTGCGCTTAAAATATTACTCTTTTTATAATAGCCATCAAGCGGCCTTTCAAAAGGCTTCATTGGCTTTTTGGTTGTGTCCATAGGCACAGCCTGGCTTGTTACTGTATTTGAAGGCGGTGGCGGGGTAGCCCTCCGTCTTGCAGCAGCGGCAGTATTTGTTTTCCTGGTGGATTTCTTTGGTTGCTTTTTTTGCGCATAAGCGCCAACGCAGGCAACACAAAGTAAAACAATTAAAATTCTCTTTTTCATACGCGTTTAATTTGCGGATAATACAATAGCGTCCAGTCCGCGTGGCGTACCGTCCGGGCCAACGGCCACAACATCTTTAAAAACAACTGTTGTACCTGGTGTAACAGTATTTAATGCCGATTTCATTGCACCGGTAAGTTCGCCGCTTGAACCCGAATATATAATGGCATCCTGGCGTGGTTTTATAATTAATATTGTAAAACGTGTAACATTAAACTTGGCATCAAAATCAAAGTTGTCCAGCTTTGCAAAAACTCTGTCCTGCGCCCGGATGTTGGCAGCGCTGGTTGTACCGCCACTTTTGCCACCAAACTGGGCTTTAGGATCGGGGATCCTTTTTACACGGAAATCAGATGTGCCTAAAACCATACCCTTTTCGCCGGTAACCGTTATTTTTGCACCTCCAACGCTATTTACCCTAACAGTATAATGACCTGCTGACCCGCTAATTGAGCCACCGCTCATGCTTACATTCAGGCTTGAAGTAGGCACACCTGGCGCCGATACTGTAACCGGATTGGGAACACCTATATACAATACATTCATTTTATCGGGCGATACCACAGCCGATGGCCTTGCTACCATATACTCGAGCGGAAATGAATATCTTTTATCCGGACCGCCATCAACCGCTTTAACAACCAATTCGCCGGTCAGGCTATGCTTACCTTCACCGCTTGCCGTTGTGGTATAGGTGCCGATGCCATCTTTAGTCGGAACTGCCGATCCACCTACCGTGATAATTGGATTGGTGTGCGAATCATAAGCAGTTAGATAAATTTCCGCTTTGAATTGCTGGCCGGCCAAAATATAACTGCTTGGCGATACGGCTACTGCCCTGAATGCATTCAGCGTTACTTCGGCTTTATCAACGTTACTGTATAATTTCTTAACTACTTCATTTTCGGCGTTTTTTGTATCAGCCTGTATTTTGGCCAAGGTAGTTATAGTCGCTCCCAATGGGATACCTTCGCCAAAGTAAGCTTGCTGCCAGGTTTTTTGCTGCATCCCGGTATTTGCCTTTGGAGCATCCGCATTTAAAGAAAAGTTTACACCTTCGGCGTCTTTGCCTAACAATTGCAGTAGTTTGGTACGGGTAGCTTCTATCTTCTCCTTTAAAACATCGGCCTTTTTGCCATTGATCATCACTTCTGATGATATATCTAAATTATCGCGTGCAGTGATATCATCAATCTCCTTATTGATACCGCCGCCCTTTTCAGTCAATTCAACTTTCAAATCTTCGATGTACTTATTCAAGTCATCGGTCATTTTACTCGCCTCTTTTGCCGCGTTAAGGTATTTAGCTTTATCGGGCTGAGCTTTTATTTTTGTCTCGAATGAATTATAAGTTTGCTGTAAGCTGGAGTTTACATTCTTGGTAGATGCATCCAAACTTTTGGTAATATTTTTAAAAGCATCTAACAGGTTCTCTGGTACGTTTAGTGCAATTAAGCCTAAAAGCACCAGGTATAAGATACCTATCATTCGCTGTCTTGGGGTTTCCTTACCTCCGGCCATCTATATAAATCTTAGCTTTTAAAAAATTCTGTTTTATAATTAACTAACACGCGGCTGGTTCATAGCAGTAAGCATGTTGCCGTAAATAGCATTCAATGATCCCAGGTTTTTAGCTAAACGGCCAACCTCTTCCTTAAACTGTTTTGAATCATCTAACGATTCGTTAAAGTTGTTCATGGTTAAGGCCATATTTTGGTAAAACTTGCTCATTGATTTTAAATGCGCGTTTGAATCTTGTAACTCCAGTTCATAAACCGCGTTTAACGAACCCAGGTTTTTGGCTAATTTGTTTACCTGCTCATGGTAAGCCTTTGAATCTACATTGGTATCAGCCATTTCGGTTAAGTTGGCAGATGCTTTTTCGAATGCGGCGCTAAGGTTATCATAACTTGCGGTTGCTGTTTTAACTTTAGCAGTAAAAGCAATAGTAGCTTCGCCGGCATCAGTCACCCTTGATATTGCTGCAACTTTATCGCCAAAGGTTCTTAAACCATCGCCTAAGCTGCGAACCAGGTCGGGGCCTATCTTGGCATCTTCAAGCATTTTATCCAGGGCTGCCGTGGTGTTTGTTGCTCCAATAGCAACCGGATGCGATGATGATTTCGGCAATTCGCCCTGAAAATCCTCATTTAGCTCCGGGTATACGCGTACCCAGTCAACCTCTTTATCGTCGCGTTGTAAACCTAAAATAAAGAAAAGTATAGCCTCGGTGCCTAAGCCCGCGGTGATAAATTCAGAAGCGAATTTCCAGTGTTGGATTTTAAATAACAAACCAATGATAACTACTGTTGCACCGATTGAAATAATGTTTCCTATTCCAAATGGTTTTTTCTTTCCAGTTCCAGCCATAATAATCAGAAATAACTTTGTTTAGATGATTTTACGTTTATTGTTTTGTTTATCGTTTGTCTTTGATGTCCCGACCCAGGTAACTTGTAACGCAGCGGAAACCGATGTATGATTTTGCGGTATCCTGGTACTCGTAGGTACGGGTAGAATTTTGAAGGAAATAACCGATATCTTTCCATGATCCGCCCCGTACAACTTTACGTTTTAGCACTTCAGGATCAGAAGACTTTGCTTCAACGGCAAAGGTTGGTGCAAGGTCATGTACAAATGTTGAAGCCGATTCGTCAAAGGCAGATGAAGTCCATTCTGCCACGTTGCCGGCCATATTATATAAGCCGTAATCATTAGGGAAGTATGAACGCACGTTTACGGTGTAAGCGCCGCCATCATCGGTATAGTTACCACGGCCTGGTTTAAAGTTAGCCAGTAAACAACCTTTAGCATTTTTGATATAAGGACCGCCCCATGGATAATCGGTACCTAACCTGCCGCCGCGGGCGGCATATTCAAATTCGCCTTCGGTAGGTAAGCGGTAATCGGCACGCGGAGGTAAATGTCTTGAATTTTTATAGGCCTCATTGTAGCGGGTGCGCCAAACGGTGAAAGCCCTTGCCTGCCTCCAGGTAACACCTACTACAGGATAATTACGGAAAGCGGGGTGCGAGAAATAAGCCTCGACCATTGGCTCATTGGCCGCGTACGAAAAATCACTTAACCATACCAATGTATCGGGATAAACAGTAACGGTATCGCGCAGAATGAAATCCGAACGCCTTGATTTTGGATCGTTACGGTGGTTTGCAGCATCACGCAGCACCATTAGTGCGTAATTGTATTTTAGCAGGCGTACGTCAAGTTCGTCGCGGTCAAAAACACGGTCTTCATTCTGGTAAAACATCCCCTGAAGTTTCGATCTGTTGCCTGCAGCGCCTTTTTTACTGCTCCAAACCGGGTTCTTTTTTACATAAGCCCAGTTGATATATTTTTTGCCGCTTGCATTGGCCGGACGGCCGCCTTTTGGCTGCATGTAATATTTATTATCATTTACATAATTGGTAATAGCGATAGAATCGCGTACCCAAAATACAAATTTTTTGTATTGACTGTTGGTAATTTCGGTTTGGTCCATAAAAAACGGGGCCTCGGTTACCTGTTTGGGCTGTGCTGTTTGCGCAAAGGTTACGTCCTGATCGGTTTGGCCCATCATGAACGAGCCGCCTGGTATATAAACCATTCCGTAAGGTACTTCGGCTTTAAAGGAACGCTGCGGTACACCCGTCAGTTCCCCCCTGTCGCCGCCACCGCCGCAACCGCTTAATAAACCACCAGCCAAAACAACTATTAAAAAGTATATCTGCTTCATTTTAAAATCAAAAATCAGTTATAAAAATATAACATTATAAGACCCCCGAATATATCAAATTTGGTTTACCATGCCAAAAAACATTTGAATTAAGCAATAAAAAGCCCTTTAAAATGCCAACAGCATTGTTTTATCAATAAATTACAGTGTAAAAAACAATGAACTGACTAACTACTTAAGTGTAAATTAGATGTCACTAATACGCTATTATCGACAAAAATGTTTCAAATTGATAAATAAATTTCCTTTTTTTTATTTATTTACCAATTTACAATATTGTTCGATAGCCATTGTCATGGAAGGAGCGGCCGGTGTTGGGGCCGGAATATCAAGGATTAAACCTGCCTCGAGTACTGCTTTGTGGGTAGTTGCGCCAAAGGCAGCTATCCGTGTGTTGTTCTGTTTAAAATCGGGAAAGTTTTTATAAAGCGACTGGATACTTGACGGGCTGAAGAAAGCGATAACATCATAAAACACTTCGGCCAGGTCTGAAAGGTCGCTGCAAACGGTACGGAAAAGCACCGCCGGGGTAAAGTTATAACCATTCTCCAGCAAAAAGCGCTGGGTTTCTTCGGCGGCCACATCCGAGCACGGGTAAAGGAATTTTTCGGCAGAATGCTTTTTTAATACCTCGGCCAAATCGGCGGCTGTTTGTTTACCAAAAAAGATTTTGCGTTTGCGGTACTGGATATATTTTTGCAGGTAAAGCGCAATAGTTTCTGACAAACAGAAGTATTTCATTTCTACCGGCACCTCAAAACGCATCTCTTCGCAAATGCGGAAGAAATGGTCGGCAGAGTTGCGGCTGGTAAAAATAACCGCGGTAAAATCACCCAGGTTAATTTTTTCCTTCCTGAAATCCTTTGCCGGTACGCCCTCAACATGAATAAATGATCTGAAATCAATCTTCAGGTTTAGCTTTTTTGCCAGCTCGGCGTACGGATTTTTGTCGTTTTCGGGTTTTGATAAAGTAACTAATATACTTTTAACCTTTTTCTTTCTGTCTTCCAAGTCAATTCTTTTAACTACCTAAATCCTAATGTTTAATGCCTTTATCAAAATTAAAATAGGGCAAATTTCGAGGGCACAAAGATACGTAAATAAATAAAATTTGTGAAATCTAAAAGTAGAAATTATACTTACGCTGCTCCTGAGGTACTGCCATAAAAAAATTACAATAACAATGATGATTGTAAGGGTGAGCAATACATGGATATACTGCGTGCCCAGCAGGCTGAAACATATTACCACCGGTAAAAACACAAATGCTATATTAAAATAAGTAAGGTGCAATATGTTCAGGTACTCGTTTACCAGTTTATTGATATCAAATACAAACCCCAGCAGTTTAAGCACTACAAATTTAAGGGCAAATAAAGCGATAACGCCAATGGTAAGCAACACAAAAAGCCTGCTGCCGCTTACTACATAGTAAACCCCTTTATAAGCGGCCAACTGGTATAAAAACAAGCTAAAAGTTAAGCAGAAAAGCAAAAACAATCCCAAAAAGGCCCATAGGCTTACCACTCCCTCCTCTTTGCCTGCCTGCGATAAAACGCGCTTGCTATAAAAAGAGTGCCAAACAAAACTCACATCGCTATGGAGGGTGATATTTAGCATTGCTGTATATAACAACAAACAAATGATAACTGCAACAACCCAGGGATCGCGCTGCGGGCGGCCCAGGCCATCCCTTACCTTGCCCTTTGTTTTTAAGTGAATATCTAAAAACCCATACCCTTTATATTGGGTGCGGGCAAGTAGGCTATCAGTAAATTCGCTTGTGGTGCTTGAATCGGGTATCTGGATGAAGCGCATAGCTATGGAATCGGCCACAAAAAGTTTCCGGGCCTGCATGGCGTTGGCCACGGAATCGAGCAGGGAATTGCCACTAGTGCCGATATGCCTGTATGACGGGGCTTTGCGAACCGCCGAAGTATCCTGCTGGCCAAAGGCAGCAAAAACAACGCACAACATCATCAAAAAACTTAAGGCAATTAAACGCATCTAAAAATCGACCCATTAAAATTCGCTGCAAAATTAAGGTAATAATTGGTTGTTTTGTAATGCCGGTTAATTAAAGATAAACGTTACTTAATCGTAGCCATAGCAGCCAAAAAAAACAGGAACCTGGGTTTACTTTTTTTAGCGATGACGCGTTTAAATACGGTCGGGGTTTGGCAAAAAGGGTAAAACTAATACAGCGCCGGAACTAATTATTTAGGCAGTTTTTTTAACAACTCTTTTGCTGGAACAGCTTTAAAACCGTCTTTATCGTCGCCAACAATCAGGCTTTCGCCATTGGCCGCCGCAGATTCAACCAATTTACGATTTGCCCTTTTCAAGCCTTCCATGACCTTTGATGCGAATTCATCAATATCCATATTAGTATTTGCTTTCGTTGTCATAGCTTTGCTTTAAAATAGTACTCCAAATATCGGCGTTTATTATACTTGTTTCAAACTGAAATCCACCCTGGGCAACAAATACCGGTTCAACATTGGTGTTATCTACAAGCAGCCACGTATGGCAGATTGGAATATATAAGTTCATCAAGTTTTCTATTCCCCTGTAATATCTGCGGATGATGACAGCTTCGGGTATATTATGTCCGCCTTTGCTCACTCTCTTTGCTACCCGCTGCATGGCCATTTGAGGTGATTTTAACCAAAAATATAGCAGGGTTACATTATACCCGTTTTGCTGAACTTTTTTTACCATCGATACATAACTCCTGGTGGATAATGTTGTTTCGATGGCAAAATCAACCTGCTGTTTTAAAAGTTCATCAATGCGTTGTAACATAATCCTACCTGCCCCCAAAGCCACGCTTTCGGGGTTAAACGGCGAAATCCCCGCTGCAATATTATCGGCATTAACAAACTCGTAACAATTAAGCAGTTCGGGTAAAACAGTGTAACTGGCTGTTGTTTTACCCGCGCCATTGCAGCCCGCTATAATATATAAATTTGGCATTCGGCTAAAAATAATAAAGATAGTCTAAAAAACACAATTGCTTTGTTAATAACGTTATCATTATAATTGCCAAAATTACCTGCAGCATTAAAACAATTTGGTTACCGGCAATATTTCAACCACAGCTATTACGTATCATTATAAATGCAAAACCTATTTAAAACCATCTGCCTACTTTTGATTGCCGCCCTGGCATTTAACCAGGAATGCCCTGCCCAGGTTAAAAAAAAGAAGGGCCACCTATCGGTAAGGGATTCTTTAAGGCAAAAGGTTTTGCGAAGGGACTCTGTAATCCGATCGTTCAAGAATGTAGATGGTTCGGTAAATATGCTGCTTGGCAAAATTGAAGATTATACGTCTTCATACGTGGAAACCAATTCTGACCTTGCGCGCGGGTTTGACACTTTAGAGATTAGCGAGGAATTGCCGACATTAGAAAAACGGATGACCTTAATGCGTAATGCTATTGACCGCTCATCTACCCTGGGCAACCTGGTTACCATAAGGGATATCATTGATCACCTTAAAAACCAGATGGATTCATGGGAAGACCGGGTAACCATTTACAATAACCAGCTTGATGCCATCCGTGGCAAAATAGCCGACTTTAAATCGGATACGGTTTTGCGAAATGCCCCTTCCGATAGCAGCCTCAGGGTTAAAACAATTGCCCAGGTGCAGGACCTGGATGCAAAATGGCAAACTTTGGATAGCAATGCCAAAAAATCGATGATCAGGATTGGCCTGCTCGAAAACAGGGTATCGGCCTTATCTATTTTACTCATCGACCTTGACGACAGGATAGATTTAAAAATTCACGACTTTACCGTTAAAGCGCTTACAAACGAATATGGCTTTATCTGGAACCCCCATAAAAGTAAAACCCCGAATGATCTGGGCACGGCTTTTACAAAAACCAGCCGCCTGGTTTCCCTGCTGTACGTTTACTTTATAACCAACAAATCCAACTACGTGGGGCATATGGTAAACCTGTTGATATTGGCTGCTTTTTTTGCATGGATATATAACAGCCGAAAAAAAATTGCCAGTTTAAACAGCGGGCACAACGGCATTTTTGAGCAAACAAATTATATTGTAAAACACCCTTATCTATCAACAATAACCGTTTTTGCCATCATATCCCCTTACCTGTATGATCATGCTACGCTGGCATTTGCACATACCATGTTTTTGATTACGATGGCAAGCATTGGTATTTTAATTAAAAACAATTGGCCAAAGCCGTTATATAAATTTTATAAAGTATTATTTGTAGCTGCCCTATTTTTGTGCGCCAGCAGTTTAATGGTGCTTATTACTTATCCCGACAGGATTGTACTGCTGATTGTATCGTCGCTGGTTATATATTACTCGTTACAGTTTCTGAAGGAGACAAAAAAAGATAACCAAGGGTACCCGCCATACACGTTGCTGATTATAAAGGCATTTATCGGCTTACATATTTTTTCGATACTGTTAAACATTGCCGGGCGGTTTAGCCTGGCCAAATTGGTAGCTGTAACCGCCACTTTAAACCTGTGCCTGGCCATGGGCTTTTATTTGCTGTTTCAAATATTGATGGAAAGCTTTTTTTTACAATTGGAAGCCAATAAAAAGACCGAAAACAGCCTCACCTCTTTTCTTGATTTTAAAGAGCTGCAGAAAAAATCAAAAGGCTTTTTGATTAAAATAACCGGGATATTATGGCTTGTGGCTTTAGCTAAAAACCTAACCATCGACGATTATATATACGATCAGGTTAATGATTTTTTAAACTCGCCACACCAGGTAAGCAGTACGGCGTTCACCTTTCGCAGCATACTGGTGTTTGTAATTGTAATCTGGATTTCGGGGCTGATAGCCCGGGTGATAAGCTACTTTTATGATTTTGCCGGCCAGCAAACCAAACTAACGCCGCAGGCTAAAAAAACCAGGTCGTCTATATTGCTCATCAGGTTAACCATTTTTGTTGTGGGCTTTTTTGTGGCTATAACCGCTGCCGGTATACCCATGGATAGGGTAACCATTATTATTGGCGCTTTGGGCGTTGGTATAGGCTTTGGTTTGCAAAACATAGTAAATAACCTGGTATCGGGCGTAATACTTGCTTTTGAAAAGCCTGTTCAGGTGGGCGATATTATTGAAGTAAGCGGCAAATCGGGCACAATTAAAGAAATTGGTATCCGATCGAGCAAAATTGAATGTGGCGATGGATCTGAGCTTATTGTTCCAAATGGCGACCTTATTTCCCAACACGTGGTAAACTGGACTTTGAGCAACAATAACCGCCGTGTTGAGTTAAACATCCGGGTTGCTTACGGAACAGACGTGGTAAAGGCCGAGCAAATACTTAAAACCATTATTGAAAGCAATGACGACATTATGAAAGCCCCGGCGCCTTCGGTTTTCCTTTATAATTTCAGCGATACAGCCATCGAATTCCGGACCTGGTTCTGGGCCGCCGAAATATCAAAATGGCTCAACTTAAAAAGCAGCGTAATGCGCGCCATTTATATTGAATTTGACAAAGAGGGAATAGAAATACCAAAGGGACCAAAAGACATCCAGGTTAATTTTCCGGGCGGCTTTGGCAACCAGGCCCCGCCAAACCAGGCAGGCGGTGCGGCTGTTCTGCCGGAAGATCATTAAAAATAATGCTTACCGTATGCCTGCGTAGGTATTGCCGTTGTGTTTATGTATTGGTTTTGATTTATGAATGCTTTTATACTTCTTATGAAGCACGTATACACGCGTCATTGCGAGTGAGTATCAGGTAAAACCAGAAAAAAATGGGGATGACGTGTTGGTTCCAGAGCATCACAACAACTATGTCATTGCGAGTAACCATCAGGATGATCCTGAAAAAAACGGGGATGACGTATTGGCTTTAGCGCCACACAACAACTATGTCATTGCGAGCGCAGCGTGGCAATCGCGAACTGTGCAAGTCCGCCATACAAAGTTCGCGATTGCTTCGTTCCTCGCAATGACATAATTAATAATACTAACAATCAGCAACTTAAAAACACGTCATTATAAGCGATAGCGTGGCAATCGCGGACTGTGCAGGTCCGCCATACATAGTTCGCGATTGCTTCGTTCCTCGCAATGACATAAATCACTAAAAAATATAGAGCTGAAAGTCAGCTATTTACAAACATGTCATTATAAGGTACGAAGCAATCCCCTACTTACCGGGTAGCTTTGCAAGTCCGATCTGCATAGTCGGGGATTGCTTCGTACCTCGCAATGACGGTCTGTTTTTTATTTTAGACAGTCTCTCAGGCCTCAAAAAAAAGCATGGCCTGTATTATTACGGCATTCTGAGCCTAATTTTCGTTGCTACTAATAACATTATCGTATACGCCTGCGCATTTAGCTTTGCGTTGCAAATAAATTACGGTAAATAAGCATGACACTATAACCAGTAGAAATACCCAGGTATCAAGCGGGCAGGCTATATCATAAGGGTCCTGGCCGCCACAACCTTCGTCGGCTTGCCCCATGCTGATGAGTGGGCTTACTAACAGAAATAAAAATATTAATGTTCTTTTTAAGCTACCTGAGCTAAATTTGCCTCTTTCCATCTTCATTTATAAATTTTATTTCTTCACAAACTTTGCTTTGCCTAACGAATTACCGCCGGCATCTTTTAATTCAACAATGTAAACGCCAGGTATAAACTTCGATACGTTTTCGCTCCAGCTATTATTAGCAGATGTTTTTTGTACTACAAGCGCCCCGGTTATATCGTAGATATTTAATTTATAGCTTGATGCCGCTGTTGTAATTTTACCGTTGGTAACATTTACATTTAAAGTTTCGGCTGTAGGGTTTGGATAAACACTAAACATATCCGAGTTTCCACTCTTATCAAAATAGATGCTTACCGGGCTTGAGTAGGAAATATTGCCAAATAAATCAACCTGTTTTAACCGGTAAACGTTATTGCCCGTGTTAGGTAACTTGTCGGTGTATTTATAAATGGTACCGCCATTGCTTTGTACCTGGTAAACAGGAGTATAACCGCTACCATCGGCTTCCTGTTTTTCTAACGTGAAAAAATAATTGCTGGCTTCGTTATATGTTCGCCAGGTAACTAAAACACCATCGGTAGCTTTTTGAGCGGTGAGGGTAACCAGCTTATATTTTGATGCCGATAGCTGCTGAACGGATAGTTCAAAGCGGTTGGCCCCAAAAGTAGCCGTATCGGCGGTTACGATATTAAAAGCATATGATTTGTATCTACCTATATCAAGCGAGTCTTTCTTAAAATGATCAATCAAATAAAATTTATACCGGGCCGTGTCGGCATTAATGTCAACCAGGTTAAGGTTATAAAGGCCGCTTGCAGTCGCTTTTACAAACAACCTGACCTTTTTCCCGGTCTCCTTATAATCTGCAAGCTGGTTTATCGACGTCCTTACGCCATCTGCAGAATAGCTGGAAAGGTATACCTTGGGCGAAGCCCCATCTAAATCAAGGGCATCTTCGGTATTATGATACTTATCGTCCCACTCTTTGGCAAAGTATATACCACATTGGGTATTTATGATGCTGTCTTTCATAAGCTGTAAATGCATGCCCGTGGGGACGGTTTCCTGTACCGGGGCGCTAAAAGATTTTTTCAGCATCCTGATATCATTTTTAGTGCTCATCAGTAAAGCCGGAGTGGTTGATTTAGTGATAGCCGGGTAACTCACCTTTTGGTCTTCCTTAAAAGTTACCGTTTGCCCTGTTGCAGTGGCATCTATAATGAAACCCTGCCCGCTCACAATGTATTTACCCGCCTTGGTGCTTGATGTAGTATGGGTTACAGCATTATAGGAGATATAAGTTTGTGCGGGCTGGCTCATTTCCCAAAAAATCGGGCTTATAGCGTTGGTAAAAGCATCATAATTATCGGTGTAAAGCACATCAAGGCTGATGGTGCTTGCGTAGGGGTTGCCCACCTGGTTATAGCCCGGCAATATGGCGCCGGTGCCGGTATGGTAGGGGATTGATGTGCTGTTGGTATTCCAGAATTTTACGGGCACATCTCCCTGGTTTAAATAGCCTATTGCCGTAACAGTTGTATTTTCGGGCGTGCGCGCTGCCGATGCGGTTACTGTGCTGCTGTTGTCGCCTATAAAAAAGAATAAAAAACTGTTACCCACCGGGATGGTTACCCCGGTGGTTAAAACAAACGGATAACCCGAACTGGTGGTTACCCCGGTTGCTGTAATAGAATATACGCCTACGTTTTTGCCCGAAACATAGGAATTAGAATTATTGGTAATTAAGGCTTCATTATAAAGATATAATGAAGGGTTGCCATTGAAAACAAAAAACCCGGTGCCCTGCCCGCCTGTTAAAGCGCCCCGGTAAGTAACACCGCCAAAAGTTTGCGATGTACTGATATAACTAAGGCCGATGTTGCCCGCACCCGAAATATTTGAGCTGATATTAACCGGGGGCGACATGAGGCGGTAGCCCCTGAACCCGGCACCGCCTGTAAGGTAGCGTTGCGCGTTTACATTACCCGTAATAACAGCCCCGGCAGGTATTTGCGCCACGGTAGCCGTTGAGGATGCATTCGACAATAAAGTTAACACACCGCCGGCATCAAGCTTTGTGGTGGCATTGGCCATGGTAAGCGTGCCTGTACTGGCTACACCAAAACCACCCGAACCAGACATGGTTTTGGCATTAGATAACGATGTTCCGCTAAAATTCACGTTGCTAAAAACGGTGCCGGTGGAGCTTAGGTCGCTTAGCGCCTGCGCGGCCGAGCCGTTAAAATAAGTGGTACCGGTACCCTGGGTGTATGCAGCGCCCGAATTATTGGTATAGTTGCCCGCTATGCTCAAACTGGCAGAGCCTAAGGCAAGTGTACCGCCGCTGTTATTGGTAACATTGCCGCCAATAGTTATCGGCCCGCTGTCTTGCGTTACCGTTGTAGAGTTTGTCCAGTTACCGGCAACATTTATGGTGGGGTCATTAGCTGCTAAATCAACCCCGGCATTAGATGTGGTAAAATCGCCGCTGACCGACAAGGTGCTCCCAAGCACCGTTTTGATGCCCGAGCCCGATGTTTTTAGGTTATAATAAGAAACACCGCCCGGTAACCCGGTGATGGCTGCACTGGTATAAATAGTTTGGTTGGCCCCGGCATACTCAACCGTTGCCCCGGCATTATTAAATGACATTACGTTTGATCCTAAGGAGGATAATGCGCTTATTGGCGAAGACCCGATCAGCTTCAATGTGCCTGTACCGCTTACGCTGACCGTTGATACATTATCAACCTGGGTACCATTACCCGCATTTTGATTAGACGATGCGATACTGTTTGCACTTACTATACCGCTTATAATACTTATTTTAGCATCAAAGTTTCTTTGGCCGTTATCTAAGGTTGAGATCAGATTAATATTGCCTGTTATATTTACCTGGGGTAAAGATGTTACGAATGAAAAAGGGGTGTTATTGGCTTTTGGTATGCTGTATTCGCCAATATTCAATGCACCTGTTACCGTTAATGTGCCCGTTCCGGATAACGTTAATGAATAGGTGCTGCCATTGGTGCTATTAACGCCAAGCGATGCGGTTACTGTAACATCGCCGTTAACGGTAAAGGGCGTGTTTACAATAAAGGTTGTGTATTGTGAGTTATCTGTTCCTATAATTATGCTTCCTACAGCGGTTGTGGGAGATGAGACTGTCGGGTAAAATTTACTCCCTGATAAAGCGACAACACCAATGCGTGCAATATCTATTGACGTTGGGACAGTGCTTGAACTCCAGTTACCCGTAGTATTCCAATCCGTGCTTACGCTACCCGTCCAGTCATATGTCTTAACTACCCCAATCGTAGCGCCCGTTGTGGATGCGCCGTTATAAGGAAAAAATCCACTGGTATAAAAGCTTTGAAAATTATCGGCAGCTGCTGTGCTTACAGAGTAGGCTATGGTGGAGGGTGCCGATCCGCTAAAAGTACTTAGTGCCTGTGTAACCAGGAAGTAATTTATTACATTTACCGTAGTACCATCGGTATTACCGGCCGAATAATAATATTCGGAAGTGGGCAATGTCATTTGCGAAGTATTCGTACTATTTATAGCTACCCCTGTTACCAGTGATGTTCCTGTTGCGGCAGAAAGCACACTATTGGTAGTTTTGTAAAGCGTACCACCCGAAAATATGGCTTGTCCGTTTGTTGTTGAATTAAAACGGAGCATCCCAAAATTGATATCCCCCCTGATGTTCGCGTTTACGCCATAAGGTATCACATTGACCTGACTTGGCGAAATAGAGGATGAAATCCCGTTGGCTGTGCTTGTAATGGGGATGTACTCCACTTTTTGCTGGTAGAAGTTAAAGTTGTCCCACTGGAAGCGGTTGGCAGCGGAGGTTGAAGATTCCAGGTACGAAAAATTATATGTATTTAAATCGATGCTACTCACTGTGGTGCCCACGTTAGTTGGCCCCGAAGTAGTGGTAACGCCTGTTGATCTGTTTAAAATATAAATGTAATAATAACCGATAACCGACTTTACAATACGTACCTGGTAGGTAGTTGTACTGCTGTTTGGCATGGATACGGTTGCATAATTGGTGTATTGGTTGTTGGCTGTACCGTATTTAAGCCTCAAATATAGGTTACCATTATATTGGGTAACATATAAGCCTTTTGTGTAATCGGTGGCGCCGTTAGCGGTGTAAGTATTTGCAATGAGCCAATAACGCCAGGAATCTGTGGCCGATGAACTGCTTGCAGCCATGGTAACAGAGTTATCAGCTGTTGCAGCACCGGTTACATTCTTGTAATCAAACTCCCACTCGTAAGTTTTGGCCGACATGCTTAGTGCGGCAGCCGAACTTCCGCTGCTCATAAAATTCCAACGAAGATAACCAACAGCTCCCAGGGCTAATGAAGATAAGCTTTTGCTCGAGTTTAACGATGAACTTGAAACCAGGTCGATAGTAGCCGATGAAGAATTTCGCGTAGAGCCCGCTGCCGGTAAAAATGTTGACGGTGTACCGGCAGTGGCAGACTCTAAACTGTTATAATAATATTGCCTCGGGGTATTAGTTCCATCGTAGTATTCCTGCGCAACGGCCATATCGGCAATGAAAACAAAACAGCCAATCAATAAAGATTTAAGTAAAGTTGTTTTCATATAAGTATAATTAATAAAGTCATTGTAAAATCGGGGTTGCAGCAATTTTTTTAAAGTGCGTACAATAACCTTGATACGTAAAACCTTGGTAATAAGGTTTCTTTTGCAGCGATATTTTCATTTAAAATTACCATAAAAATTGCTTTTACCTGATTTTAAGGAAGAAAATATTTTCTTCATGAGAAATCAATATATATAAAGCGGGATTGGATGAAGACAGATGCCTAAGGATTAAAAAAACATTCCCATTCGATAGCTTTTTATT
Organism: Mucilaginibacter sp. P2_A5; assembly: GCF_056404995.1. Classification (NCBI taxonomy): domain Bacteria; kingdom Pseudomonadati; phylum Bacteroidota; class Sphingobacteriia; order Sphingobacteriales; family Sphingobacteriaceae; genus Mucilaginibacter; species Mucilaginibacter sp. P2_A5. The sequence continues at coordinate 55,297 of NZ_JBFUCY010000013.1, forward strand.
TAAATTTATTATTTTGAATCAAAAAACCAGGGGAACAGCAATTTAATACGGGTGAAAATATATTTGAAGATTAGTGACAAAGAGATCAAAATAATTGCGGGCAATGCTGCCGGCACAACGTATCATTATGAATGACAAGCCGCAAAAGGTCAGGAATTTAACATCATGACATATTCCTGCATTAATACCAGGCAGCAATTGCTATCCCAAAACAAAATAGATTAATAACCAACAGTTTTATGGCTGTAAACCAAATTCTTCAGGAGAGGTCAATAAGCACATTTACTTTTGCCCCGGTTTGCATTGGCCCTTTATTTACTTCAGCAACCTGGTTGACCATCGAATTTTTAAAACACTTTCTGAATTTTTTAATGTATTCGGAAGGTTTTAAGTCGAACACTTTTTTAAACTGCTCCCGAAAATATTTGATATCTTTTATTCCGACAGCATAAGCGGTTTCCAATATATTTAAATCGCTATGTACAAATAACTGTGCCGCTTTTCGCAATCTGATAGATCTTATGAAGCTATTTGCGGGTTGCCCGGAAATCATTTTGATTTTTTTATAGATGCCGGAATAGGACATATTTAATTCGTAGGCTAAGGATTGAAGATTAAAATCCGGGTCGGTTATATGCTCCTCAACAATACGGATGCATGAATCCAGAAATCGCTTGTACTCTATCGAAATGCTATGCGGGTTATTGTTAAGCGTAATTTCGTTATAAAAATATTGCTGGAGGGTATTCCTGCTTTTAAGCAGCCCATTAACCCTTGCTTTCAGGATATCTTTGTCAAAAGGTTTCCCGATATAATCATCAGCGCCGCCTTCTATACCTTTTAACTTGATCTCATTTGATGCGCTGGCCGTTAAAAGAATCACGGGAAGGTGTGAGGTTGTCATATTCCCCTTAATGGCCGCGCAAACTTCAATGCCGGTAATACCCTGCATCATTACATCACATATAACTATATCCGGCCATTGTTCGTTTACTATTTTTATTCCCTCTTCGCCGTTTGATGCAACAAGAACATTATATTCAAGTTTAAATATCTGGCGCAGGTATTCTCTCATATCCTCATGGTCATCAATAATTAATAACGTTTTGAGGTCAGACAATAATTTTTCTTCAACCGGGTCTGCTGCTAACACCATATCATTGGCTGTAGTTTCAGCATCAATAAGTTCCTTTAAAAACCCGGAAGTAGCGGTTGATTGCTCTAAAATAACCTGGTCTTTAAGGTGCGATCTGCCTTTTTTAAAAGTGATGGTGAACGATGTGCCCTTTCCAATCTTACTGTGGTATTCAACTGTCCCGGCCTGGCGTTCTACAAAATTTTTGACGAGGTATAGTCCCAGACCAAATCCCCCGGCAGGGGTGCCGGCCAAATCAGGCACCTGGTAAAAACGGCTAAAAAGTTTGTCGCCAACTTCGGCCGGGATCCCACAACCGTTGTCCTCAACAATTATTGACACCACCTGTTCATCTTCTTCTACACAGATGCGAATCTTTCCATGCTTAGGAGTGAACTTTATAGCATTCGAGAGCAGATTAAATAATACTATTTCTGTTTTTTCTCTATCTACATAAATATTCAGGCAATCGGCCGATGATACGAACTCCAGATGAATTTGTTTTCTTTTCGCCTCATGTACAAAACATAAATAAACCTCATTACATAAATCAATTATATTAACAACGCTTATTCTCAGGTGGTCTGATTCTGATTCTGATTTTTTGAAAAGAAGCAGCTGATCTACCAGGCCTAATAGCCGGCGCGCGTTTCTGTAAACGATGGTTAAATTGGAGGCATCCATAGCCTTCTTTTCGTTATATAAGAGTTCTTTGATGGGGTTAATGATCAATGTCAATGGTGTCCTGAACTCATGAGAGATATTGGTAAAAAAAGCAAGCTTTCGTTCGCTTAGCTCCTTTTCCTTTTCACTTTCATAATGTGCAATCTGAATTTTGTATTTTAGTTTAGCCTGATGGTCTCTGTATAACAGATACAGATAAACCAACCCACCAAAAAATATGGCGTAAATTGTATACGCCCACCAGGTTTGGTACCATGGTGGGGAAATAATGATGATCAAGGATTTCGGCGTTCTGTTCCACACACCGTCATTGTTACTTGCAATAACTTTAAATGTATAAGTTCCCGGATTAAGGTTGGTGTAAGTAACCTTTCGCTGGCTGCTGTTAAAATTCCATTTTTCGTCAAAGCCTTCTAACTTATACCGATAGCCATTTTTCTCTGAATGGGTATAGTTGAGTGAAACAAATTCAATTGAAAATACATTTTGGTCGTAATTAAGCAATGCTGTATCGGCTATGCTAACCGGCTTTTTCAACGGCGAATTTTTACCCGGCCTTACCGATTTATTAAACACCTGGAAATCGGAAAGATAAATCCGGGGGATTTTATTGTTCAATTTGATTTTTGCCGGATCGAAAACAACTACACCAGTATTTCCGCCTAAATATATCTGACCAGCTGCAGACTGGTAAATAAGCGAGTGGGAAAACACACCGTCGCCTTCATCGAAATTGGTGACTGTTAATGTTTGGGGAGTAAATTTTGATATTCCCGTTGCGGAGTTAATCCAAAGATTCCCAAAACTATCTTCAACAAGGTTATTGAAAACGTTACTTGCAAATCCATTTTTACGCGAGTAAACTGTAAACGAATCATTTTCCGGAACATATTTGTTTAGGCCGTCGGCCGTGCAGATCCAGATATTCCTTTTACTATCCTCAAATAAGCAGTGTACAATATTACTGCTGAGGCTACCGGCATTTTTGTCATTATAACTATAATGATGAAAAATGCCCGTTTTTTGATCAAAACGATCAACACCGTTTCCATTTGTTCCAATCCACACGTTGCCTTTTTTGTCTTTTAAAAGATTATAAATGTGGTTGCTGGCAATTGAATTAGGATTTTTATCGTCGTTATAATAATGTTTGAATTGCTGTTTTTCTTCATTATATATCTTAAGGCCGGCGTCGGTAGCGAGCCAGTATTCATGGGGCCTTACTTCAAGAATATCTCTAAAAACATCTTCATTAAAAAAATTGCTCAGGGCCGAATGATGAAAGTGGTGTATAAACCGGTTATTCTTAACGTCAAACTTATCAAAACCATTTTCGGTAGCGGCCCATAACACATCATCATTATCTAAATATATTTTGCCAACCTGGTTGCTGCTGATGCTTGAAGGATCATTTGTGTGATTAAATAGCGTTGAGGTTTTCTTTATTAAATCAAACTGGTAAAGTCCGTTGTTTGTTGCCAGCCACAACATGTTCCCTTGTAGCAACATGCTTTTTACTTCGCGCGGGTTGATTGATAACGGAATGAAATGGAATTTATACTGTGTAAAATCGATTTTCGTTAAAGCATCTTTACCACAAAGCCACATAATTCCGGCCTTATCATTGTAAACATAGCCATCGGCAATGCTATTAACATCGCCAATTTTTCGCCATTGACCGTTCTCCTTATTTATAAAATAGAACCCTGCATTACTTCCGGCAACTAAGGTGGAGTCATTAGCATTATCAATGCAAAAAGCACCTATGTTAAGATTATCATGACTTGGGAATGCGGTATATTGTTGAATTTTAGGATCAAAACAGAAAAGTCCGCTCCAATAGGTGCCTACCCAAATACAGCCGCTTTTTTGATCGTATAAAAGGCTCCAAATATCATTAGGGCTTTTTTTATGCAGAGACTCGGCTTGCGGATAATTGGTAAAACGCTTACCAAGCTTATCGAACTTGTTCAACCCGCCGTTCCAGTTCCCCAACCAAAGGTTTTTCTCATTATCTTCAACAATGGCATTTACCGACTTTCCTTTTATTGAAAACTTGTTTTGTGAATTGGGTTTATAAGTAATAAATGATTGGCGGCTTGCCACATATTGATTAAAACCATCGTCTGTTCCTATCCAGATAGTTCCTTCGCTATCACATAAGATCGAAAAAATCTTGTTGTTACTTATTGACTGTCTGATTTTATCGCTGTGATAAAAACGTTCAAATTTTTCGGTGTTGGGATCTAAAACATTTAAGCCGTCCATTGTCCCCACCCATATTTTCCCGTTTTTATCTTCGGCAAGCGCGTTAATATAATTTGAGCTCATGCTTGCCGTGTTACCAGGAATGTTCACAAAATTTTCAAAGGAGTAGCCATCAAACTTACAAAGGCCATTGTCTGTACCTATCCACATGTATCCGCGCCTGTCTTTAAGTGCTACTGTTACATTTTCTGATGGCAGCCCATCGTGAGTATTGTATGATTTTAACGCAAAATTCCTGGTGTCGTTGGCTGGGAAGTTCGTTGGGATTTGTGCATTTAGGGTAGTTACGCACACGAAATTAATCAGGAAGAACAAGACAGCTTTATACATAAATCCGTTGTCAATTTTAGGTTAAATATTACACCTCATTATCACCGGTAATTTGTACCGGTATAACAATAAGCTTCACAAGCATCTTTGGCCGGTTAGTAAATAAAAATATTGTACTTAATACACTAATTTTCTGGATAACATAATTTCAACGGAGGGAGGAACGCAGCCTGTTGGCCATACTACAAATGCAGACAAATAATCTTTTTATTGAGGTATAAATCTTGGTTTATTACACATCTACCTTTCGGAACAACGGCAATTAAACTTCATTTAACCCGAATTGAATAATTCATTAGTCTTCTTAGAAGCTGTCTAAATTTGATTTATGAATGCTTTTATACTTCTTATGAAGCACATATCCATGCGTCATTGCGAGGCACGAAGCAATCCCGAACTATTTGGGACTTAGCATGTCGGGGATTGCTTCGTACCTCGCAATGACGGTCTGTTTTTAGGCAGCCTCTTAAATATTAATCGAACCTCTCGTGTGATGTTGAAACATTAAGTTTATAAGGCACTCAAATTTATATAATATTAATTGTATTTATAACAATAATTCCAAATGCCTAAATATAGAAGGTAGCACCAACATGCACTATTGAGACAATGACCGGTTAAAAAAGAGGGTGATTACTTAAAAAACCAGTTGAAATGACACTTTATCCCCGCAATATTGAGGCTTTGCCCCCTTTTTAGTTTCTGCTTTTAAAGGGAAATTTATGTCAACCATATAAACACAGTTTTCCCGTTTTCCATTATTGCTCACAGTCATTTTTCAATGGCTAATCAAATTGCTGACCGTAACATCCGGCAGTGATCAGGGGTAATTGCCGGCCGGGAAACCTGGATGTTTTAATACATCTACCATGAGAATATTTAAATTGTTACTGCATAAACATTCGGTTGTTTTGCAGTTAATCGATGTCATTACCTGCTTCGTGCCGACGCCGGGGAGATCTCCGCCATGTTTAAAAGTCAAAACCAATTGATTATAAAGAACTAATTATCTAATATTTTACTATAAAACTTATGAGAAAAAATTTAACCACCCAGGCACTATGCTGCCTGTTAGCCTTTATGATGGGCTGTTCTAAAAATCCAATTCAAAAGAGCCCTGATATCTCGGGCTTGTCGACAAAACAAAACCTTGCACTTTCAACTACCAATACCAATGGCTTTCGTGGTATAAACTGGGCCGACCCCAACGGCAACGAGGGCGACGGAAGGGTTGTATTGCCAAGCGGTATGACTACCTCGCTCACCGCAACCCAGGCTGCCGCTTTAGCCACCAGTATTTCAAGCGCCGTTAAAACAAGCGGCGGTACTACTATCAGGATGCCCATAAACCCATGGACGGCTTCAAGCTCCAGTTATTGGCCTGTGTACCAGGCTGCAATTAATGCCATTGTATCAAATGGCTGTAAGGTAATACTTTGCTACTGGCCGGTAGGCGTGCATCATGTACCGGATGTTACGCAATGGACCACCATGTGGACAACTGTAAATAATGTTTATAAAAACAACACATCGGTTTTATATGAGCCTATTAACGAGCCTGTTGATTATTCAGGTACCGATTTAAATAATTTATATGCCGGTTTCCTGACCACATTTACTACGGCCGATGGGAAATGCATCCTGGACGGCACTGGTTATGCTGCTGACGTAACTGCAGTTGGCGCCGATTCAAGGTTGGTTAATCAATACCTCGGCCTGCACTGCTACTGGTGGTTCTGGGGCTCGCATGATGTTTGGTCGGGCTATTACAGCGATATGTCAAGCAGGACCGGATCTTACGCGGCCCGTACGGTGGTTACCGAAATTGGTATCGAAACATTCAGGAACATGAGCTTCTGGTGGCAATGGGATACCGGTGTATATGTTGATCAGGCATTTTTAACCGGGACGCTTTCCTATGCCAGGGATAACTCTATGGGCACTATAGCATGGTCGGGCGTTAATGATATTGATACCTACCGCTGGTATAAGGCAAATAATAACCTGGTAGAGGTTAGCCCCGGCGCCGCGAACATGTTCAGGTGGTCCTGGAAACTTACCGCATCTCCGGTATGGCTTGGCGCTATTGCCGACGGGCGTTATAAGCTGCAAAACAGGGCATCGGGCCTCATGCTTGATAATTTGGGCAGCACAACCGATGGCGCTACCGTAGCTCAATGGGCATCGGGATCAAGCGCCAACCAAAAATGGAACATAAGCTATACCGATGGTTATTATACGCTAAGCTGTGTTACCGGGAAAGAGTGCCTGGATACCGGTGGCAATACCACCGATGGATCATCAGTTAAACAATACACAGTAGGCACCAGTACTAACCAGCGCTGGTCAATAGTTTCGGCCGGAAGCGGTTATTACAAGATAATTAACCTTGCTACAGGAAAGTGCCTGGATACGGGAGGCTTGACAACCAATGGATCTGTTATGCAACAGTGGACAAGCGGTTCGAGCTACAACCAGCAATGGACACTTATTGCGCAATAAAAAAGGCTACAGTACCAGGTCAAGTCTAAAGTTGAATTTTTTCTTTTTTGACTTAGAACTTAAGACTTTGGGCTAAAGAATATCCATCAATTTATCGGTGACGTTATACTGCATCGCAGAGGCTGTCTTAAAAGGGCAGCCTTTTTACTTCTTATTTATTCATAAATGATTTAGGCTTACCTTTGCCGCATGGCCGGTATCTACATTCATATTCCTTTTTGCAAACAGGCGTGTCATTATTGCGATTTTCATTTTAGTACCTCGCCACAGTATAAAGATGAATTGGTGCAAGCGCTGGTAACCGAAATTAAACTTCAAAAAAGTTACCTGGATGGCGAAACCGTAGAAACGATTTACTTTGGCGGCGGTACGCCATCGGTATTGGAAGCCGACGAGATCCACCTGCTTATTAACACCATTACCGAACTACATACAGTTGCCTCCAACGCCGAAATTACGCTGGAAGCCAACCCGGATGACCTGGATGTTGCCAAAGTAAAAGCCTTGCGCCAAACAGATGTAAACCGCTTCAGTATTGGCATCCAATCATTTTTTGATGATGATTTAGTTTGGATGAACCGCGCCCACCGCGCCCGCGAGTCCGAGTCGGCCGTAAAACGGGTGCAGGACGCCGGCTTTGAAAACATAACAGCCGACCTTATTTATGGCTACCCCCTGCTTACAGATACCAAATGGAAACAAAACCTGGACAAGATTTTTGAACTCTCCATCCCGCACATATCGGCATACTCCATGACGGTAGAACCGCAAACAGCGCTGGCGGCCTTTATCAGCAAAAAAAAGCAGCCGCCCATGAACGATCAGCAAAGTGCGGCCCAGTTTATGATTTTAATGCAAGCCATGGCCGACAACGGTTTTGAACATTACGAAATATCAAATTTTGCGCAGCCCGGCCGCTATTCTAAACATAACTCCAATTACTGGCAGGGTGTAAAGTACCTGGGTATTGGCCCCTCGGCCCACTCCTATAACGGCGAGGTAAGGCAATGGAACATTGCCAGCAATGCTAAATATACCAAGGCTATTACAGGTGGCAAAATACCCGCCGAAACGGAAACCCTTACCGAGGCAAACCGCCTGAACGAATACATCATGACCTCCATCCGCACCATGTGGGGACTTGATTTAAACAGGCTTAACGCCATTGCAAAAGGCGCAGCAGACCAACTGCAAATTGAAGCCCGCGAGTTTTTTGATAAGGAATGGATAACTCAAAAAGACAACACCATTTACCTTACAGCTAACGGCAAGCTTTACGCCGATAATATTGCCGCCGGCTTATTCTTTTAACCCCTATCAAACACAATCATTTTTGGTAACTTGAACTTTCAATCGAAAAACAATTCAAAATGCAAAATGCAAACTGATAACTGCAAACTGATAACTGATAACTGCAAGCTATTTCAATAAGGCGGATTCATTTTTTTTGACATCTGCAAGTTACCTTTTGGCGTTTTATTTCGTTCCTTTGTTTACTTTTTGGTAATACTATAGTATCCCTAATTAAATTTAACACAGCCCGAAGGTAACATTTATGAGTTTTATACTTAAGCCGATTGATACTGTTGAAAATATCTCTCCGGAGGATTTCAAGAAAAACTATTTAAACCCGCGCCGCCCGTTAGTGATTAAAGGCCTTACCAAAAACTGGCCTGCCCGCGAAAAGTGGACTCCCGAATACCTTAAGGAGGTTGTTGGCAACAAGGTGGTGCCTTTGTACGATAATTCCAAAGCCGATCCATCAAAACCCATTAATTCATCGGCTACCGAAATGCCTTTTGACCAATATATTGATCTCATCCGCAGTAAACCAACGGAGTTGCGCATTTTCTTTTTTAATATTTTTAAGCAAGCACCGCAATTATTAAATGACATTGTATTGCCTAAAGACCTCATGGGCGGCTTTTTGGAAAGCATGCCCGGCATGTTCTTCGGCGGATCAAACTCCGTAACGTTTTTACATTACGATATCGACCTGCCACATATTTTCCACACCCATTTTGGTGGCCGTAAGCATGTAATATTGTTTGAAAATAAATGGAAACGCCGCCTGTACTGCATCCCTAACGCTACCTACGCGCTGGAGGATTATGATGTACTAAACCCCGATATCAAAAAATTCCCGGCACTGGATGGTGTGGAAGGCACTGAAGTGTTTTTAGAGCATGGCGATACCCTGTTTATGCCCACCGGCTACTGGCACTGGATGAAATACATTGATGGGTCATATTCATTAAGTCTGCGTGCCTGGGATGCGTCCATGACCCGCAAAGCCGCCAGCTTGTACAACCTGGCAATTAAAGGTGGTGTAGATAGTCTGCTTAAAATGGCTTTCAAAGAGAAATATGCCAAATTTCGCGAAGGGCTGGCTGTTAAATGGGCTGATAAGGAGTTGGCTGCGGGCAAACCTTTTTGATTTCTGTTGCCGGGTTCGGGTTGCCAGGTTCGGGTTTTATTAAAGACTTTTTATGGCGGTGAGGTTTCTTCATCGCTATTTTTGTTGTGTTTAGCCGACTGTGTGTGTCACTACGGCCGTGTTGGGCCTATATGTAACCGCAGATTTCATAACTTATTTAACGGGCAATGAAAACCAAAAGGTGCTGCCAGCCCCATATACGCTATCAACCCAAAGTTTTCCGCCGTGCCGTTCGGTAATTTCTTTACAAATATAAAGCCCTATCCCTAAACCGGCCATACTTGGATTAAGGTCCTCGACCCGGTAAAAGCGATTAAAAATATTTTTTTGTTTATCTGTTTTTATGCCAATTCCCCGGTCTTTAACTCCAATCTTAACTTGGTTGCCAAGGTCTTCCAGTATCACATCAACATTTTTTCCGGCAGGCGAATATTTGATAGCATTGGTTAGTAAGTTAATAATCACCTGCTCAATCCGCTGAGGGTCGGCTATTATATTAAAAACATCTGCGTTTGATTTAAAATTGATTTGATGGCTGATTTGCGCGTCTTGAATAAGTTCGATCGCCTCTTCAACAATTTTTTTAATATTAAAATGGCGTTTGTTAAGCTCCAGCTTCCCGGCTTCAATTTTCGATACATCTAACAGATCAGACACGAGGGACGAAAGCTTTCTGACCTGCCGCACAGTTTTGGATACAAACCTTTTGCTTTTTTCATTGGTTTCTAACCTGTCCAAAATCTGCAGGTATCCCGAGATACTGGTTAACGGTGTCCTCAATTCGTGGCTGGCCATGCCAATAAATTCGTCTTTTTTTAGGTTCAGGTTTACTACTTCTTTATATAACCGGGCATTTTGCAGGGCAATTACCGCCTGAAGGGATATGGCCTGTAAAATAACTTCATGCTCCACGGTAAACATATTAGCCTCTGCATGCACAAAGAAAAGGCCGGCAACAATATTTGCAGAACTTTCAATTAACGGCACGCCCAGGTAACTTACTATAGGCGGATGCCCACCGGGTAAAACTTTATTAGGCAGGCTTACCTGGTACCGCTCATCTTTATTAATATCGTCAATACGTACAATAGTTTTGTTTGTAAATAAAGGATTAAACAAGGGCGAATTTGCCATAAAGTCGAACTGTTCAAATACCTGTTTTGATGCACCGGATGATGTACGCAATGTGTAAACTTCGCCGGTTGAGGGGTTACGATCATTATAAATAAAGGTGCCAAATTGCGCGCCGGTTAACCGTGTAGTTATATCCGTAATTTTTTGCAAAATAACCTCCATGTCAAGATCTTCCGAAATTGTCCTGCTCAAAGAGTTGATTACTTCAAGATGCTCGGCATAACGCTGCGTTTTAAGTAAAGCTGTTTTTAAAGCGCTTATGTCGCGCGCTATTTTTGAAGCCCCGATCACTACACCTTTATCATCTTTAATTGGCGACACAGAAAGCGAGATTGGTATGGGCTGTCCGCTCTTGGTTAACCTCACCGTTTCAAAATGATCTATCCTGATACCTTTGGCCACATTCCCTATAATAACTTCTTCTTCCTCTAGCCTGTCCTCCGGGATTAAAAATGATATATGTTTCCCTATTACTTCGTTTTCGGTATATCCAAAAGTTTTTTCGGCGGCTTTATTCCAGCTGGTAACAATGCCCTGCAGCGTTTTGCTGATGATGGCATCGTCGGATGTATCAACTATTGCTGCCAGCATAGCCTGCTTTGCGCCGGCAATTTTTCTTTCGCTTATATCACGGGCAATTTTTGATGCGCCAATAACATTGCCGCTTTTATCTTTAATAGGAGATATCGAAAGTAAAATGGGGACAGTACTCCCCTGCTTTGTTAACCTTATTGTTTCAAAATGGTCGATACGGTTGCCTGCAGAAATATTCTGCATTATCATGTCCTCTTCATTCAACCTGTCTTGCGGGATGATTAAAGAAATGTGTTTGCCAATGGCTTCATCCTGAGAATAACCAAAAGTTCTTTCGGCAGATTTGTTCCAGCCGGTTACAATGCCCTGCAGGTTTTTGTTGATGATGGCATCGTCAGAGGTGTCAATTATTGCTGATAATACTGCCTTTTTTTCATCAGCAACATATACATCGGTAAGATCACGGGCAATCTTAGAAGCACCCGTTATTTTTCCATTATGATCTTTTATCGCCGAAACTGAAAGCGAAATAGGGATTTCCTTTCCATACTTTGTTACCCGGTAAGTTTCAAAGTGGATCATCGCGTTTCCCCTGGCTATATTATTAATGATTATTTCTTCCTCGGCTATCCGGTTGGCCGGTATAATCAGCGATATATGTTTGCCAACGGCTTCGGCCTCGGTATATCCAAACATTCTTTCTGCTGCCTTATTCCAGCTGGTAATAATTCCCTGGAGGGTTTTACTGATAATGGCATCGTCCGAAGTATCAACTATAGCAGCCAGCATGGCCTGCTTTTGATCCATTTTTGCCTGCCTGGTTACATCAATCAAGGTGTTTATCCCACCAATTAATGTCCCGCTTAAGTCAAAACGAGGTACGGGGTATGCCAGCACATTTATCCTTGTGCCATCCTGCCTTTCAATAATTATTGGCTCGCCTTCAATGGCAACTCCCTCTTTAAGGCTAATGGCCATAGGGTATTCATCGGGTGCAATTGGCTCATTATTGTTATTGAAAATTTTCCATGATCCGCACCATAAATCTTTTCCTATTTCCGGCTCGCGGCCCCATAACTTTACGGCAGATTTATTGTAGTCGGTAATATATCCAAGGCTATCGCATGCATAAACAGCTACCGGCAAATCGTCCAGGACATCGGATGCCTGCAGATCCTTACTAACATCACTAAATTTACCTGAAACCTGGAATCTTTCTATGCTCATAATTAGTTGTTAGAGGAAACAGCTATGGGCCAAATTTGTTCTGCAATTTAGTCCCTTTTGTAACACAAACTTGTATGTGAATGTAAGTATTATTAACCGTTAAGCTAAAATACCCCAATAATTGCCCCGGCGCGACTAAAGAAGCGTGATATACCCCGGTTTGGATACGCTATGGTAATAATCAGGCCCCTGTTTCAACAGGATGCAGTAAAGCAGTAAATAAGTGAATTATTTAGCACGATGGCCGGCTTTGGGAATGCCGCCAGCAGGCAGGCAAAATGTGCCGGGCAATTAAACAGTTCCTGTTTTTATAAACTGCACCACCGCTTTGCCAGCTTTTTCAAATCTTTCGTCCCAGCTATCACCCTGTATCAAAACATATTGAATACCATGATTGGCCAATTCCTGTTTGTGGCTTTCGTCCAGCCTGTTCCTGTCTGCCTGGTTAAGCCGGGTGCCGTCCTGCACATATGGGGCATCAACATCCAGGTATATATACAAATCGAAATGATTGGCCGCCTCAACCCATTCCGGCACCTCTAAATCCTTATCAAACAAAAAGTGGCTGTATGACCGGGTGGTATTCAGATCGGTATCCACAAACAAAATCTTGTTGGCGTCTTTTATCTTTTCGTTGATGGTTTTGGCGTGCAGCTCGGCTATCCGCTGCAAATCATCCTCAGTACATTCGTTGGTATGCTCCAAAATATCGCGGGCCATTTCGGCTACCTCGATTGTATGAAAATGATGCGCCAACCGTTTCGCCATGGTGGTTTTGCCTGTAGACTCGGTTCCCAGCAGGCATATCTTTTTGGTAAAGTAAGGCTTGGCTGCATCGGCCAAAAAATTCCAGAAGGCAAACGGTTTGTCCCTGATCTGCGTAGCCGAAACGGGCACTATTTTCCGAGGCTCGTCAAATATCATGCTTTCGCAATTCAAAAACCGCCCCATATAAGCGCCATAAGGTTCTGATGCAAATATGATATCAATAGGAGGTAATTCCTTTTGCAAATAATTGGCCCAGATACGTGATACTCCTTCAGAGGATGCGGAAGTGTTTGGCAAAACGGCTTCATCGTAGTTTAACAGCCACGGCCTCACTTTATCGTTCCCTTTATAAGTTTCCTTAACCCACTCCAGCCGCTGACTTCCCCATATAGACTCGTCATAGCTGGCGCTTACCAAAACAATTAGATCATCGCAATGCTGTAAAGCAAAATCAATTAACGCGATGTGCCCTTTATGTAAAGGCATAAACTTGCCTATAACCAAACCTCTTTTCATCCATTAAGCCCCCAGGGCCAAATGTAAAAAGGTTTTAAGCAAATCTCAAATCAGATATTTAACTCGTATGATCACAAACTATCTTCCATTCGCCTTTAATTTTGCGGAACCAAAGGGTGTAATAACCACCCAGGTCATCTTTAATCCGCTTAAGGCGCCACCCGCCTAAAACAAATGCATTAGTGGCATCAAGTACCTTTACCTGCAAAATGGTAAATTTAAGTTGTCCCATAGCTGCCTTGCCCGGGTACCGCTTTTTATAATGATCAAGCGTGGTTTGCCAGCCGTAATCGGGCCCGTTTTTGCCTACAAACACCAGCGAATCTGATTTCCAGTAGCCCTGCATAAAGCCTTCAACATCGCCACGGTTCCAGGCCTTTTCCTGGGTGTGCATTAAATTTACGATGGCTTGCCTATCCTGCGCGTAGCACAAACAAACCGTTAGGGTGAGAAGAAAAGAAAATGTAAGTTTTTTCATAATTTGAATATAAACACGATTTTCAAGATTTAGCAGGATTAACAGGATTTTGTTTTGTATAACTTCATTGATCGTCTTACATTAAAATCCTGTTAATCCTGCTAAATCTTGAAAATCGTGTCAAAAATCCTGTTATCTTTGATTTCACTGCCTTAACAAAAAACTCTTTTATGAAAAACCAGGTATTAAGCTTCGGCGAAGTTTTATGGGACGCTTTTGGCGATGGTAAAAAAGCGGGCGGTGCGCCTATGAATGTGGCAAGGCACCTGGTGCAGCAAGGCGTAAACGTTGCCTTTGCAAGCTCGGTTGGGTTGGATAACAGCGGCGATATGCTGATTGAATTCCTGAAATCAAACGGGTTGTACTCCGACCTTATTCAGCAAGATGATGAATACCCTACCTGCGAGGTTACCGTGCAGTTAGACAAGGACAACCAGGCCACCTATATCATTCCCGAGCCCGTTTCGTGGGATTGCATTGAAACTACCGACGCGCTTAACGCCGCGGCTAAAAATTCGGCAGCCATTGTTTACGGCAGCCTGGCCTGCCGCTCCGGCAAAACCCGCGAAACACTACTCAACCTGCTCGACGAAACTGATGCACTCAAAATATTTGATGTAAACCTGCGCCCGCCACATTATACCCTATCTACCATCGAAACTCTTGTGGCCCGTGCTGATGTGGTGAAAATGAACGAAGAAGAGGCTAACTTGTTAATTGGTGGCAGTAGCCGCTCCTTACGCGACCAGATAACCGAATTCCGCTCCAAGTACCATAACCGCACCATATGTGTAACCCGCGGCGAACACGGCGCCATAGTATGGCACGATTATGAGTTTTATGAAAGCCCCGGATGTCCCGTAAAAGTTGGCGATTCGGTAGGTGCGGGCGATGCTTTCCTGGCAACTTTTGTGGCAGGGTTGCTGGCTAACCACCCTATGCAAATGGTTGTTGATAAGGCCTGTACTGTAGGTGCCTATGTTGCCAGCCAGCGCGGCGCCAATCCTATTTATCCTACAGAGTTGTTGAATAGTTTGGTGTATATTTAATTCAAACACTATTTGTCTGTCATGCTGAGGCACGAAGCATCTATTCTACACCATGCAAAACCGCCAGAAAAGTTCGCAAATAGATGCTTCGTACCTCAGCATGACAGTTATACTATGGATCAGCCATCCACACATCTGCAAATTGTCATTCTTACCTAACAATTTGTTTTAATCCTCATAGCTCCAAACTTTTCAGAATAATTATCCGTTCCTTTATAGTACAGAAAGGACAAGATATGCGTGGTTTTGGATTTTCAAGATTTACACCGAACCAAATCCCTAAAGGCGGATTTGAAGAATTATTGAAATTATTCCTCGAGTTGCTCAACTATACATCGGGCGATGCAGGCGAAGCATTGGCCTGGCTAAATGAGCTTGATAAACAATATAACCTTACCAACGATGATTATGGTATTGGCGACTTTATTGATGAACTTAAACAAAAAGGGTATTTAAGCGACGATCAGCAAACCGGTGGTTTTAATATTACAGCTAAAACCGAGCAAAGCATCCGCCAATCGGCATTGGAAGAAATTTTTGGCAAGCTCAAAAAATCGGGGAAAGGGAATCACCGCTCGCCGCAGTCGGGGCAGGGCGATGAAAAAAATGCCGAACGCCGGGAGTTTGAATTTGGCGACAGTTTGGATCAGATAGATATGACCCAATCTATCCATAACGCCCAGGTTAACCATGGCATAGGTGATTTTATGATGACCGAGCGCGACCTGGAAGTAGAGGAAATGGATTATAAAACCCTTACCTCTACCGTGCTGATGATAGATATTTCGCACTCCATGATCCTTTACGGCGAAGACCGGATAACTCCGGCCAAAAAAGTAGCCATGGCACTGGCCGAGCTGATCCGCACCAAATACCCTAAGGATACGCTGGATATCGTTGTTTTTGGCAACGATGCCTGGCCTATAACGCTTCAGGACCTGCCCTATTTACAGGTTGGCCCCTACCATACCAATACTTATGCAGGGCTTGAGCTGGCCGCCGATTTATTGCGCCGCCGTAAAACGCATAATAAGCAGATATTCATGATTACCGATGGTAAACCTACCTGTTTAAAGGAAGGCACCAAATATTATAAAAACAGCATCGGGCTGGATAGGAAAGTGGTTAACAAAACCCTTAACATGGCTGCACAGTGCAAGCGTTTAAAAATACCGATAACTACATTTATGATAGCCAAAGATCCTTACTTGCAGCAGTTTGTACGTAAATTTACAGAAACCAACGGCGGCAAAGCTTTTTACAGTTCGTTGAATGGTTTAGGCGAATACATTTTTGAAGATTATATTAAGAATAGAAGAAAAACGGTTAGATAAGAATCAAGAGTTTAGAGTCAAGAATCAAGACAAAAAAACAAATCACACTTATCTATGAAATCATTTCCATCGGTGAAATCACTTATAAATCGATGAAATTAAAATAAAACATGAGTAAATTATTAGATATAAAAACCCTCGGTGAGCTTAAAAAAACTGGTTATAAAAGCCGTTCGGTTAAAGATGAGTTACGTGCTAACCTTATAGAACAGCTTAAAAAACGCGAAGGTGGATTTGCAGGTATCATCGGTTTTGAGGATACAGTAATACCCGATTTGCAAACGGCCATTTTATCGCGCCACAATATTTTGTTGCTTGGCTTACGTGGACAAGCAAAAACCCGCATAGCGCGTTTGCTAATCAATTTACTGGATGAATATGTGCCCTATATTACAGGATCAGATCTGTTTGATGATCCCTATAATCCGATATCATGGTACGGCCATAGTGTTATCGAAGAAAAAGGTGACGAAACGCCAATAGGCTGGATCCATCGCTCAGAACGGTATACCGAAAAACTGGCTACACCCGATGTTACCGTAGCCGATTTAATAGGCGATGTTGATCCTATTAAAGCTGCCACCCTAAAACTCACCTATTCTGACGAGCGTGTTATCCACTTTGGATTAATTCCGCGTGCACACCGCGGTATATTCGTGATCAACGAATTGCCCGATTTACAGGCCCGGATCCAGGTATCGCTATTTAATATTTTACAGGAAAGAGACATCCAGATACGCGGTTTTAAACTGCGATTGCCTTTAGATATCCAGTTTGTATTTACAGCCAACCCCGAAGATTATACCAACCGCGGCTCCATTGTTACGCCGTTGAAAGACAGGATTGAAAGCCAGATATTAACACACTACCCGCGTACAGTCGAAATTTCAAGGAAGATCACTCAGCAGGAAGCATCATTGACCGACGAGCAACGCAATGCGGTTGAAGCCGATGACCTGGTAAAAGATCTTATTGAGCAAATTGCTTTTGAGGCCCGTAACTCCGAATATATCGACAAAAAATCGGGTGTATCGGCACGCTTAACTATATCAGCCTATGAAAACCTGGTGAGCAATGCAGAGCGCCGCATGATCATGAACCATGAGCCCGGCACTTTTGTTCGCATTACCGATTTTTTAGGCGTTATCCCCGCTATTACCGGCAAAATTGAGCTGGTTTATGAAGGTGAACTGGAAGGCCCGGGCAAAGTGGCCAATATCCTGATTGGTAAAGCTATTAAAACCTTGCTGCTAACCTTTTTCCCCGACCCTGAAAAGGCTAAAAAAGCTAAAGGCGTAAACCCTTATGCCAGCATTATCAATTGGTTTGGCGAAGGCAATAACCTGGCTTTGGTTGATGACATGTCGGCAATTGACTATAAAAGAGAATTATCAGAGGTTGCCGGCTTAAAAGACCTGGTTAAAAAACTGCATCCCCGTGTTACCGAAAACCAACAACTTTTATTGATGGAGTTTGTGCTACATGGCCTATCCGAATTTTCGCAATTAAATAAAGGCTTTTTAGATAATGGCTTTGCATTCTCGGATATGTTTAACAGCTTGTTTAACCTGCAGCCTGATGAAGACGACCTTGATTTAGATGATGACCGTTATTAATTTGGTACATTTGTGTAAATGACCGATACTGCGCTTAATATCATTTTAATCATTTCGGCACTTTTGCTAATTGACCTTTATGTATTAAACGGCATTCGCGGGGCTTTTCAAAAGTGGCATTTTCTGCATAAAACAGTATTTACCTTTTTATATTGGGCAACAAGTATTGGTGTTATTTGCGGATTGCTTACCGGTGTATATGTTCATTTTGCGGGCCTAGGTATTCGCGCAGCGGGTCTGCTCATATTCTCGATGCTATTTATAGGCAAGCTAACGTTTTTACTGTTCCTGTTGATTGATGACATCAAGCGGTTGTTGGCTTGGCGTAAAAACAGGTTTAAAGACCAATCGACCGTGCACAATACCCTGGTTCCGCCGGATGCCATCCCCCGGTCAGAATTTTTGTTAAAGGCGGGGCTGCTGGCAGGCGCCATTCCGTTGGCCGCCATAAAAATTAATATGCCAAAGGGTTTGTATGATTACCATGTGCGCTATCAAACTCTATATCTGCCCAATTTGCCAAAAGCATTTGATGGCATAAAGCTGGGGCAAATTTCTGATATCCATTCGGGGAGTTTCTACAATAAAAAAGCGGTGCTTGGCGGTGTAGAAATGCTGTTGAAAGAGAAACCTGATTTTATATTTTTTACCGGCGACCTGGTTAACGGGCAAACCAGCGAAATGAGAGATTACCAGGATATTTTTAGCAAAGTAAAAGCACCGCTTGGCGTTTACTCATCGTTAGGTAATCATGACTACGGCGACTATGGCGACTGGCAAAACCCGGCAGATAAAATAAAAGACCACCAAGACCTTATACTCACCCACAAAAATATGGGTTGGGACTTATTGCGTAACGAGAACCGCCGCCTTAAAGTAAATGGCGAAGAAATAGGCATCCTTGGCATCGAAAACTGGAGCCTGCACAGCCGCTTCCCTAAATATGGCCGTATGGAACTGGCCGCCAAAAACACGGACGACATGCCAGTGAAGCTCCTGCTATCGCATGATCCGTCGCATTGGCGGGCACAGGTTTTAAAAGATTATCCCCAGGTAGATGTCATGTTCTCGGGCCATACCCATGGCATGCAGTTTGGCGTGCGTACAAAAGAGTTTCAGTGGAGCCCGATAAAATACGTTTACAACGAATGGGCGGGCCACTATCAGCAGGGAATACAACAATTATATGTAAATGTAGGTTTTGGCTTTGTTGGTTTGTATGGCAGAGTTGGAATATTACCGGAGATTACGATATTTACATTAAAAGCCGGGCATGCTCCTTCGGGTAAGCTTACGTAACATCAACTCCCAGGCAGATTCATTACCAATGAAAAAAGCACTTCAGTCTGTTTTTGATTTCCTGCTGTTCAGTAATATCTTCATGTCGCTTTGCGCGGTGGCGCAGGCATTGGTAACATTTCATTTAATAGGATCAAAACCGGTGTTGCCGGTGTTGGGTTTGCTGTTTACTTCCACTTTAGGCATTTACAACTTCTGTATCATTATTACCAGGCCTCAAAGCCCGCAAACATCTCCCTACAAACGTGTACGTTGGTTTTTTTCGCACTATCGGCTCATGGTTACATTTACCATCGTTTCGTTATTATCACTGGTACCATTATTTTTTCTGATCACAACTGAATCAAAAATCCTCCTGATTTTTCTGGGTATTTTATCGTTTGCCTATGGCCTGCCGTTGTTTGCAGTAGGCGAGCAAAAATTCGGGCTGCGCAATATACCCGGGTTAAAACCATTCCTTATCACCCTGGTATGGACAATGAGCTGCGTGCTGTTTCCAATACTGGAGGCTATGCATTTCCATGCCGCCAGCGTATCCATGCGCGATACCACTATACTGATAGCCAAACGCTTTTTATTCATAGGGGCGCTTACTATCCCCTTTGATATCCGCGACTTGTTTGACGATCGCAAAATGAACTTAAAAACTATCCCGGTAGTGTGGGGCGAAAAAAATGCATACCTGTTTTGCCAGGTGTTATTAGCCGGTTATGTGGTGTTATTATTCATTTTCAGAAATAACGGCTTTAGCCTCGATTTTTTTGCGCTAACGCTTACTGTGTTTTTAACCGGCTGGCTTATCTTTAAATCGGACTGGAAAAAAGACGAGTACTATTATTTCTTTTTTATGGATGGCGTACTTATCCTTCAGTACGTTGTATTATTAGCTGTTAACCTCATTTTTAAAGGCCATTGATATGGCCGCCAGTTTTAATAATTCGGCATGGTTTTATGATCGTTTGTCGCGCCTGGTATATGGCAAGACTATAGTAAATACCCAGCTTTTTTTGTTAGGTTACATCCAACCCAACAGTAATATACTCATAGTTGGCGGCGGTACAGGCTGGATTCTTGACGAAATCTCAAGATTACACCCAACGGGGCTAAAGATAACTTATGTAGAGGCTGCAGAGCGAATGATGGAGCTATCCCAAAAGAGGAATACCTGTGGCAATGAAATTATCTTCATAAACGATGTTATTGAAAACGTAAACCTCCCGGCCTATTTTGATGCGGTGCTAACCCCATTTTTATTCGATAATTTTACTGAAGCAACATTAAAAACGGTATTCAATAAAATTGATTCGTTGTTAAAACCGGGGGCGCTTTGGCTCAATTGCGATTTTCAATTAACAGGCAAATGGTGGCAGGCTCTATTGTTGAAAAGCATGTTTTTATTTTTCAGGACGATTGATAAGATAGAGGCCAGCGAGCTACCGCAGATTGAGGCTTGGTTTAACTGGAACGATTATTCCAAAATAAATGAACGAACTTTTTTTGGAGATTTTATGGCAGCGAGGGTATATAGGAAATAGTATTCGCCTTTAATGATCATCAGTACATATGTCATTGCGAGGAACGAAGCAATCGCGAATTGTGCAGATCTTGCACGCGTGCGATTGCTTCGTTCCTCGCAATGACATATGTAGAACTACTTAACTCTTCGTTACTGATTGTACACAAACTTATACCCAATCCCACGCACCGTTTGTAAGTACTGTGGCGAATCGGCATTTGTTTCTATCTTTTTGCGCAGGCGTACAATGTGCATATCAAGCGTGCGGGTATTTACATCGGCATTGTAGCCCCATACTTCCATCATCAGTTCTTCGCGGTTAATAACCTTATTCTTGTTTTTAAGGAAGTATAGTAATATCCGGTTCTCCAATATGGTAAGCTCAATTTTACGGCCATCGCGAATGAGCAGGTGGGTGTTGGGCAGATGCTCCATGTTGGCAAACTTATATGATTCGGCTTTCTCACTATTCAGGCTGAATTTAATTTTGCTGTCAATCATCGCTACCAGCACATCCATATTAAACGGTTTGGTAATGTAGTCTGATACTCCAAAATTGTAAGCTTCGATCTTATCAACATCCTGTGCCTTGGCGGTCATCATAATCACCAGTTTGTCGTACCCGCTTTCCCTGATACTGCCGCAAACTTCAGATCCTGTTTTGCCGGGTAGCATCCAGTCAAGCAATACAATATCGGGTTGTTCTGCCAGTATCATGGTTTCCGCATCCTCGCCGTTGTCGGCTTCCAACACTTTGTAACCTTCGGTTTGCAAACGCTCGGCAACCAGGAAACGCAGGTTTTCATCGTCTTCAACCAGCGCAATTTTGATTTCTTTGTTCATACTTTAATTTTCGTTTGGAAGCGTAACTATAAATTCCGATCCCTCATTAATTTTACTGTTCACCGTTATCTCGCCGTCCATAAAATTAACCAGTTCTTTACAGAATGCCAAACCCAAACCTACGCTTCCGTTTTGGTTATATTGGTTCTCAATCCTGTAAAATTTTTTAAATACATGGTGTTGTTCATTCCTGGGGATCCCTATCCCCTTATCTATAAAAGAGAACATGATGTTGCCCTTTTTTTGTATAATGTTGATGTTGAGTTCCTTTCTTTTGGGGTGCGAATATTTATAGGCATTCTCTATCAGGTTTTGAAAAACACTGCCCAAAAGCACGGGATCGGTATAAAAAGTATTTACCCCGTTAGTGGTATAATTCAGCTTAAAATCAGGATATTTAATTTTAAAAGTATCAATATAGCGCTCCACAAAATCGGCCACAACAATTTCTTCTTTCTTAATATTGATCGATTTATTTTCCAACTGGGTGAATGATAACAACTTGTTCATCAAATCGTTTAGCTTATCTGCCTCTTCATCCAAAATTTTTCCATAATGTTTACGTTGCCGCTCGGTAAGCTCACCATCGCCCTTTAAATTTGAACCGGCAATTTTTATAACACTCACCGGTGTTTTAAACTCATGGGTAAAGTTGTTTATAAAATCATATTGCAGCTTAAACAGCTTAATATTTACGTTCAGGTTACGATAAATAAGCCAGCCTATGGCCACCAAAAAAAGCGTTATAACCAATACCGCAGCCCCGATAGGCATAAAGCGGCGGTTAGTTTCGGCGGTTAGGTATCCTTGCTCAGAGCTAAAGAACAGTTTATAATCAGAAAAAGCACCGAAAGGTATTTCTGTTATCAATTTGTTCCCGTCGCTATCAATAGGATCATACACAACCGGCTGTATAGATACATTTTGGTAAAGTTCGGGATGCGTATTTTTCACCCTGAGCAAAAGCGGCTCAAGATAAAAAGTCATCATATTTTGTTTATACGGTTCCGATACCGTTTTGCCCCTCAGCAACTCGCGATAGTTTTTAACATCAAGGGGGCGTAAAGTATTGGTATAGGTTATTTTATTAGGCTTTACATCCCAGAAGGTTTTATACATCTCATCCTGGCTGGGCAGGCGAGCCGTATCCGAAAAGGCAATATAGTTACGCAATTTAGACGCCATCGCGGTAAAATCCGATTCATCGCCGATATGCTGTTGCCTTGCGCCCCATATTTTACCTTTTCCATGACCGTACAGGTAAACTGCTTTTACCGAGATATCCAGGTTATTGGCACGCGGCACCACTGGCTTCCGGGTACCTATCTGCACATCATAAAAAATAATCTTTTTTACAAACCGGTATTCTTTAAAAACCGTTGAAGCATATTTACGGGCCGAAACGGAATCCAAAAAGCCACCGTAAAATTGTATCTCGGGGATCTTATTCTGGAAAAAATCGTAGTATGGCTTTAAGGTTTGCTCCAGCACATCTACCTTTTTTGACGAAAACTCGTTTTCAACGTATTTAGACGTAAGGCTGTATGATATAAAAAGCGCCACCACAAACGTTATGGATATGAGCACCAGGAATATGATGATCAACAAAAAGTTTTTCCGGTAAGCAGTTTTTTGTGCTGGCATAACCGTTATGGTTTAACCCTCATATTGTTATCCAGGAATTTTTCTATCTCGTTATACATTTCAAAGCGATTGCGCTCACTCCTGAAAAAAGCGCGTTCATTGGGTTTCAAAAAATATTTTACATCCACATTATGCTTGCGTAATTCGTGCACAAACTGGTTGAGTTCGCTAATGTTGGCACGTTGGTCTTTAGCACCCTGGAAAATAATCAAAGGCACCTTAATTTTATCGGTATGAAACACCGGCGAAATAGCCCGCAGATGATCCGCATCAGTTTCGGGGTTGCCAACCATTTCATAGGTCATTTTTAAATACGGCTTAAAAAATGGTGGCGCATCTTTAATGTAAGTAAAAAAGTTGATGAGCCCATATTGCACAACCGCGCAATTATATAATTCGGGATGGAACGATATGCCATACAAAGCCGAGAAGCCGCCAAAGCGACCGCCAAAAATGGCTATCTTTTTGGGGTTAGCTATTTTTTTATCAATCAGCCAGTGTACCCCGTCGGTTATATCATCCTGTATTTTACCGCCTACCTGCTTATAGCCCGCGCGCTTAAAGGCCTTACCATACCCGGTAGATCCACGGTAGTTCATCTGGAAAACCGCGTACCCCCTATTGGCCAAAAACTGTACCTGTTCATCGTACCCCCAGGTATCGCGAGCCCAGGGGCCATCATGCGGCATCACTACTACTGGCAAATTGGTTTTTTTATTCCCCAATGGCATTGTTAAATAACCATTTATAGTTAAGCCGTCACTTGCTTTGTACGCTATAGGCTGCATAGCGCATAACTCAGCCGGAACCAGCGAAGGATTGGTATCGCCTAGTTTTATTAATTTACGGGTATTGGCCTCATACAAATAATAAGTACCCGGGCTGCGATCTGTATAAGTGTATAAAATAAATTTGTTTTCCGAACTATCCCGGTCAACAACCCTTACTTCATTGCCTTTCAACAACTCCTGCAGCTTATTGTAAATGTTCCGGATATCGGCCGATAAAAAATATTTGCGTGGCTTAGCTTCGTCCCAACTGGCAAACTCAAGCCGGTGCTTGTTTTTGTAATATTCTACATACATCAAATCGGCATTGCTGTTGCTAAAAATGGTGCGCTGCTCTTTTCCGTCTTCGGCATTAATTTCAACCAGCGCCATTTTATCCCTGTTTACATTTGATAGGGCATAAAAAAAATTTTTGACACCGGTAAAAGCAATTGGCCTTACCGAGTTTTTAAAATTGTTTTGAATAATTGGTTTAAAAGGCGCGTTATCATCGGGTCTGTATAAAATAGTTTCGTCTACCCCATCTGACGATTTTACCAGCCGGATTTTACCATCGGCATCCGGAAACCATTCGGTTATATTGCCCGGGTTTATGAGATAAGGTGACAGCTCTCCTGTTTTAATATTCAGACGATAGATATCAAAATTGGCCGGATCGCGCTTGTTCATCCTGATGGTGATAATGTCCGGCTGTTGCCTATTGCGGTTAATCAGGTTTACTTTCACTTTTTCGAGCGAGAGCACGGTACGTATTTTATGTGTTGATATATCAAGCGCGTACATTTTAAACCCATCGTTTGCCACAATATCCTGGTAAAAAACCAGTCGATTATTATAGGTCCAAAAATACCAGCCGCTTACAGGATAATCCTCAAACGATGTTTCCATATGTTCGGTACCATCCGCCAGCGATTGAATGAACAGGTTTTGCTTATCCTTGTATGGCTTTAAGTATGCTAAGTACTTACCATCGGGAGATATTTTAAAAAAGATTTTCTCAGGAGTTTTAAAAAAATCGGCAAGTGGAATTTGCTTTATATGTTCTTTGCATGAGCATATAACTGTGAAAAATACAATAAAAAGAAAAATCCTCAAGCGCCCCAACATATTTGCTTATGCCATTTTATTAATCAGGTCAAATTAGAGAAAATTAGTTAACGTTATCAAAATGTCACTACAATTTTACCCTGTATAACCTTTATACGGATATTAACTAAAAATGGCCGGGTCATTCGTATTAATTACCTATTTTTGATCGGATGAGGGTTTTATTTGCAATTATTATTTTTGTTTTGCTGGGTACATGCACCCTGTTTGCACAGGATAACGAGCTTCAATTGGCTATGCAATATAATGCCAATGGCGAAACCCAAAAAGCGCTTGAAATTTATCAAAAGCTATTCAAGCAAAACAACGAAACTTATTATTCCTACTACATAAATATCCTGTTAAGCCTCAAAAAATTTGATGAGGCCGAAAGCATCACCAAAAAATTACAGCGTAAGCATCCCGATGTAAACCAGTACCAGGTTATGCTGGGGGCCATTTACACCCAGCAGGGCAAGCTTGATAAAGCAAACAGCATATATGACGACCTGCTGAAAAACCTGCCTGCCGACCAGATGGAAATTGCTAACCTGGCCAACCAGTTTTATCAAAACGCCAACATTGATTATGCTATAAAAATATTTACACAAGGCCGCAAACTGCTTAAAAATGATGCAGCTTTTACCTATGAACTGATAAACCTTTATCGTTTTAAGCGCGATAAGGTTTCGCTTACCGATGAGTACCTTAACTTTTTGCCGGCCAACCCAAGCTTTATTACCCAGGCCGAGACCAATTTTGCCACCGTGTTTGAGGGTGCTGCAGATTATGACCTGCTTAAGGCGGCACTGTTAAGGCGAATTCAAAAAGATCCGCAGCAAACCATTTATATAGAGTTGCTAACCTGGCAATATATACAGCAAAAGGAGTACGACCTGGCCCTTAACCAGGCGCTGGCGCTTAGCCGCAGGCAAAATGATGATGGCAATAATATTTACGAGCTATGCCATACGCTTACCAACAACGAGGCTTATGATGCCGCCATTCGCGGTTACGAATATATTATTGCCAAAGGGGTAAGCAACCCGCTCTATATCCCGGCTAAGATTGAACTCATCAATACCAAAAACTTAAAAATTACCACCGGTAAATACCTCCCCGCAGATTTGCAGGGCCTTGAACAGGATTATATGGCCTTGCTTACCGAATTTGGCCGTAACAACAACACTGTTTTTGCCATGCAAAAGCTGGCCAACTTGCAAGCTTTTAAGCTTCATAAGCTTAATGATGCCCAAAAACTACTGGAAAGCGCGGTAGCCATCCCCAACATCCGTACCGAATTATTGGCGGGCTGCAAACTTGACCTGGGCGATGTTTACATGTTGAACAATTTGCCATGGGAGGCTACGCTGTTATACAGCCAGGTCGAAAAAGATTTTCGGAATACAAATATTGCACAGGATGCCAAATTTCGCAACGCTAAAATGGCTTACTATACCGGCGATTTTACCTGGGCTAAGGGCCAGCTTGATATATTAAAGGCTGCCACATCGCAGCTTATAGCCAATGATGCCTTAAATTTACTATTGCTGATAAACGACAATACGGCGGCGGATAGCGCCGGCAACGCTTTGAAAGTTTATGCCCGGGCCGATCTGCTGATTTTTGCAGGGCAACCAGAAAAAGCTTTAATGACCCTGGATAGCATCGACAAAAAATTTCCGGGCAACAGCCTCAGCGACGATATACTGATGGCCAAATCGCGCATTTTCATTCAGCAAAAAAACTATAATGACGCGGTGCCGCTGCTCAAAAAAATTTATAACGACCACCCTACCGAGCTTTGGGCCGATGATGCGGTTTTTATGCTGGGCGATATTTACGAAAACCACCTCGACGATAAAACCAATGCCAAAACCTGGTACCAAAAAATCATCACCGATTACCCCGGCAGCCTCTGGATCAACGAAGCACGTAAAAGGTTTAGGTTGCTTAGAGGAGATAAAACGGAGTCTTAGGTTGGTGAGCGGTTGATTAGGTGAATGGTTGATTAAGTTAGAACGGTTAACCAGTTAAACCACGCTATCGCTAATCAACCCAATCAACTACTCACCTAATCAACCCAATCAACCACTTAACCTAATCAACCAATCAACCTAATTAACTAAATTCGCCCTATGATTATATACAACGATACCATAATATTGGACGAAGCTATCCATGACGAATGGCTTCATTACATGAAAACTATCCATATCCCCGCCGTAATGGCTACCGGGAATTTTAGCTCACACCGCATTTTAAGGGTCATCGATTCTCCAAACGAGGGGGTTACGTACTGCATCCAGTACAATGCCGATAGCATTGGTCAATTTCAGCAATACTATATGAACCACCTGCATAAGCTTCAGGCCGACCATCAGCAAAAGTTTGATGAAAAGTTTGTGATTTTTAATACACTGATGGAAGAGATGGAGTAGTTTTTTTATGATCAGGGCGTTGCCTGCGGCCGTGCTATCCGCTCATACTACACAGGCTTTATTCACTTGGCCGGTATCCGCTGCTATCCCTAACGCAAACTTCCAGTTGCTCATTTACTTTAGCCTAATTTCAGCTGAAAGCTGAACCTATGTCCACCACGGGTTGAAAACCCGCGGCAGCGGTAGCTTTTTTATTTATTTGCTTATCAGGTTGTAAAGTTCATCCAGCTTTGGGGTGAGTACAATTTCAATCCTACGGTTTTTGGTGCGGGCTTCGTCGGTATTTGCTGTATCAATAGGTTGAAATTCTCCTTTGCCCGTAGCGGTGAGGCGGTGCGGGTCAACCATTTCCACTTCGGTAAGGTAGCGGGTTACTGATGTTGCGCGCAGCACGCTCAAATCCCAGTTATCTTTTATCTGGCCAAGATTTTTTACTTTTTTATCGTCGGTATGGCCTTCAACCGCCATGTTGATGTCTGGTTCTTTATTCAGTACAGCTGCCAGTTGTTTTAGGGCCTCTTTTCCTTTGTCATCAATAATGATACTCCCTGACGGAAACAATAGTTTATCTGTAAGCGATACATATACCTTCCCGTTACGAATATCAACCGTTAAGCCGCTTTGCTGAAAGCCCAATAATGCTTTTTGCAATTTGTTTTTTAACGCGTTGGTAGCCTCGTCGCGTTTTTTAAGAATCTCTTCTACCTCTTTTAAACGTGCCTCGCGTTTTTGCAAATCGGCGGCCAGTTGGTTTGCTTTGGTTGATGTAACGTCCAGGTTGTTATTCAGGGCGTTGTTATTGTCGCGCAAATCGTTAATCTGGCGGTGCAGGCGCGCGGTATCGTTTTGCAGGCGCGAAAGCTCTTCTTCCAGGTTACCCGTACGGGTATTCAACGAATCGCGCTGTGCAACTAATGATTTATACTCTTTTGGCGATAATATTTTACATGAATTGAATACCGTACAAAAAATTGCGGCTAATAAAAGATATTTGATTTTCATAAAACAGGTATTAAGTGGTATTGTTACGCAAGCGCATTCTTCAGAAAAACATTCAAGGGGTATATTTTGCTGCAAATGTCGGCTACCAATTGCACGGCGCCTTCTGCAGTTATTTCCTCGTCGGTTATTTTATGCCAGGCTACAAAACTTTTTAGTTTAAGCAGGTCGATGTTTTCGTTTTCGGCGCTATATTCACGAGGAACAGACTTTAGCTGTTCTTGTTTTCTGAAATCACCAAATAGCTTTACAAACTCCTTATC
Source organism: Mucilaginibacter sp. P2_A5 (assembly GCF_056404995.1). NCBI lineage: Bacteria > Pseudomonadati > Bacteroidota > Sphingobacteriia > Sphingobacteriales > Sphingobacteriaceae > Mucilaginibacter > Mucilaginibacter sp. P2_A5. The sequence goes on from NZ_JBFUCY010000013.1 coordinate 84,188, forward strand.
GTCAATAATATTCTTCAACTCCGAAGCATTATAATCAATTTCCTGGCGGATAACTTTCAGGTGGGGAGCCTCGGGCATCCAGTAACCACCGCCTATAAAAGAATTGCCCGGCTGAATTTGTAAATAAAATTCAACAGTTCCGCCTCTTGAACCACCGGATGGGATACTTACCCCGAAATTGTTTTTATAAGGTGTTTTGTTTTTGCTGAAACGGATGTCGCGATAAATACGCATCACCCTTTTTTTGGCATCCATGGTTTCGTCAATGGCCGGGTCTATCTTTTGCAGTTTGGTAAGTAGCTGGCCTGTAAAATCAATCACGTTTTCACGTGCGGCATCGTAGCGTTCTTTGTGGGCCGAAAACCACTCGCGGTTATTGTTATCGGCCAGATCTTTTAAAAAATCAAGACTTTCCTGGTAAATCATCGGTATCTAAATAAGCCTGGTAATGTATCTTTGGCGATAACCAATACAACAACAGTACCCGCGAATATCTGAAATTTATAGGTGCCAGTAAAATGCAGCCCCCTATTAGTACACCAAGGTACAACCAGGGCGAATCGGAATTGTGTGTTACCAAATAAGTAAGCCAGGCAAGGCCCAGCGCCTCCAGCACATTAAGCGCGTAACTTACATACATGGCCGCGTAAAAATAGCCGGGCTCAATTTCAAAGTACAGGTTACAATGCGGGCAGTTTAAATTTATTTTGTTTGAAAAACTATACGGCCCGCCCTGGAACATATCGCCCCTACGGCAACGCGGGCATTTACAGTTGAGCATAGCCCATGATTTTGGCGTTTCGGGCATAGTGGGTGATAGGTGGATTGTTAACGTAAAGCCTTCTTTGTTTTATTACTATCCTAACACATTTCTCCGTCATTGCGAGGTACGAAGCAATCCCCTACATGCACATCACCATGCATATCGGGGATTGCTTCGTACCTCGCAATGACGATCTTTTTCTGTATGTTAATTAAGGTTAAGCCTTTCGCGATGCATATCGTTCAGGTTTACGTTTTTGCGGCGGTATTTTTTGTACCATACATAACCTCCAACGGCAACCACAAAATACGGCGCGCCCAGTAAAAACAGGATGCCTTTATTAAGGCCTTTAGCGGCGTTACCGCCACTTTTAGTATTGGTTTCTACAGTTGCAGCACATTGCGCGCACTGGGCCTTTACAGGCTGCTTTAAGCCCACCATTAGCCCAAGGGCTATTACGAAAAGAATAATTTTTGAAACCCGTTTCATGAAGGCAAATTTAAGTAATAAATTGGGATAAATGGTATTGTATGCTTAGGAAGATAGATGTTGTCTGAACCGAAATTCATGGAATTAACCGAATTAAAGAATTTTCAGAATTTTAAAATTCTTTAATTCGGTTAATTCGATAAGCAATTCGGGTTCAGAAAAACGCGATAGGGATGGAAATGGATACCGGCCACGAGCGCAACGCCTGCAGGCGTATGAATGGACAGCCCGGGCCAAAGGCATCGCCCCAATAAGCACACTGGACTATATCTTCCCTTAAAACTGGTAATACGGTTTTATCATAAAATAAACTATAACTCCTGTTACAGTCACAAACAACCATATTGGGAATGTCCAGCGTACAAGTTTGCGGTGTTTTTCTACCTGCATTTGCAGGCCGCGATAAAAGCTTAGTAATATCAGTGGCAATACTCCAGCGGCCAATATGATGTGTGGCGTCAAGATAGCAAGGTACAGGGTACGCATCCCGCCAACCTGGGCATGCTCCGAATCGGACAGGATGCCGTCAAAATTGGCATCGCCATATAAGGTATCATGGCGCATCAGGTAATGAAACAGGATATAGGACAACAGGAATGTTGACGACAAACAAAACGTAAGGATATTAAGCCTTTTATGCACTGTTATATTACCCTGCTTAATAAAGTATAACGATAGCAATAAAAGCACGGTACAGGTGCCGTTAAGTACTGCGTTAAGCATAGGCAGGTATGGTGTAAATGCTGGCGCGACTGCCGGCCCGGGAATAAGGTGCCTGTTTAACACAACAACTACGGCTATTACAAATATGGTAACGGCTGCTACAAAACGGAGTATAAATTTATCGGTCATATCTGTTAATATAAGGCTTTATCAACTTTGCGCAGTTCTTCGGCTATCAGCACTTTTATTTCGTCGTTCAGGCGGTTTACGTCATTTGTATTGGCGCCCGAGTAGTAGCCCCGGATATGCTTGTCCTGGTCAATGAGGATCAGCTTATCGCTGTATATAAAATCGTCTTTGCCTGTTTGTACTGCATCAACCAAAAAACCTTTGCGGGCCAGGTTGTATACCGATGCCGTGTCGCCTGTTAAAAACACCCAGCGGTTTGATTCGGGCTTAAAGCTTTGCAGGTATTTTTTTAAAACATCCGGTGTATCCCGGTCGGGGTCAACCGTGATTGATGTAAAATACACCATTTTGTTTTTCCAGTAAGTACCTACCAGGTAACTTAAGTTATTATTGATGGTACCGCAAACGGTGGGGCAATGGGTATAAAAAAAACTTGCTACAAATATCTTTCCTTTAAGGTTGGCTTCTGTAAAGGGTTTACCATCCTGGCCGGTCAGTTTAAATGAGGGCAGTTGATAGTAATTGGTATCGGGAATATCCTTGCCGTGAAACCTGTGGCTTGTTTTAGCTACCTGTTTTGGGCCAAAATGAGCAAGCGGTTTATACCTGTTTTTGCCTTTAGCGGTTAGTAAATAATACAAAAATCCTGGTACTGCTAATATGAGCACCAGGACTGTAATTTTTTTCCAGATGGTAGCTTTCATTAACCCCGAAGATCAATCCAGTGGTGGCTTTCGTTAGTAAGCACCAGGATTAAGCCGATTATAAATAAAATTGGGACAATAATTGCTAAAGCCAAACCAAGCTTTTCGAACTTTAAGTGCATAAAGTAAGCAACGATGTAAAATGCTTTAAGCAGGGTTAATACAATGTAAACAGGGTTAGCAAAACGTATTGGCATCAAACCCTTGGGTACCAACACCAATGCTATAATAAACTCTATTGTTGTAATGGCAAGCAAAATGAAAAATATTTTCCAAATCCTTCCCTTGGTCATTGTTTCGTGATCACCACCTTCGTGGTGAACTTCGTGTGATTCTGTTGACATATATAAATCTTTTTAAACTAAGTAAAAGAAGGTAAACACAAATACCCAAACAAGGTCTACAAAGTGCCAGTAAAGACCCACTTTTTCAACCATTAAATAGCTGCCCCGTTTCTCGTAGGTGCCTAATAATACGTTAACGGTAATAATGATATTGATGATAACACCCGTAAATACGTGGAAACCGTGGAAACCTGTGATAGTAAAAAACAGGTTAGCAAACTCCTGGGCAGTCATTTTCTGTGCTGCTTCGGTACCGCCGTTAAATAAATGCTTCAGTTCTTCGGGTCCGGGTATGCTTCCCCACCAAAAACCTTCGTGATGTAAGTGGCCCCACTCCAATGCCTGGCAACCCAGGAACATAAAGCCGCCAATGATGGTGCCTATCATCCACCAGATTACTTCTTTTTTAGAGTTACGATGGCCGGCCTCTACTGCCAATACCATGGTAACCGAACTCATGATGAGTATAAAGGTCATTATACCCACGAACACTAACGGCCAACCGCTATCAACTAACCCTGGTACTGATTGGAAAACTTTATCTGCCGCAGGCCATGTACTTGCGCTGAAACGCAACGAGCCGTAAGAAATTAGTAATGACGAAAAGGTAAATGCATCCGAAAGGAGAAAAAACCACATCATAATTTTTCCGTACTCAACATTGAAGGGAGACCTCCCTCCAGACCACGGAGTTGTTTTTATTTCATCAATTTGTGATACTGTTGTACTCATTTGTACTTAAATAATGGTGTGTTAATTTTGGTTCAAAAGTAAAAAAACATACAGATAAATCCATATAATTCCGAGAAAATGCCAAAAAATAGAAGTCATTTGCATTTTATATAGGTTACGTACCTGCGGAATGTTCTTGTATGCACCTGTAAGTGTATTTAATAGCAAAACTATTGCTGCAAATATGTGTGCCAAATGTGCGCCTGCAAACACATAAACAAACGAACGTGATGCATTGTCGTTTACAAAGTAAACCTGCATTTTGTAGGTAAGTATGTACATGGCGTAAACCTGCATGGCAAAAAATGCTACGCCCAATGCAAATGTAAGCCATAAAAAAGCGCGCTGCTTTGCAATTTGCAGGCCTTTTGCCGCCTGAGATGCTAAAAACAATGTGCCGCTGCTAAGCACTATAATTACCGTGCTGTAAAGGAAGGCGGCCGGCATAATAACATTTAGCCCGTGCCCTTTACCACCACTATAAACAATAAACCCGCTGGTTAAGGCCGCAAAAAACATAAACGATGTGAATATAAAAATCCACATGTTAAATTTTTTAGGTTCCAGGTCAAGCCTGTCAGGATTTTTTTGAATCGAAGCCATCATACTTTCACTTTCCTATAAAATCAAATAAAAACATTAACTGTACTATGGGCAAATACATAAACGAGCCGAACATCAATTTACGGGCCGCCTCTATTTGCTGTGTACGCAACAGGTTATAAGCCTGGTATAAAAAAATCACACTGCACACTAATGATACTGCCCCAACATAATAACCGCCATAGTGGTAAATAGTTGGCAATAAACTTACCGGTACCAATATCAGTGTAAATATAAAGGTAATTACCGCACTTCCTAAATTACGGTTCCCCGTAGGCAACAGCCTGAAACCAGCCAGCTTGTAATCATCATCCAGCACCCACGCAATGGCCCAAAAGTGCGGAAACTGCCATACAAACTGGATACCGAACAATATTAAAGCAATAGTATCTATTTTACCGTGAGCGGCTACATAACCAATAAGTGGCGGCAATGCACCTGGTATAGCGCCTACAAACACCGCGATAGGCGATTTACGTTTTAGCGGCGTATAAGCAAACGCGTACAGCAATATCGAAAATACCGACAGTAAGCCTGTAAGCAGATTTAAGCTGCCCAACAGATATGTACCAGCCATACCCATACCCAGGCTTAATACCAATGCCTGCCCGTTGGTCATTTTTCCAGACGGCAACGGACGATCCATCGTCCGCTTCATCAATTTATCCAGATCTTTTTCGATGATCTCATTAAAACCATTAGCGGCTGACGTCACTAAAAAACCACCGATGATTAACTTTACCCAATTGATCCAATCAATATGCCCATTGGCTTTACTGCCTATCAAAAACGATATCGAGGCCGAAAAAGTAACCAAAAAGGTAAGCCTTAATTTAATCAGTTTCGAATAATCACTCCATTTCATTTGCTTAGCCCCCTAACATTAACCGCCTTATATAAATTCAACAGCAAATAAAACTGTGCTCCAAAAATCAAACTTGCCAATAAAATATGTGCCGCCTGCGCCACGGGCGGTAATGCCGAATAGGACAGCAGGATACCGGTAACTATTTGCAGCATGATCATCAAAAAGTTAAAACTCATTAACTGCTGATGGATGGAATGCCTGTTAAATTGCTTGCGAACCAATGCATATAATACTACATTGATAACAAACACTAAAATGGCCATATCCCGGTGGTGCGTAAAAACCTCCCCGGCACTTTTTATCCAGTTATTACGATAACCGCCCTGAAAATGAGCCGCAACCGCGTCTATTTTCTCGCGTACTTCGGTACCAAATGTTATCTGCAAAACACTTAACACCAATGCCGCCAATGTTATAATGTAAATAACCGGGCTTGTATTTAATTTACTGTTGCCATAAACGCGGGCCAAATGGTAAGTATAAATACATATGGCAAGTATAGCCAGCGCCAGCAACATGTGCACAGTAACTATCCAGGCCACCAGGTTGGTTGATACAACGATAGAGCCAAGCCAGGCCTGCAAAACAACCAGTATTAAATTTAATATGCTTAGTACGGTTATTTTTTTATCAATTTTCCAATATCCCAATGAATAAATGGCCGATAGCAGCAAAAATATCCCCGATACAGCGCCGATTAACCGGTTCACATACTCGGTCCAGGTTTTCCCGGCGTTAAATTCTTCGGGTACCAGGATCGATCTGTCCTCACGAATTCTGCGGGCCAATTCGCTGTAACCAAATACATCCAATGTTTTGGCAAAGCGCTGGTTTTTGGCCAAACGTTTTTCAACGTAGGTTTGCTTATAATCTTTAGGCAAATCGGCACTGCTTGTTGGCGGGATATAACGGCCGAAACATTTAGGCCAATCGGGGCATCCCATTCCCGACCCCGAACTACGTACAACTCCGCCCGCAAGTATCAAAACAAAAAGTAAAACGATTGTTATGAGGCCTGTTTTTTGAAAACGTTTGTTGGGTGCGGCTGTATTCATTTAAAATATTTTCTAAAAATTTAGGGTACCTCGTCAAGTCGGAAGTTTTAAGTCTTGAGTTCTGAGTTTTACTGAGAACTTAAGACTCCCGACTTAAGACTTAACACGGTACCCTAAAAGATCAGATCAGTATTAAGATATTTTTGGCTCCTCGCCGTCTTGTGTTTTCGGCAGGGCATTAAACTTAATTAACTCATCCATGCCAGCCGGGTTATCTTCAAAATCATGAGGTAAGTTTGAACTCATTGTTTGAGAGAAAGGAACCGTTTGAGGGATAAAATCCTCTTCGGCGCCAGGCTTGCTGTAATCATATGGCCAACGGTAAACAGTTGGAATTTCGCCCGGCCAGTTACCGTGTAAATGCTCAACAGGTGTTGTCCACTCCAGGGTATTTGACTCCCATGGGTTTTGAGTAGTTTTTTTACCTGCAAATATCGATACGATAAAGTTATATATGAAAGCCACCTGCGCCAAGGCTGCCATAATAGCCGCCCATGTAATAAATGTATTTATAGTTAACCATTTTTGCATAGAAACAAACTCGGTGAACGCGTAATAGCGGCGAGGCACGCCATCCAAACCCATAAAGTGCATTGGGAAGAATACCAGGTAAGCGCCAATGAATGTTAACCAGAAGTGCAGGTAACCCAACTTTTCGTCCATCAGCCTGCCAAACATTTTAGGGAACCAGTGATAAACACCAGCAAGCATACCAAATATAGCTGCCGAACCCATTACCAGGTGGAAGTGGGCAACAACAAAATAAGTATCGTGCAGGTTGATATCCAAAGCAGCGTTACCCAGGAAGATACCTGTTAAACCACCAGAGATAAAGAATGACACCATCCCGATGGCGAACAACATGGCAGGCGTAAACCTGATGTTACCACGCCAGAGTGTAGCCAGCCAGTTAAATGTTTTTACTGCCGATGGCACCGCGATAATCAATGTAGTGATCATGAACACACCACCCAGGAACGGGTTCATACCGGTTACAAACATGTGGTGGCCCCATACGATGAACGATAATACAGTGATACCGATTAATGAGTAAACCATTGCATGGTAACCAAAGATTGGTTTGCGTGAGTTTACTGACATAACCTCGGATGAAATACCCATCGCAGGCATAATTACGATATACACCTCGGGGTGGCCCAGGAACCAGAATAAGTGCTGGAACAGGATTGGGCTACCACCTTCATAAGGTTGTTGCACACCGTTTAATACAATATCAGATAAATAGAAGCTGGTACCAAAGCTACGGTCAAATATCAGCAACACCACACCTGCAACAAGCACGGGGAATGCAAGGATACCCAATATAGCGGTAAGGAATAAAGCCCATACAGTTAAAGGCATCTTCCAAAGGTCCATCCCTTTTGTACGCATATTTAATATGGTACTTACGTAGTTGATACCACCCATTAATGAGGACGCCACAAACAGCACCATGCTGATTAACCACAACGTCATACCCATACCCGAGCCAGGCATAGCTTTTGGCAATGCTGATAGCGGCGGATAAATTGTCCAGCCACCACTTGCGGGGCCGCTTTGAACAAAAAACGACGATAACATAATTACGCTGGCCATGAAGAAGAACCAGTACGATAGCATGTTCATGAACGGCGAAGCCATATCACGCGCACCAACCTGCAATGGAATTAATAAGTTGGCAAAAGTACCACTTAAGCCGGCTGTTAATACAAAGAACACCATGATGGTACCGTGAATGGTAACCAACGACAGGTAAAACTCAGTACTTATACGTCCGTTAGGTGCAAAGTGACCCAGTAATGTAGTTAATAATGGGAATGTTTTATCTGGATAAGCCAGTTGAATCCTGAAAAGGATGGATAATATCATTGCGATAACCGCCATAGTAATACCTGTAATAAGGAATTGCTTGGCGATCATTTTGTGATCCATGCTAAATATGTATTTAGACACGAAAGTTTCGTTATGGTGATGTTCGTGACCGTGCTCGTCGTGGTGTGCTACTACGTGATCGTGAACTGCTACTGTTGACATAATCGCTCTTTTATCTTATATTAATTATTTAACGCTAACCTGTTTTGTGACACTGCTTTTTGCGGCTCCGCATCAGCGAAATGCAATTCCTTTTTTAAGCCATCGGTTAAATAAGGTTTTTGGCGCGACAACCACTCCAGGTATTCGGCTTCAGAAACTACACGTACAACTTTTTGCATGTTGTAGTGACCGCCACCACATATTTTATTACAGTATACTATATATTCAAATTTCGGGTCATCAAGCCTGTGACGCATTTCTGAAGTAGTAATAGTTGGGGTAAACTTAAAGTAGGTTGGTAATCCCGGTACGGCGTTTAACTGAACCCTGAAGTGTGGCATATAAACACTATGGATTACATCCTGTGCCTGTATGTTTAATTTTATCGCCCTGTTTACCGGCAAATACATGGTATCGGCTGATAAATCATCAAAGCTGCTTTTCTTGGTAAAATCAACGCCTAGTTTGTTTGCTGCGGTCGTTAAGTTAAATCTCTTAGGCCCTAATTTACCATCTTTACCAGGGTAACGTAATTCCCACGCAAACTGGTGGCCGGTAATATCAATGTTTATTGAAGCTACCTCGCCTTTGGCATCGGTATCATCCATAATCTTCTGCCAGGTAAAGAAACCAAACACCACCAGGATAGTAAGCACTATAGCAGGTACAATTGTCCATACTTTTTCAATGGTGTTGTTGTGTGGCAAAAAGTGCGCGCGGCGTTTGTCGGAGTGGCGATATTGAAACAGGAAGCCAAACAACAAAATCTGGGTAATAAAAAACACGATCATGGTTAAAATAGTAGTAACCGTGAACATTTCGTCAATTTTTACCCCGTGGATAGATGCAGATTCGGGCAATGTCATGCTGCCCTGAACAGTAAATGACCAATAGGAGCCGTATATACCTGCTATAAGGAATATAAGGCAAATAACGCCCATCACATTGTTCCACTTTAAACCTTTTTTACCTTGAATTTTAAGGGAAAGATCATAGATCTTTAAAATTTTACCTATTACAGCTACACCAAGGCATATCAGAAAAAATATCAGCACATAATAGGCAACGCCCGTCCAGTCAACCTGGTTGGCATCTTCGCCTGTACCGGCTGCGGCAGCCGGAGTTTGCGCCATCAGCAGGTTTGTGCCAAAAAGCATAAACGCCGCAAAAAACGATAGTATGGTTTTAGAATTTATTAATTTTTTGAATGCCATTTTAATGTTTGTTTGGTATTCTGTATTTGATGCAAAAATAACAATTATTATATGTGATGATGAAGACTCTCCTGCAGGAAAGGGTGTTTCTTAGGTATTATTGATTTGAACTTGCTTAACGCGTTCATCGTCAAAAATACAAACAAACCCGCAAAGCCAATAGCCACCCCTGCTTCGATCCAAAGGATCTCGGTATACCAGTGTGATGTTGGGCCAACGGTGCCCGGCATTACCATCTGGAAATAATCTAACCAGTGACCGATGATTAAAACAAAGCAAGTAACCTTTAACACCTGGGTAGTACGTTTTGAATCACGCGACATGATGATCAACAACGGCGCTAAAAAGTTAATTACAATATTTAACCAGAACCATGGTTTAAATTCAGGCTCCCATCTGCGTACAAAATAAACCGTCTCTTCGGGAATGTTGGCATAGTAGATCAACAGGAACTGTGCAAACCATACGTAAGTCCAGAAGATAGAGAAACCAAACATCAGCTGGCCCAGGTTATGCAGGTGATCTTGCGTAATCCACCGCATGTAACCGCTTTGCCTTAAATAAATGATTGTTAAAGTAATAATTGCTAAACAGCTAACCCACATGGCTGCAAAATTGTACCAGCCAAACATGGTAGAAAACCAATGTGCTTCTAACGACATGATAGTATCAAAAGCAAATATCGGTGTAGTGAAACCAAATATTACCAGGAACAAACAAGAGATAGTAAAACTCTTTTTGTAGTAAAACATACCGCCCAGTTCATCTTCACCTTCTGAATATTTCACCAGCAGGTTACCAAAAATGGCATAGCTTCCCATGAAAACCACCATACGGGTTAAAAAGAACCCTTTGTTTAAAAATACGTGCTTTCCGGCTATGATAGGATCAAAATTAGCATTGCCTTTTATCTCAACACCGGCTATTGCCCACAACTTATATAAATAAGGTGCAACAACCTCCTTGCCTTCAATTTCGGTAGTATGCGTTATAAATAAACCTGCTACTACAATACCAAGCAATATCGCAGCTGCTATTGGTAACGTTTTTGCGAATGCCTGCGGTATGCGGATTAATGATGCCGACCAGCCAGCCTGCGCAACATACTGCAATGCACAGAAAAACACACCGGCCATACAAACACAGGCAAAGTAATAACCCATTAGCAATAAGTTTGCAAAGGTACGTTCACCATTTGTTAAAAATCCGGCAATTATGGTTACAACCCCCACTGCTATCGCAGCAAGGCTCAATGTCTTTACCTTACCGGTAAACACAAATTGCTCGTCGAAACTATTATGAGTGCTCATTAAATATTATTTCTTATAAAGTTTGTAAATGGTGAACGTACATGATCACTTTCCAGCGCTCTTCGGGACTAAGCTGCGAAGCATAAGATCCCATCGCGTTTACACCGTAAGTAATGGTATGATAAATTTTACCGTCTGTTAAATCCTTCATGGCACCACCACGTGATGACTGACCACCCGAATAAGATGGCGGAGGTGGGTAACCATGTTTTACAACTTCACCATCGCCCAAGCCTTTTTCGCCGTGGCATGGTGAGCAAAAATGCGTAAACAGTAATTTACCTTCTGTGTAGTTTGCCTGGGTTTGTGCAATTACAGTTTTAACCTCAACACTTGCCAGTTCATAACCTTCTTTGGTATTAGGATAGTCAAATTTGGTAAAACCTACCGGGATTGTTCCGGCCGGTGGTACCTGTGCTGTTTTACCATCCTTAAATTGATTGTTCTTTTGATCCGGATCGTAAGCGGTATGCTCATACATGTTAGGCGCATATTCCCAACCTGTACTCCTTTTATCTTTGCATGATGTTACAATTATCGAAGCAGCGATAATCATAACTAATGTTCCTATTATTTTAATCTTATTCATAGCTAACATATTTTCTGTCGTTATGCTTAACTTCTACAGCTCCTGCTTCTTTTAATAAACTATCAATATCTGCGTGTGGTGTGTTACCTTTTGCATCAATGGCAATAACAAATTTGTCGTTGGTGGCACGCAGGTCCATTACTCTTGGCGCACGGCCCGGGAAAAGGTGCGTGGCAAAAAAGAAGGTAAATGTCATACCAAAAGCGGTCCATAATACTGTCCACTCAAAGGTTACCGGTACAAAATCGGGGATGGCAAAAAAGTTTTTACCGCCGATGTTGATAGGCCAATCGTGTACCAGCATGTAATAAACCATACTGAACATGATGGTGCCGCCTAAACAGCCAAACATGAAAGCTGCATAACCCAGGCGCGAATCTTTAATGCCTAATTTAGCATCGATACCGTGAATAGGGCATGGCGAATAAACATCGTAAATAGGGACGCTATTTTTTTGTAATTTGTCGATACCGTGCATCAGATCATCGGGATCATCAAAAATTCCTAATATATATTTGGTGCTACTCATTTTTATACTTTTTCGTATGATGATTGGTCAACACTATCAAACTTGCCTAATGAATTGATGTAGAACTCAGCCTCGGCAGGTTCAACATGGCCACTTGCAAGTAATTTTTTCTTAGCTTGCTCGCTTGAGCTTTTCAGGATCAGTTTTACCTCGGCCATAGCCACTGAAGGCAGTACCCTTACAAACAGAAGGAACATGGTAAAGAATAAACCGATTGAACCGATAAAGATGCTCACATCAACCCAGGTTGGATAAAACATAGCCCAGCTTGAAGGGATATAATCGCGGTGCAGCGAGGTTACGATAATTACGAAACGCTCAAACCACATACCGATGTTTACTACGATAGATAGTGTCCAGGCCAATGGAATATTGGTACGGATTTTTTTGAACCAGAATAATTGCGGCGTAATTACGTTACAAGTCATCATGCTCCAGTATGCCCACCAGTACGGTCCCGATATACGGTTCATGAACGCGTATTGCTCGTACTCGGCTTGCGAGTAAAATGCGATGAAAAGTTCGGTTAAGTAAGCCACACCTACAATTGAACCTGTTAAAAGGATGATTTTATTCATCGATTCGATGTGGAACATGGTGATGTAGTTTTCTAATCCTAATACTTTACGTGCAACTAACAACAAGGTTTGCACCATGGCGAAACCCGAGAAGATAGCACCCGCAACGAAGTATGGAGGGAAGATGGTAGTGTGCCATCCTGGTTCCAGTGATGTTGCAAAGTCCATGGATACAATGGTGTGTACCGATAGTACCAGTGGTGTCGAGATACCTGCCAAAATTAATGACACGGTCTCGAAACGCTGCCAGGTTTTAACTGAACCTGTCCAACCAAATGACAACACAGAGTATATGCGGCGGCGTAAACCAGTTGCGCGGTCACGGATGGTAGCGATATCAGGCAATAAACCTGTGTACCAGAATACCAATGAAACCGAGAAGTAAGTTGATATCGCGAATACGTCCCAGATAAGCGGAGAGTTCCAGTTTACCCATAATGAGCCGTATTGGTTTGGCAATGGTAACGAATAAACAGCCATCCAAGGGCGGCCCATGTGCGCACCGATATAGGTGGCGGCGCAAATTACCGCGAAGATGGTCATCGCCTCGGCCGAGCGGTTGATAGAGTTACGCCAGTTTTGACGGAACAACAGCAATACCGCCGAGATAAGCGTACCGGCGTGACCGATACCTACCCACCACACGAAACCGGTAATGTCCCATGCCCATCCAACTGTTTTATTTAAACCCCAGGCGCCGATTCCAAACCAAAATGTGTAGCTGATAGCAACCACCCAAAGCAGCGCGCCTAATGATGCTACACTAAAACCGATCCACCAGGCTTTACCTGGCATATTTTCTACGGGGCGTAATACATCGTCAGTAATCTGACCGTAGGTGATGTTTTCACCCGTAATTAACGGTTCCCTTATTATTGATTCACTATGAGATGACATATATTTTGTTATCTGTATATAAAAAATTTAAGCCTCTAATTCTGATAAATTCCTAACCTTAACCTGGTAACCGATACCTGGCTGTACGTTTAACTCTTCAAGTACGTAGTAAGTTCTTTCGCTCTTTAATGCTTTTGAAACTTCAGAGTTAGGGTCATTCGCGTTACCGAAAACGATAGCGTTTGCCGAGCAGGTTTGCTGACAGGCAACTTTGATCTCGCCATCTTTAAGCGGACGTTTTTCAATTTTGGCTTTTAACTTACCGGCCTGGATACGCTGAACGCACATAGAGCATTTTTCCATTACCCCACGGAAACGGGTAGTAACATCCGGGTTTAATACCAGTTGAGTGTGCTCGTTGTTCAGGTAATTATCAAAACGTGAATCGTTCCAGTAGTTAAACCAGTTAAAGCGGCGTACCTTGTAAGGGCAGTTATTTGCGCAATAACGTGTACCTATACAACGGTTGTAAGCCATTTGGTTTAAACCTTCTGATGAGTGAACGGTTGCTAATACCGGGCAAACTGTTTCGCAAGGTGCGTGGTCGCAGTGCTGGCAAAGCATTGGCTGGTGAACAACCGATACGTTATCAAAGTTGGTAAGTTTGGCAATATCTTTCTCTTTGGTTATCGCTTCTTCGCTGTCGCCATGATCGTTAAAGCTGTAGTAACGGTCAATACGAATCCAGTGCATTTCACGACGGCGTTTAACCTCGTCTTTACCTACAACCGGGATGTTATTCTCGGCGCTACAAGCTACAACGCAGGCGCCGCAACCGGTACAGGCGTTAAGGTCAATAGCCATAACCCAGTTATAAACAGGGCGGTCATGATCATCCCAAAGCGATGTTTTGTCGTATTCTTTATGTTCGCCCTCGTTACCGCTACCGGCAGCAGGGTTCTTTTTGTATGCGGTGAATGAGGCCTCGCGGATAACGCTCCTACCCTCGTATGAGTGGTGGGTTTGTGTTTGCGCAAGCGGCGATATAATACCTGTTTTTTTGAAGTCGGTAATAACCGCGGTAGTCTGGAAGGTACCGTTACGGTAGCTGTAGAAAGGGAAAGCGTTTTTACCAACGTTGTTACCAACAGGGCCTGCGCTAACGCGGCCGTAACCAACAGCAATGGATATAGTGCCCTGTGCCTGGCCTGGTTGTGCCAATACAGGAACCTCAACCGAATAGCCGTTAGCTTCTACTTTGATTACATCACCTTCTTCAAAACCCAATTTCTGAATATCAGTCATCGACATGGCCGCGAAGTTATCCCAGGTAACTTTAGATACCGGGTCTGGCAACTCCTGTAACCATGGGTTGTTGGCGCGTTTTCCATCGCCCATACCTACCGATTGGTAAACCTGTAATTCAAATTTATCGCCCGATACAAGGCTGTTGCTATGGTCGATAATAGTCTGCGCTACCGCATTTAAATCATGGCTGAAAGTATATGCTCCGGCAGCTACAGGGGCAGTTTTCACCATTCCTGTCTGCAATAAGCTTTCCCATCCTTTTTGACCGGATAAGCCACCTTTTGCTAATAAGCCTTTATCCCAGGTATTGCGTACGTAAGTGTAGTAATCCTTAACCGGGTTCTCGGCCCAAACCAATAAGCTATGCTCGGCCTGGCGGGTAGTATAAACCGGGTTGATGGTTGGCTGTATAACGGTATAGTAACCTTCAACAGCGTTGGCATCGCCCCATGACTCTAAATAATGGTGATTTGGCGCTACTACTTTTGATAGCAAAGCGGTTTCGTCGCCATGATCTGAAAAAGATACGGTTAAACGTGCTTTTTTAAGTGCCTCGGTAAATTCTTTTGCTTTAAAGTAATCATAAGCGGGGTTGGCATTCAGGAAAAATACTGCTCCTATTGAGCCTGCTGCTAATTCGTTTACAAAGCCAACAAAATCCTGGTCGTTACCGGCGTATTGTTTTGATGGGTTATCTAAATCAATAGTGCTGCCGTAGCTACCCAATAATGAGTTGATAGCATTCACCAAAGTTTGTGTAGCAACGTCATTTGAACCTGCAACAACCAGCGCTTTACCTTTTGCCGCTAATAATTCTTTAGCAACCAAAGTGATGGCAGTATCGGCCGCTTTATTGCTTAATTTTTTTGCACCTGCCAGGCTTGTACCGGCAATTGCATTGTATAAGCTTAATAAAGCAATGCCTTCTTCAGATGGTTTAATCGGGAAACGGTTATCGGCATTGGTACCGGTTAAGCTCATTCCTGCCTCAAACTGAATGTGGCGGGACATTTTCTTTGCTTCAAGCGATTTGCTGTTACGGTTTGATACGTACTGGCGGGTAAACTCCTCGGGCGAGATCCATGAACCAAGGAAATCGGCGCCGAAGCTTACAATCACCTCTGCCTTATCAAAGTTATAATGTGGCAATACCGCTTTACCAAAGCTATTTTGATTAGCCTGGATAATACCGGTGTATGATACCGCATCGTAATTGATATGTTTTGTAGTTGGGTATTTTGCAATAAAATCGGCAATAACACCTAAGGTAGATGGGCTGTGTACTGTTGAAGTAATGATACGAATGCCTTTACCTGACGCTGCAACAGCGGCAAGCTCGCGTAATACAAAAGCATCCACTTCCGGCCATGCCGCGTCGTCGCCATTGATCTTAGGATCTTTGGTACGGTTTACATCGTACAAATCAAGCACCGAAGCCTGGCCTTGCGCGCTTAAACCACCTTTTGCAAAAATATCGTTAGGGTTACCTTCTACCTTAATAGGGCGGCCTTCACGGGTTTTTACCAAAATAGCCTGGCCTTCATAAGATGAAGAGTAGTAGTTGGCCACACCAGGTGTAACTTCCTCAGGTTTTATAAGGTAAGGGATTGATTTGTGTACAGGCACTTTTTGACAAGCGGCCAGCGTAACAGCGCCAACACCAAAGCCAAGCGCCTTTAAAAAGTCGCGGCGTGGGGTTTTAGCCGATAAACCAGATCCGCTTAACACATCCTCGATAGGGATAGGCTCTGCAAACTCGTTTTTATTTTTCTCAACAAATTCTGGGGTTTTGTTTAGTTCTTCTAAACCTTTCCAGTATTTTTTATTGCTGTCCATTTAAGCTATATAAACTGTAATGCTAAATTCTTATTTATTAATAGTGGCACTTACCGCACTCGATACCACCTAAAACAGCGGCAGTAACTTTTTCGCCTTTTTTAATCTTATCATGTGCTGCAAGTATGCTGTCGTAATAAGCGTTGCCTTTGGCGTTAACTTCGGTACGTTTGTGGCACTGAACACACCATTTCATGGTAAGCGGCGAGTATTGGTAAACCTCTTTCATGGTTTCAACAGGACCGTGGCAAGCCTGGCATTTAATACCGGCAACCTTTACGTGTTGCGAGTGGTTAAAGTAAGCCAGATCGGGCAGGTTGTGAACGCGGATCCATTGGATAGGCTTGGCTGCAGTGCTATCGTATTTTTGAGTTTTTGGATCGTACCCTAAGGCATCATAGATTTTATGTATCTCTGCCGATTCGGTTTTAACAACCTTGTGGCAGTTCATACACACGTTTAATGATGGGATAGAAGCATTTTTTGATTTGTATGCACCTGTGTGGCAATACTGGCAATCTATTTTCATAGTACCGGCGTGCAGCTCATGCGAGTATTTTATTGGCTGTACCGGTTGGTAACCTGTATGCACGTTAGTGTTCCACAAGGTAACCCATCCCCAGCTGCCCATAGCAATGGTGCCGCAAACCAGTATAAAGAATACCAGTTTTTTATTTTTAAGGATTTTTTTAAGCAGTACGTTTTTATCAGCAGCGGTTGGCTCTTCTTCAACAACGATGTTTGGGTTGCTGGCCAACACCCGCTCCAACGAACCGGCAGCCCTGTTTAATACAAGTATTAAAATGAACGCTATAATAACAATACCAACTAAGCCCCAAACAACCAATTCGCTCGGGCCTTTTGCTTCAACAGGACCAACAGGGGCTTTTGCCTTTTCGTCCTGCATTGTTTTCCAATCGGCACGCACATAAGCAATAACATTGCTTACATCCGCGTCACTGAGTTCTGCAAACACGGTCATGTTTGCCTGGTTAAACTCGTTAAACACCTTAACAGCTTTCGGATTGTTGGCTGCAATAAGTGCTTTGTTGTTTTGAATCCATTTGATAAGATACTTATCATCTGTTTCCTGGGTAAGCTGGGGACCTAAGGCCGGGCCAACCATTACCTGATCGATCTTGTGGCAGGCTGTACATTTGGATTTAAAAATGGTTTCGCCCTTAGCAGCATCGGCTTGCGCGTAAGCAGCAGAAAAACCCCAGAAAGCAAACCCAACAATCAGTAAAACCGACCTTGAGAATTGTTTAAAAATCAATGAGAAACTTCTCATAAAGTGTATTTATGCTAAATAATTTTTATATTAATGTTTTATTCTGCTGTAAAGATGTATGATCCATCTGCTTTTTACAGCCACAAAAGTAAAATTTATTACAGTATCGCTGACACATAAATGACAGTAACCTATAATTTATAATCGTTCTAAATAAATAGAAAAATGCCATTTAAATACTCTTTAAAGCATATTTATATCATTTTGAAAATCTTTTGATGGTTTTACATCAAAATCGATTATAAATATCTTTATTGTTTTAGTATCCAGGCAAATATCAGGGGGGCTACAATAGTGGCATCACTCTCAACAATAAACTTGGGCGTATGAATATCCAGCTTGCCCCAGGTTATCTTCTCGTTGGGTACTGCGCCCGAGTAAGAACCATATGATGTTGTTGAATCCGAAATCTGGCAAAAATAGCTCCAGAAAGGCACATCATGCATCTCCATATCCTGGTAAAGCATAGGTACAACACATATCGGGAAGTCGCCTGCAATGCCCCCTCCTATCTGGAAAAAGCCTATGCCCTTGCCCGATGAATTTTTGGTATACCAATCAGCAAGCCAGGCCATGTATTCAATACCACTTTTCATGGTCGAGGCCTTAAGCTCTCCTTTAATAATATATGATGCAAAAATGTTGCCCATGGTGCTATCTTCCCAGCCGGGTACTACAATAGGCAGGTTTTTTTCGGCAGCGGCCAGCATCCATGAGTTTTTAGGATCTATCTCATAGTATTGCTCCAGCTCGCCGCTTAACAATATCTTGTACATGTACTCGTGCGGAAAATAACGCTCGCCACTGTTATCAGCATCTTTCCATATTTTATGGATGTGCTTTTGCAGCCTGCGGAAAGCTTCCTCTTCGGGAATACAGGTATCGGTAACACGGTTGTAGTGGTTCTCCAGCAAATCCCATTCTTCCTGCGGGCTTAAATCACGGTAGTTGGGCACCCTTTTATAGTGCGAGTGCGCTACCAGGTTCATGATGTCTTCTTCAAGATTAGCCCCGGTACAGGAGATAATGGCAATTTTATCCTGGCGGATCATCTCGGCCAATGAAATTCCCAGTTCGGCGGTGCTCATTGCGCCTGCAAGGGTAACCATCATTTTACCGCCTTCATCAAGGTGGGTTTCATATCCCTTGGCGGCATCCATTAATGCTGCGGAGTTAAAATGCAGATAGTTGCGTTCAATAAACTGCGAAATTGGTCCTCGTGTGATGCTCATAATGTATCAATAAAATTCAGCTGCAAAAGTAGGAATTTTGATGGATTATGATTTTTAAATGAAATTTTATTGATGTTAAACGTTTGTTACCATTTTAACAGAGAATAACTAAGGCAATTAACACCCCGTATTATAGTATTAATAAAAAAAGGGAAATTGAGCTAAAGGATAAAGAGTGGTACCGCGAAGGGAAACCATCTTTTGGGTGCCGCAAAAAATCTTGAACGATTTTAGTGTCGAACAAGCTTCAAAATGCAGCTGGTGCACAATTTATCCCCGCCACTTGCGCACATTCCCCCTCCCGGTTAGTTCGACCTTCGGTTTAATTAGCAAATGTGTACATACAGTAACTTAATAACGCGAAAAAAATTGCTGCCCCCCTACTCCGTCTCTTGCCTGAACCGATCTAAAAGATTTTTTACGTCCATTTTGGCATCAAGATCTTCGGCATCGGTTTTATCGTCTTCATCGGCATCGGTATTAAATTCTTCGGGATTGTATTTAAAAATCGTCCAGCTGCCATTTTGATACTCGAGCGAAGAAAGGCTTTCAACCCAGTCGCCCGAGTTAAGATAAAGTACAGAGCCCGTTTTATTGGTATTTTCTATCTCCCTGATCTCGGCGTGATGAATATGGCCGCAAATTACGTACTGGTAATTTTTATCAACGGCCAGGTCGGCAGCGGTTTGCTCAAATTGATTAATGAATTTTACAGCTTCCTTAAACCTGGCCTTCACCTTTTGCGAAAAGCTCATTTTTTGCCGGCCCAAAGCGGTTAAAAACCAGTTGGTCAAGCTGTTGATAAGTATCAGGGTGTCATAACCTACCGCGCCCAGTTTGGCCAGCCATTTGGAGTGCTGCATGGTAACATCAAATACATCGCCGTGGAAAATCCAGGCTTTTTTACCATCAATATTTAGTACTACTTTGTTGAGCAACTGAAAAGAACCGAGGTCAAAATCGGCGAATTTGCGCAGCATCTCATCGTGGTTACCGGTAAGGTAATATACCGGGATACCCTCGGTAACAAATTTTAATATGCGCCTAACCACTTTCATGTGCGCCTCGGGCCAGTACGATTTACTGAACTGCCAGATATCAATGATATCGCCGTTTAGGATAAGTATCTTAGGCTTAATGCTTTTTAAATATTTAAGCAATTCTTTTGAATGACATCCATAAGTACCAAGATGCACATCGGATATTACTACAATATCTACTTCACGTTTTGCCATTAAAATTAGGGGGTTAATTGCACAGGCGGCAGGTTTTGCCGGTTATTGAATTTTAAATAAATATTTAAAAAACGATTATTCGTCGTCTTCGTCCTCATTAACATTTAATTCATATGGGCTGATATAGAAGATACCTACCAACAACAGCAAAGCTATAACAACCAAATAAGTGTATTCAAAATTCATCACAATGATTTTTACAAATATCAGAAACCTAACATTATCATACCGTTAAGACTCTGTTAAATGTAAAAGGTTTCAAGCCTGCGATAATTTATTTTTGATACGTTCCAACTGTTTTAAATGATGCTCCAGGTGTATCCGGATAAACCTGAACCATTGCCTGGCGTTAAGCATACCCAGCCGTGGATGTTTATAGCGGCTTGCTGCCGACGATGCATCAATAAGCGGTGCGGTAGCTTCCATTCGCTTACGGCATTTGATGATCAGGTTTTTGGCGTCCTCTTTGGTTATTTTTGCAGCCGGCAGTTTTTCGTTGATCATTGCAGGCGCTGTTACTTTCGGAAACCGGGCCAACAGCAATAAAATCCGGCCTCCCCAT
This sequence comes from Mucilaginibacter sp. P2_A5, assembly GCF_056404995.1. Lineage (NCBI taxonomy): Bacteria > Pseudomonadati > Bacteroidota > Sphingobacteriia > Sphingobacteriales > Sphingobacteriaceae > Mucilaginibacter > Mucilaginibacter sp. P2_A5. The sequence continues at coordinate 105,153 of NZ_JBFUCY010000013.1, forward strand.
GTCACGCCATCTTTAGTTGGCGGACAACTGCCATGCGCGCACCTTTCCAACGCTATTGACGAACCTAAAGTAGCCTGTAATATATGGCTGTAAACTTCGGCATATGACCACCCTCCGCCAGGCGGCGTTTCGGCAAACTGTTCATCGGGAATGGTATCCAGCTTTTCGCGATAGCTATCAAGGGCAGCGTTAATATAGCGGCTTTCTTTGGCGGTGCTCATGATGTTAAAGGTAACGCTTTTAAATGATGTACCATAACAAACCCGGGCTGTCGCATTGTTCGGTTATAAGCAAGTATACGTATATTTGAATTGTCGCGTTTTAACGAAATTCAACCTAACCATGAAATATATTTGCCTTTTTCTATCGCTCCTTGTTGCCCAACAAACCCTGGCGCAATCAAAATTGCCTGTTATAAAAGCTACATCTAAAAGTGTATCGATAAACGATGGTGGTTACTTTGATAAAAATGTATGGTCGCTTTCGCCAACAGCCAGGCCCGATATTTTTACTGCTGATAGAACCCGGAAAACCAAATGGGTTACATTTTATACCGATATTGATTCCATCAGTGTAAAAGTAAAACCGGGTACAAGGTTCAATTTTATTATCCTGTTAAATGGTCAAGATTCCTGCTACACCCAAATTGCCAGTGCCATACCGCCCGATGATAAAATAAAAAATAAGGCAGTTACACATGATACCATCCCTTTTACACTTACCGGTTTTAACGCCATTAAGGTAGTTGCCGTTATCAACAATACCGATACATTAAACCTGCACTTTGATATCAGCTCTTTTGATTTTCATTTAACCAGGGATGCCATATTGCACAAAACAAAATTATTATCAAATCAGCCCGATGCCCTGGCCGGTAAAACCAAGCCCAATTACAATAAGCTTAATAAGGTTTTTAAGCTGCAAATGGGTAACCTGGTTGTTAACAACCCAGAGGTACTTACCACCAACATAACGGCACATGAAATGGATGGCCGTATTGGCTGGAATGTGTTTGAAGGCAAACAGGTAGAGGTGGATTATGATCGTAATTTGTTGATTATTCATTCTGTATTACCCCCGGCTTTAAAAGGGTATGTTAAATCAAAAATGATGTTCGCGCGATCGTTCCCCTATGTTAAAGGCACGTTTGTGTTAAACGGCGAAAAGCATACAGGTAATTTCAGCATGGACATCGGCTCCGAACAAGCCATCATTTTAGATAGCACGTGGGCCGCGACAGAAAAATTTGCCGCCAATTTAAAACTCATTCGCACCGTTGTACTCCACGATCCGCGAGGAACAGAATATGAAACAAGGACAGTATTATCGCCGGCCTTTAATTTAAACAGCTTTAACCTTACAGATATCCCTACGCTAATATTAGGCGCTAAAAATCCGTCAGGTTTTGAGATAAACTATTTGGGCAATGATTTGTTAAAACGTTTTAATATGATCCTTGATTTTAAAAACGATTACCTGTACCTAAAGCCTAATAAATTGACCACTATGAAGTACAGGGATAACTCATAACGCCGCGGGGAAACCCATATAACACTTTAATCAAAACAACTTATGTATGGCTCCAATGGCTGGGCGTAAATCAAATTGTCGCTAAACGAATAATGCCGAAGGTTACCGATTTATATCTGTCAATTGGGCTAAAGCCCCATTTCTGTTGGATTTTTGTCCGTTGGCTGAAGCCAACGGCAATGAATTAAATCATTCACTGCCGTCCCTTTTAAGGGGCGGATAAGCATAAATTGGAAGTTAAGGGCTTTAGCCCAAATAGTCCGTTAGCGACAATTTGATTTGTACCCCATGGCTGTTTTTACAATTAAATTGGATAATATTGTAATATAGAAGTATCAGCATTTTAATATTGATGAAAAAAGCTTTAATAACGGGCATAACTGGTCAGGATGGCGCATACTTAGCTGAGTTTTTGCTAAAAAAAGGCTACGAAGTACATGGCGTAAAAAGAAGATCGTCGTTATTAAACACCGACAGGATTGATCATTTATACACCGATCCGCACGAGGCTAATGTGAAATTTAAACTTCATTACGGCGACCTTACCGATTCTACAAACCTGATCAGGCTGATTCAGGAGGTACAACCTGATGAGATTTACAACCTGGCTGCGCAGAGCCATGTTAAGGTAAGTTTTGATACCCCCGAGTATACAGCTAATGCTGATGGAATAGGAACACTCCGTATTTTAGAAGCGGTAAGGCTGCTTGATCTTACCAAAAAAACAAAAATATACCAGGCGTCCACATCCGAGCTTTATGGCCTGGTACAGGCCGTGCCACAAAGCGAAACCACACCTTTTTATCCAAGATCGCCGTATGCGGTGGCCAAAATGTATGCCTATTGGATAATCGTAAACTATCGTGAAGCCTATGGCGTGTATGCCTGCAATGGCATTTTATTTAACCATGAAAGCCCTATACGGGGCGAAACATTTGTTACCCGTAAAATTACACGTGCGGCTTCAAAAATTGCATTAGGTTTGCAGGATTGCCTGTATGTGGGCAATCTATCGGCGCAACGCGACTGGGGGCATGCCAAAGATTATATTGAGGCCATGTGGCTGATGCTGCAGCAGGACAAAGCCGAGGATTTTGTTATAGCTACTGGTGTAACCACTACCGTGCGCGATTTTATAAAAATGGCGTTTAACGAATTAGGCATCGAAGTTGAATTTAGCGGCCGGGACGAGTACGAACGCGGCGTGATTATTGATATTGATGAACAACGTGCTTTTGAACTTGGTTTAAACCTCGATTTTTTAAGGTTTGGGCAAACCGTAGTTAAGGTTGACCACAGGTATTTTAGGCCTACCGAGGTAGATCTGTTAATTGGCGATGCCACAAAGGCATTCGAAAAATTAGGGTGGAAACCTAAATATGATTTGCAGGCCCTGGTTACCGATATGATGCAGTCTGATTTGCATTTGGTAAAAAAGGACGAGTATTTGAAAAAGGGCGGCTTTGCGACGCTAAATTATTTTGAATAACAAAAATTGATTTATCAATTCTACATATGAAGAAAATATTTACTGCCATTATATTATTTGTTTTAACAGGTGGAATTGTAAAAGCCCAGTCTGAATATCAACCCTATTCGTACCAGTTTTATCAAAAACTTAACGAAGATGTTTACTCCACCAAAACCCGTGTGCATAGTTCCTTAAAGCCTTTTTTGGACGACTCATTGCTGAAACATCATTACGATTCACTGATGAACAGTGCAGGTGGTTTTAAAGGCCGTTTTTTTAGCGAGCACCAAATAGACGTAAAAAGCAATAAGGCTACCTTTTATGCAGACCTGCTGCCCGATTTTAATTTGAGCCGCGATTTTTCGGGTAAAAAAAATACAAGTTTCGGCTCATTGGGCTTGCAACTGGGTGGTACAGTGGGGAGCCAGTTATCCTATAACATAACCGGATATGAAAACCGGGCCCAGCTGCCAGAATACCTTGCTACTTACACCAACCAGGTAGGCACAGTACGCGGCCAGGCGTATGGCAGCCTTTATGGCAGTGAGTACCGCTGGTCGTACATTACGGCATTGGTATCTTACACGCCAAATAAATATTTAAATGTAAGCGCCGGGCGCGATAAAACGTTTATTGGTGACGGCTACCGGTCGGTGCTTTTATCTGATTATGCATCGCCCTACCCGTTTTTTAAAGTAACGGCCACATTGGGCGACGTGAGGTACATGGCCATGTGGACTTATATGGATGATCCTTTATCTGCCCGTGTTGATAATAACGACCGAAAAAAATTCGCAGTGTTTCATTATTTAGATTGGAATGTAAGCGACCATTTTGCTTTCGGATTTTTTGATTCAATTATATGGGGTGCCAAGGATGATGCCGGCCACCAGCGCGGGTTTGATTTTACCTATATTAACCCTTTGATATTCCTGAGACCTGTAGAGGCCTCAAACGGATCGCCGGATAATGCTTTGCTGGGTTTTACCGCAAGGTATAAAATTACCGATGGCATTACCGCTTATGGTCAGTTTGCGTTAGATGAGTTTGAAAGTAAAAACTTTTTCTCCAGTAATGGCAGTTCCCGTAACAAATATGCCTGGCAAATTGGTTTCAGGGGAGCAAACCTGTTTAGCGTTAAAGGGCTTAACTATTTAATTGAAACCAATAACGTTAAGCCATACACCTATTCAGAACGTAGCTCGGTACAAAATTTTACCGATAACGGCGAACCATTAGCACATCCATGGGGAGCAAACCTGCGCGAGGTTGCGGGCTTGCTAAATTACTCGTACAAACGGTTTGACTTTAGCGGGGAACTTGATTACGGACATTATGGATTAGATATCAACGGCCAAAATTATGGTAAGGACCTTTTTCAGCTATACCTCGACCCATCAAGACAGTATGGCAACTACACCGGCCAGGGTTTAACCACCAACATGGTTTTCCTGGAAGGCAAAATAGCTTATTTATTAAATCCCAAATATAACCTGCGCATTGAACTTGGTGGCCTTTACCGCAGCGAAAAGAATGACCGGTTTCATGATAAAACAGCTATGCTGAGTTTTGGTATCCGCAGCTCGTTCAGGAGTATATATAACGATATAGCGAGCTATAAGGCGCATTAATAGAATGAGAAAAGTAGTTAAGCTTTCCAACGATGTCAATCCGTCCAAAGGCTCTCCTCAGTTACCGGAGAAAGCAATAATATCTTATACCCAATTTGAAAATAAAGAAATAAAACATATTTCAATTCACCTTTTAAGTGAACAGGTTTTATCTAAAGATTGGCTCAAAACATCAGAAGATAAAGCCTGGCTTTCCTTGTGATCTACAAATGCCTCGACTGGTATCCCCTAACCACAAAACTAACCAATGCCAAAAACAAGTTCAACCCCAAAATAACAGCCATATAAACTATCCGGTTATCATGCGGCATCGCTCCCAGGTAATCGGCAACTGGTAATGCCTGGGTAATTATGTAAGTCAGCAAAAAGAAGATAACCTCGAACAGTTTTTTACCCTTGCTTATAATTCCAATGCAAACAGCCAATAAAACTATGCAAACGGCCCCGCTGATGATATTGAAGATGGCATAGCCATTTGAAACAATTAAATAACGCAGTATCAGCGGGAATGCTAATGCAACAGCCAATAAAATACCTGCCAACATTTGTGCAGGCAGTATGCGCTGTAAAGGTTTGTAGGATGCATAGGTAAAATAATGTAGGCGGTTGGCTTCTTCCTTGGTAGCCAGTTCTGATAGGCGGGTTACCTGTAAAAACCAAAGCACAGGCAATATATACAGGTGCGAAACAGCCACCGGAGCAAACAACATGCTTAAGGATGCTCCGGCAGTAATAAGCCATAGCCATTTAGATCCTTTACGTACCAACAAAAGCAATTCGGTTTTGATGAACGGGATTATGCTGTAATCTGTAACCAAAGGCGGCATCAGCGCGCGGCTGATGCCGGTAGCTGCAAATGCAGGCATAGCAAGCTTTTGCTCATTGGCAAGCACTTTTTTCTTTTTACTTATAGCTTGTTTAAAATCAAAACGGTGAAAAAAGAATGATGACAGGTAAACCAAACCTAATGATATCATGAGCCACAGCAAGCGGCTTGCTAAAAACAGGCCGGTTATAGTTATACCCTTCCACTCAAATACCCGGAAGCCACGTTTACCGCCAAAGGTAAAGCCAAGGCTAACACCTTCTATATGTTCATGATATTGTGTATTTACCAGGTTTTTGATACTGGTTGTCATGGTCCGGATGCCATAGGGATCAATAAGAACAGACAAGGTCTCGTTTTTTTGCCCATTAATATTAGCCATCAAGGCCCCAAAAAAGAAAAAGAACGCGATGTACTGTAAGATGCTTTTTCGTCCTAAAAATACCTCGGCCACTATTGCCAGCGACGATACAAAAAATATGGCCGGCACCACAAACAGCAGGTAAGGGGTAATAAAGTTGCCGATGATAAAAGGCGATCCGCTGGTGCGCACAAAAAACATGATGATACTCACCACAAAAGTGCAGCCGGCAATAGTGAGCAGCACCAGTAAATTACTCAGCATTTTGCTAAGCAGGTAGCCAAAATTGGTAATGGGCGTGGTAGCTATAATTAAGCCCACCTCGGTATCAATATCTTTTTTAATGCCGCCGTTCACCAAAAAGAAACCATAAAGCGAAAGCATAATGGCTGTCATCATCCCGGAAACATAACCTACCCAGGCCGAATTATAAACGCCCTTATAACCGGCAACGTTTAACGTGGTGTAGGATGCCGTTGGCGGCGGTACAAAAGAATAAGCCGCGTAAAAAGTAATAGCCAGGGTAATCAGGAAAGCATAGCTGCGTGTGCGCTGTAGATAATCGGCTTTAATAATACTGTAAATGTATCTCACGGCGCTTAATTGTTATTTTGTGTTAAAAACAAATAGGCGTCTTCTAATGTGGCATTTACTGCTACCGCACCCGGCTCTGGCTGGGGGGCCCTGTCAATAAAACGTACCCGGGTTTTATCCTTTTGCCGGCCGGTATCAATAACCTGGTGCCTGGTACGGATGCCCGCAACTTCGTCGTTGTTCACCAGCGCCTCAAACACTTTGCCATCAACCAGTTTAATAATATCCGGCTGCGCGGCCTTATTAAGCAGCATGCCGTTTTTCATGATGGCAACTTCATCGGCAATGGTTTCAATGTCTGATACAATGTGCGATGAAAGAATGATGATACAATCGTCGGCCAGGTCAGATATCAGCTGGCGAAACCTTACCCGCTCCTCGGGGGTCGAGCCCGACGGTGGGTTCGTCAAATATCAGTACTTTAGGATCATTCAGCAGCGCTTGTGCAATACCAATCCTTTGCTTCATCCCGCCGGAGTAGGAACCTATCGGGCGTTTGGCATCGGCTGTTAAATTAACGCCTTCTAACAGCATATCTATCCGTTTACGTAAGCCATTGCCGCCTACGCCTTTCATAGCTGCTATATATTCTAAAAACTCGTAGGCGTTAAGGTTGGGATAAACCCCAAAATCCTGCGGCAGGTAGCCCAATATTTTGCGGATTTTATCCGGATTGGCAACAATATCCTCACCATCTAAAAATAAAGTGCCCTTTGTAGGTTTGCTAATAGTGGCAATAATTTTCATCAGCGTTGATTTACCCGCGCCGTTAGGGCCAAGCAGGCCCAGTACGCCTTTTTCGATGGTAACGGAATAATCGGTAAGGCCGGTTTTATGCTGGTTATATTGTTTAGTAAGATTTTTTATGACTAAGGACATGGGTATGTTTTTATGCCCAATAAGATGCTTACTACGGATTTAAGTTACAGGAAGCTACGAATTTAAAAATGCTGGCGCTTATGCAAATGCTTCACCCCAAAATCAACCCGTTGGATAACGCCATCAAATCTTTCGTTATTTATATAGGATCTATTAATTAATTTCACATAACATTCTTTTATCTTATAGAAAATCCATTATTTAGCTTTAAGCTTTTTGCATTCTGCTTTTAGCTTCTTTTTTAATATCACCAAAACATTTCCTTTTGCTAAATTGCCCCCAATTCTATATACATGAAAATTTTGTTTGCCATACAGGGAACCGGTAACGGGCATATAAGCCGGGCCCGCGAAATTGTTCCTTTATTACAGCAGTATGGCGAGGTTGACCTGCTGGTGAGCGGTACCGAGGCCGAGGTATCATTATCACAACCTTTGAAATACAGGTTTCATGGGGTTAGTTTTGTTTTTGGCACCAATGGCGGGGTTGACAACTGGGCAACCTGGAAAATTATGAACCTGCGCCGGTTTTGGCACGACTTGCGCCACCTCCCCCTAAAACAATACGATTTGGTGATTAATGATTTTGAACCAGTAAGCGCCTGGGCCTGTAAATTTCAGCGTGTGCCCTCAGTATCGTTAAGCCATCAGTGTTCCTTTGTATCGCCAAATACGCCCCGGCCCGAAAAAAAGGATCCCTTTGCGCAATGGCTGTTAAAAAATTATTCGCCCACTACCTATCATGTAGGCTTCCATTTTGAGCGTTACGATACCTTTATAAATACGCCGGTTATCCGCAGCGAGATTCGCCAGATGCAAACCAGCAACCTGGGGCATTACAGTGTTTACCTGCCCGCTTATGATGATAAAACACTATTGAAACATTTAGGTGCTGTAAAAGATGTGAAATGGCAGGTGTTTTCAAAGCGGCAAAAAACGCCCATGCAAGCCGGCAACGTAGAAATATTCCCGGTAAATAACGAAGCCTTTAACAAAAGCCTGGCCAGTTGCGAAGGCCTGCTAACCGGTGGAGGGTTTGAAGGCCCTGCCGAGGCGCTATTCCTTGGAAAAAAGGTAATGATGATACCCATGAAAGGCCAATACGAACAGCAATGCAACGCCCTGTCGGCCTCGAAGCTGGGCGTTCCGGTAGTTGCCGAAATCAATGATACCTTTGGAGGCCACTTAACTAAATGGATTAACGACGATAAAAAGATCATTGTAGATTTTCCGGACGAAACCGCGCAAATAGTTGATAGGTTGGTAAAGCAATACGCCAGGTAGTATCAGTTTGTTAATTGCCTCATGTATGCATGTTTTTAAGGGTATTTATTGATTTATCTATTGGTTTGAAACAAATTCGATAGCTTTACATCTAAATACCATGGAAGGCAATAAAATAATCAATACGGTTACTAATTTATTTAAAGGTGCGGATGACCGTGACTGGGCGCTGATAGAAAGCACATTGGCCCCTGTGGTTATGGTCGATTACTCATCAATGAGCGGTTTAGGCCCAATCGAACTTTCCCCGGCACAGGTAGTAGATAACTGGGCTTCGTTTTTGCCCGGTTTCGATAAAACCCATCACCAGCTTTCGGCATTCAGGGTTCAGCTTAATGGTAAGGCAGCCGATGTTTTTTATAGTACAGTAACCGATCATTTTCTTGACGACCAGGTTTGGACCGTTACTGCAACTTACCACACCAAGCTGGCAAAGCATGACGATACCTGGTTAATTAACTATCATAAAATCAATTTTGAAAGCCACAGCGGCAATGTAAACCTACCCAAAATGGCCCACCAGGTTATAGCCGGTAGAAAAGCTGTACAGTAAACGGATTTTTGGCGAAGATTGCTAAATAAAACAACTCATAACTTTTTTAGCACCTTCAGCATCTTTGCGCAAAACAAATTACTCTTTTGTGAGCTTAAAAGCGATGTCCCTGCCCGCACTTCCAGCGAAATCGCTTTTAAAGAGGAGACACCTACGGAACCTGGCTTTTAGCTTTCCTTTACTATAAACACGAGACTCCGCTGGAGTCAATGATTCGCCGACTATTTTCAACTCCAGCGGAGTTATGTGTTTATAGTGAAAAGTGTCTCTTTTTTTGGCTCCGTAGGTGCCTCCTTTTTTTCTTGATTTTAAACGCGATTTCCCTGCCCATGCTTCAGCCCATCAAATCCTTAATCTAAAAATCTTTTATCTTTGCCCCTCAAATGAAATACTTAATAGTAGGACTTGGAAATATAGGGCCCGAATATGCAGATACCAGGCATAATATCGGTTTTATGGTACTTGATGAACTGGCTAAACAGGAAGGGGCTAAGTTTTATAATATGCGGCTGGCCTATTATACCGAAGTATCTTTCAAAGGCCGTACCCTTTGCCTCATTAAACCTACTACCTTCATGAACCTAAGTGGTAAAGCGCTGAACCATTGGATGAAAGACTTAAAGATCCCGCTGGAAAATGTGCTGGTTATTGTTGATGATATTGCCCTGCCTTTAGGCACCCTGCGCTTAAAACCTAAAGGCAGCGCTGCAGGGCACAATGGCTTAAAACATATTGAGGCTACACTTGGCCATAACAATTACGCGCGCCTGCGTTTTGGAGTGGGTGATAACTTCCCGAAAGGCAGGCAGGTTGATTATGTTTTGAGTGGTTTTGATGATGACGAAAAACCCGAACTGCCTGCGCTAGTTGACCGGTCGATAGAAATGGTTAAGAGTTTTTGTACCATCGGCACCGAACTAACCATGACCAGGTTTAACAAATAAAAAATTTACCGGCTGACAACTAACCAATTAGTTAAAAAGTGTTAAATAGTTGTCCCGTGTTGCAACACATGGGTATCTTGCCGCGTCATATCACCTAAATTCCTTATGTATAAATTTTTACTAACAGTAATTTGCTGTTGTTTCTCCATACTGGCGATAGCGCAAGCCCCCGGCCCCGCCAACATCATTTTTAAAGGTGTTGTTATTGATTCGGCCGCAAATAAGCCGTTGGGTTATGTTACCGTTGTTTTACAGGATGCAGGCACAAAGGCCTCCGTAAAAAGCACCCTTACAAAGGACGACGGCAGCTTTGAGCTTAAAGCACCCGAAGGTAAAACCTATCAGCTGGCAGTAGCATTTGTTGGCTTTGCCACTAAAACGTTTCCTGTAAAATCTGCCGGGCCTTCCGTTGATGCGGGCAAGATATATATGTCGGCAGCCAGCAAGCAATTGGGCGAGGTGAGCATTACCGCTGTAAGGCCTGTCATGAAACAGGAGGTTGACCGGCTTACTTATGATGTACAGGCCGACCCTGAAAGTAAAGCGATATCTGCACTGGATATGATGCGTAAGGTACCTTTGCTATCGGTTGATGGTGACGACAAGATCAAGCTAAAAGGGAGCGGTAATTACAAGATATTGGTAAACGGAAAAGCATCAGCCCTGATGGCTAAAAATCCGTCGGATGTGTTAAAAGCGATGCCAGCTACCAATATTGAAAGGATAGAAGTGATTACCACACCACCGGCAAAATACGACGCGGAGGGTTTATCGGGCATTATCAATATCATCACCAAAAAAAATGCCGACCAGGGTTATAATGGCAGTATCAATTCGCGCTTTAACAGCATTTGGGGGCCGGGATATAACTTAAATGCTACAGTAAAGCAAGGCAAGTTCGGTTTGTCGGGCTATGCAGGTTTTGGTAATCAAAACCGGGTTAGCAATAGTACCCAAAGTTCGCAAACGCAAAATCTTACACAATCGGTATTGAATCAAAATGGCAATGGTTCGTTTGAGGGTAAATACAAATATGCCAATGCCGAATTAAGTTACGAGTTGGATAGTTTGAACCTGCTTACCGGTTCGTTTGAACTTTTTAGGGGGAATTTTAACCAGGCAGGCGATCAGGCATCTACACAAATAAAAAGCGATGGTAGTGTTGCCCAGGCTTACCGCAGCTTAAATGACGGGGTAAACCACGATAAGGGAACAGACATATCTGTTAATTACCAGTTAGGCTTCAAAAACAAAAAGGACGAGTTACTTACTGCATCCTATAAATACAGCTACTCGCCAAGTAATCAGTACAATAGCAATAGTTTTAGCGAAAGAGTGAATTTTGATGCCACCAATAATCCAAATTTCAGGCAGTATAATAACGCGGGTAATAAAGAGCATACCTTTCAGTTAGATTATGTTTACCCCTTTAAAAAAGTGAACCTGGAAGCCGGCGGTAAAGTTATCCTGCGCAATAATTTTAGCGATTACAGGCGCGAGAACCAGGATGCCGGCACCGGAGATTATGTTATTGATGCCAGTCAAACCAATACATTTGATTACCACCAGGATGTATACAGCGCCTACAACTCCTACCAGGTTAAATTTACCAAATGGACAGCCAAAGGCGGTTTACGCCTGGAGCATACCCAAGTAAACGCCGATTTTACCGGCACACCGCTGGACAGGGGATACAACAACCTTATCCCATCAGTATCCATACAACGCAGTTTTAAAACAAGCAGTTTCAATTTTGGATTTACCCAACGCATTCAGCGCCCGGGCATATACCAGCTTAATCCTTTTGTTGATAATTCAAACCCTAAGTTTGTAACTACCGGTAACCCGCAGTTGCGGCCCGAACTTAACAATACGTTTGAGCTTACTTACAGTAATTTTTCAAAAGGATCAATTAACGCCGGGTTAAGCTACGCGTTCTCCAATAACTCCATCCAAAATGTGAGTACCCTGATTGATACCGTTACCTATACCACCTATCAAAACTTAGGCAGCAATCGTACCCTTGGCTTAAACCTGAATACCAATTTTAATATTACTAAAAAGTTTACCGTTAGCATTAATGGCGAAATTTCGCACATTTGGCTGAAAGGCACCTATAATGGCAGCTTTTATACCAACGACGGCTATACCGGCCGTGCTTTCGGAAACCTTGCCTATAAATTTGATGGCGGCTACCGGCTGGCGCTTGACGCGGGTTTCTTTAGCGGCGATGTAACGCTGCAGGGAAAATCAAGCAATTTTATATTTAACTCGTATGTGGCCTCGAAGGAATTTTTCAAGAAGACGTTTACCGTGTCGCTGGTTGCTAATAATCCCTACAGTAAATATCGTACCTATCATGGCTATACCCGCTCCAATGATTTTTACAATACATACAGCGGCACCAACCCTTACCGTAATTTTGCCATAAGGCTTAACTATAAATTTGGTAAACTTAATGGTGATATTAAAAAGAACCAGCGTGGTATCAATAATGATGATACCAAAGGCGGCGGTAGCAAAAGTGGCGGCGGAAATCAATAGATTTGCGGTATGAAAGTTTACGGAATTACCAATTGCAATACAGTAAAAAAAGCCCTCGACTGGCTTAAAGCAAACAAAGTAGATTACGATTTCCAGGATTTTAAAAAACTGGGCGTTAGCACCCAAAAGCTACAGGAATGGGACACAAAAGCCGGATATGAAAAATTCATGAACAAGCAAGGCCTAACCTGGAAACAGCTTGACCCGGAAGTAAAAGACAGCGTTAAAACAAATACCGACGCCCTGCAATTATTACAACAAAAAACCAGCATGATTAAACGCCCGGTTATTGAAGATGGCGGTTTCCTGTTTTTTGGCTTTGATGAGAAGGTTTATGAAGATCATTTTTTGGGGAAGTAGGGTTAGTCAAACTAAATTAAATCTACCTGATTAATAGGTTATTGCAAGAAAAATCAATAATTCACTAATTCAGTCATTTACTAATTAACAAACGCGTAACAATCATTTTACGGGCGGTTTAAAAAAGCTTTTTTGTGTATACTTGCTTTGTATTCTCAAAATTGACTGAAATGAATTTAAAACTAATGGCCGGTTTAAGTACGGCCTTTATGATGGCTTTTGCTGCCGTTAACGCACAACAGGCGCCAACCCCTCCTCCAACAGCCGCGCCGGCATCTGATTACAGTTATCATGAAACCTTTGGCCCTCCATTTTATACTAAAAATGGTACCGAGTTCCGCGCAGCCGATGGGCAGCCCGGTCCAAAATATTGGCAAAATCGTGCTGATTACGCTTTGGCCGCCACACTGGATGACAAAAGCAACCTGATTACCGGCTCCGAAATTTTAACTTACACCAACAACAGCCCGCAAAACTTAAGCTTTTTGTGGATGCAGCTGGATCAGAATTTGTTTAAGTTAGATTCGCGCGGTACGGCAATCGTTCCGCCAACCGGCAGCCGTAACTGGGGCCGTGGCGAAGCATTTGAAGCAGGTTATAAAATAAAATCTGTAAAAGCTGTTGATGCAAAAGGTATTGCCACCGATGTTAAATTCCTGGTAAGTGATACCCGCATGCAAGTATTTTTGCCAAAACAGGTAACTGCCAATGGTGGTATTGTAAAGTTGAAGATTGAATATTCATTTGTATCTCCTAACTACGGATCTGACCGTATGGGATACCTGGATGATAAAGCGTCAAAAAACGGCAAAATTTATACCGTAGCCCAGTGGTACCCGCGTATGTGTGTGTACGATGAAGTAATGGGATGGAATACGCAGCCTTACACAGGCCCGGGTGAGTTTTACCTGGAATACGGCGATTTTGACCTGAGCATTACCGCCCCGGCAAACCACATTGTAGTGGCTTCTGGCGAATTATTGAACCCAGCCGAGGTTTACACACCCGAACAACAAAAACGCTGGGCACAAGCCGCCGCGAGCGAAAAAACGGTAGTTATCCGTTCGGCAGCTGAGGTTACCGATCCTAAATCGCGGCCAGCCGGTAAATCAACACTTACATGGCACTTTAAAATAAAAAACGCGAGGGATGCTGCATGGGCTTCATCGGCCGCGTTTATTGTTGATGCCGCCAAAATGGATTTGCCAAGCGGTAAAAAGTCTATCGCTATTTCGGCATACCCGGTTGAGAGTGATGGAATCGATGCCTGGGCCCGCTCAACAGAATATGTAAAAAAATCTATCGAATATAACTCCAAAAAATGGTTTGAATTTCCTTATCCTGCCGCCGCCGCAGTTGCAGGCATTGTTGGTGGTATGGAATATCCGGGTATTGTGTTCTGCGGGTACAGGGCCAAAAAAGCCGGCCTTTGGGGCGTTAACGACCATGAGTTTGGCCACACCTGGTTCCCGATGATTGTGGGCTCAAATGAGCGTTTATACGGTTGGATGGATGAAGGTTTCAATACTTTTATCAATACTCTTTCGACTGCTGATTTTAACAACGGGGAGTATGCCCGCAAACCTGGCGATATGCATAAAATTGGCGATACCTATACCCGGCCCGGCCTGGAGCCGATGCTAAGCCAGCCCGCTAACCTTAAAGAAAGGAACACCGGTACATTACTATATTCAAAACCAGGTGCCGGCCTTACCTTATTGCGCGAGCAAATTTTAGGCCCCGAACGTTTTGATTTCGCATTCCAAACCTATATCAAACGTTGGGCATTTAAACACCCAACACCTGATGACTTTTTCCGCACCATGGAAAATGCATCCGGCGAGAGCCTGCAATGGTTCTGGAGAGGCTGGTTCCTGAACAACTGGCGTTTGGATGTTGCCGTGAGCGATGTCAAGTATGTTGATAACGATGCCTCAAAAGGAGCCATGATAACCGTTGATAATCTTGGTAAAATGGCAATGCCGGTTATACTGGAAATAAAAACAAAAAGCGGTAAAGTAGATAGGCTGAAACTGCCTGTCGAAGTTTGGGAACGCAATGCTACCTGGACGTTTAAATATCCATCGACAGAAGAAATAGAATCTGTTACCTACGATCCCGACAAAGTTTTACCGGATTACAACCCGGACAATAATGTTTGGACAAAGAAATAAAGACACAGAAACCCGGTTAACGCCGGGTTTTTTGTTGAATAAATGAAACTCACGATGAGTGGCATGTCAACTTCGGACGTTGAAACAAATTGAAAAAGTTGTGTAGCCGGTGTTCAAAACGATGTTTATGTAAACCGAAATACGTTATGATGTTAGAACGCCTGTCCCAATGCTACGTAAAAACCACTTTGCCTTTTTTCGCCCGGATTTTTTTGGCCTATTCCGTAGTCGGCACGCACGCTGATACCTTTTTCAATATCGAAAAAGTAGCGTACACCACCGCCATAATTAGGTTTTAATTGTGCCCAGCTGAAGCTTTTATTAAAAACTTCGCCGGTGCCCACAAAACCTACAACACCAATGCGCTGGCTTAGGCGGTAGCGCAGTTCAGTTTGGCCGGCAAGCAGGTTTCGGTCGCGGTAACGGCCGTTGTAATAGCCGCGCATGAGTTCGTCATTCCCCAACGCCGGCAACCAATAAAACGGCGAACTACGGCCGGTAAGGCTTTGCTCCTGTATATCTACACCTAAAACCAGCTTTTTTGTTAAAGCAAAAAACTGCGAGTACTCTATATTTAAAAAGCCGCCGTCATAACCTTTATTGCCAAAGCCCTTAATTATCTCAAACGAACTTGTAATTATCATACCTTTTGTAGTATAGGTATTGTTATTGCGGCTGTCAAATGTGATGCTTGGGCCAAGATAGATATTGCTGCCGCCGCCGTGGTTTTCAACCCTCCGGTCGGTGTAAAAAATAGTATTGGTTGGTTCCGGAGGGATTCTGTATTGAATAGCGCCTGCTACTATACCCGCATATAAGTTATCAGTCAGTTTTTTTTCGACCCCTAAATATGCCTTAGTCCGTTTAAAGCCTATACGTACTACATCGGTACTACGGGTATTATTGCCAATACCATAAAAGTTAACCGGAAAGTTGATGAAGCTAATACCGGCAGTATAATGATAACCATTGTTGGGAGTCCAGTAGCTGGTATTTAAGCTTAAGCGGCTTTGTCCTTTTGTGGTAATCGTGGCGTAACCAAAAATATTTGATACCCGGGTGCTGCTTTTTAACGAATCGGTATAAAAAGAATATAAACCCGCACCTCCTGCTTCAAGGCCGGTTTCGGGCGCGGAGCTCAGTACAGGTAAAATCACAAAGCTGCTTTTTTTTGTGCTATCCTTGTTTAAATACATTTTACGCAAAAATTTTGGAAGGATTTGCGTTTGTGAAAAAGCGGTTTGCAGGCAAAATATCAGCAGCAATGAGGTAACAGATGTTTTCATATAATTGCAGCTAATATAACTTCAATTTTTTTATAAGATTGCTATGGTTTTGGCATTTTAAAGTAAAAAGCAATACATGCGCCCTATACATATCATAAAGCTTCAGCATATGCATGTAAACGTGTAAATATATCTACTGTCGAACAATCGAAGAGAAATCTCCGATCGTAGCATTCCGATAGGCTAATCGCAGTTATAGCGTGCCGAAGATCTTTCGCTACGCTCAGGAAATAGTTCCCCTTTCGCTCCCCGCTCTTGCCGGCCCGGGCCTTTGAGGTGTGGACATTGCCATTTTAAAGATCATTCCACACCATACCGCTTGTATAAAGGGGGCGTAAATTATACTTTTATTTTTTTACGATGCTATTGTATGCGCGTTGCGCTGTGCGCCTAAGTTTTTAACCTGCCTGGCAATTCCGTCTGCATCAAAACCACATTCGGCCCAAAGCTCGGGCTGCTCGCCATGCTCAACTATCCTGTCGGGTATGCCTAAGCGTTTCACCTGGGTTTTCTGATAGCCGTTATCGGCCATAAACTCCAGTACCGCGCTACCCATACCGCCTTCAAGGCAACCGTCTTCAACGGTAATTACTTTATCAAATTTCCTGAATACTTCATGCAGCAGGGCCTCGTCAAGCGGTTTTACAAAACGCAGATCGTAATGAGCCGGGTAGTAGCCTTCGTTATTTAGCGCGGCTATAGCTTTTACAGCCTCGTTCCCGATGGCGCCGATAGATAGTATCGCCACATCTTCGCCGTCGCAAATTTTTCGGCCCTTGCCCACAGGTATCGCTTTGAACGGGCGTTGCCAATCAACCATCACCCCGTTACCACGCGGGTACCTTATTACAAAGGGGCCCATGTTTTCCTGCTGGGCTGTGTACATCAGGTTACGCAGCTCTTCCTCGTTCATTGGCGCCGATACCGTCATATTCGGGATGCAACGCATATAGGCCAGATCATAAGCGCCGTGGTGGGTTGGGCCATCGGCACCTGCAAAACCGGCACGGTCAAGACAAAGCACGACATTTAGTTTTTGTATGGCCACATCGTGTATCACCTGGTCATACGCCCTTTGCATAAAGCTGGAGTAGATATTACAAAACGGAACCAGACCCTGTGTTGCCAGGCCGGCCGAGAAAGTTACGGCGTGCTGCTCGGCAATACCCACGTCAAAAGCACGGTTAGGCATCGCCTTCATCATCAGGTTTAATGAACAGCCTGATGGCATAGCCGGCGTAATACCCATTATTTTAGGGTTTTGCTCGGCCAGTTCAATGATGCTATGGCCAAACACATCCTGGTATTTAGGTGGCTGTGGTTTATCGTATTTGGCTTTCTTTATCTCGCCGGTAATTTTATCAAATAAACCGGGGGCATGCCACTTGGTCTGGTCTTTTTCGGCCAGGGCGTAGCCCTTACCCTTGGTGGTAACGCAATGTAATATTTTAGGGCCCGGAATATCGCGCAGATCTTTTAAAACTTTTACCAGGTGGTTTACATCGTGCCCGTCTATCGGCCCAAAATACCTGAATTTTAATGCTTCAAAAAAGTTGCTCCGTTTAAGCAGGGTTCCTTTTATGCTTTTTTCAAGCTTTTGGGCTATTTTAAATGCATCAGGGCCAATAGCCGATAGCTTGGCCAGCACGTGTGCAATATCATCCCTGAAACGGTTATAGGGTTTTGAAGTAGTAATATCCGTAAGGTATTCCTTCAAAGCACCTACATTAGGATCGATAGACATGTTATTGTCGTTCAGGATCACCAGCAGGTTGGAGTTTTCGATACCGGCATGGTTCAAAGCTTCGAAGGCCATACCTGCTGTCATGGCGCCATCGCCAATAACGGCAACGTGCTGCCTGTCGGTTTCGCCTTTGTAATGCGATGCCACGGCCATTCCCAAAGCAACAGATATAGATGTTGACGAGTGGCCAACACCAAAAGTATCATATTCGCTTTCAGATCGCTTGGGAAAACCGCTGATGCCTTTATAAATCCTGTTGGTGTGAAATGCTTCGCGGCGCCCTGTGAGTATTTTATGGCCGTAAGCCTGGTGCCCTACATCCCAAACTAATTGGTCGTAAGGGGTGTTTAAAACGTATTGCAATGCCACGGTAAGCTCAACAACACCCAGGCTGGCGGCAAAATGGCCACCATTTACCGATACTACATCGACGATATACTGGCGCAGCTCCTGGCAAACTTGTTCAAGTTGATCTTCGCTAAGTTGCTTTAAATCAGAAGGGTAATTTATTTTCGACAATAAATCTCCGGCCGGTACCTGCATTGACATTTGTAATCTGTATTTAACCTACAAAGTAAACTAATTATTTATAAATAAAGCATATCGATTTGTATTAAAAAGAGCCCGGAGTTAGAGTCAAGAATCAAGAGCCAAGAATCAAGACAGAAGCACCCTTGTTAGCTTTAATCGGCAATTTAAAAAGAACCAAGAGTTAAGAATCAAGAGCCAAGACAAAACCGCCTTTTGTATACGTTGACTACCTATTCAAAAAATCTTGATTCCTGATTCTTGATTCTTGATTCTCCTTCCCTATTTTTACAGTCATGACCGACGACAGCTTTGCCATACGATTACCCCAGTTTGAAGGTCCGTTTGATCTGCTGCTGTTTTTTATTGAGCGCGATGAGCTTGAGATCCACGATATTCCTATTGCCAAAATTGCCGACGATTTTTTGAACTATATTCACCAGATGACCAGCCTGAACATGGAGCTGGCCAGCGAGTTTATATTTGTTGCCGCAACCCTGATGCGCATTAAGGCCAAAATGCTGTTGCCCCGCTACGAGGCCGAAAATGCCGCAGATGATACCGATACCAAGGAAAACCTGATTCGTAAGCTGATAGAATATAAAAAGTTTAAGGAACTGTGCGACGAACTACGGCCATATGAAGAAGAGCGTTTTAAACAGGAAAAACGGGGTAATATTAAACATGACCTGGAGCAGGTAGAAAAAGTAGTGCTCCCCGGCGAAGAGCTATCAGAAATAAGCCTGTACAAGCTTATGATGGTGCATGAACGGCTAATGCGCAACTACCTTAACCGCAGCGAAGAGGTAAAACACACGGTAGTGCAATACCCCTACACCATCGAAAAACAAAAGCAGGCTGTAGCCGATCTACTTAAAATCAACAAGATGCTTGATTTTAAGGCGTTGGCCAAAGAGTCGGAAAATAAGGTACATTTTGTATACAATTTTTTGGCCGTATTGGAGATGCTGCAACAGGAACTCATCGATATTCAAATAGGGTTGGGATACAATAACTTTTGGATATCGCCGAAGGAGATATGAGATGTTGATATGAGATTTGAGACAGAATATGGCCGGCGAAATGAAGGCTTATTTACGCCCGGGTTGCCGCGGTTATATTTTGAGGGCGAATCAGCTGTTAATGTTAAAAAAACAAAAAAAGGTAGCGACAACCAATCTAATAACGAACTTTGCAGGGCGACGGATAATTGACTGGCGGATGTTGTCCCTTCGTATCGCAAATGCATAATATCCAAATGAAAAATCAATCTGAAATCAAAAAGCACATCTTTTTCGATCTTGATCATACCATCTGGGATTTTGATAAAAATGCGGAGGAGGCTTTGCATGAACTTTATCACCTTCACCAGTTGGAACGTATCGGCCTTACTTCTGCCGGCTTGTTTATTGAAACTTATACGCGCAATAACCACCAGCTTTGGGCACAATACCATACCGGGCAAATCACTAAAGACGAACTGCGTGATGCACGTTTTAAACGCACCTTTACCGATCTTGGCCTGCACCCCGACCTGATGCCTGTTGATTTTGAGGATGCCTATGTGCAGTTGTGCCCTACAAAAACAAACCTGTTTCCGCACGCCCATGAAACCCTCGCTTATCTGCAATCAAAATATACGTTACACCTCATCTCCAACGGATTTAAAGACTCCACCCGGATAAAAATTGCAGGCAGCAACCTGGCGGGCTATTTTAAAAACATTATCATTTCTGAGGATGTAGGTGTCAACAAACCCGATAAAGCTATATTTCAGCATGCGATAGACCTTGCAGGAGCCAACAAAAAAGAAAGCGTCATGATTGGCGATAGCCTGGAAGCCGATATTTACGGCGCTTTAGGGTTTGGTATGGATGCTATTTATTTTAATCCTTTTAATGCACCAAAGCCCAACGATGTACCCGTACAGATAGGGCATTTGAAAGAGTTGGTGGGCATGTTTTAAAGCTTTTGTATGACCTAGCAAATTTTTGATAGTCACCATAAGATTTCAACTTTAAGTAAATTAAGCCGGTGCTTGTTTACTATACTGTTTTACAATGTAGGTGTTAGCTTTTGCACATCAAAAAACACGCCGTTTAAATGGTCAAAATCTCCATCGGTGGTAACAAGTTGTAACCCAAGCAACGCAGCTAATGAAGCAATCCATAAATCATTTTTGCCCATGTTCCGATGGGTAGAGAAAGGATAATCAACAAAAGCAGGATTTCGACGTTGAGAATAACTGTCGATCTCCGTGTATGTGTTGACAAAAATCTGGCTGATTTCAACAATATTGATATTGTCTAAAAACAGGTTAAGTTTATTCCGCCGGTTAATGCCCCAGTTGTTTTGTATAGCAATTGATTTGATCTCAGCTTCTGAAACCACAGAAATATAAACGGGCACATTATCAGGATTTATTTAACCTATAATATTATCGTAATTATTTGACCGGATTAGAGCTAAAATAATGTTGGTATCAAATAATAAATTTACTACTTAGAATCTTTTAGCTGCTGCATGGTTTGATCCCATTCTTGTTGGGTGAAGGGCTCGGCCGGCGGGGCGTTCTTCAAAGCCTTAATTAAACTTTTATTGTTTTTGCCTGATTTCTTACCGAAAGCGGTGGCCCCGCCCGCAGCAAGTATTTCTTCGGGCGAATATGCTTTATGGGTTTTGAATAGCCCATTTGGTGGCAATGTAATTTCGGGTTTCATTTTAACCTCCATTTTGGTATCAAACAAATTTACAGAATATTTTGTGCAAAAGCCATAAGTCGCTTAAAACACATTGTCGGCTTTTTAAAAGGGAAACCAGGCAAAGTGCAATTAAAATCGACCTCAACGTCTTAAAACAGCATAACAAAGCAGTTTACCCCTAACCGTAAGCCCGCTTACCTTCCTGCCACTTCGTTTTCCAATTCCTGGTACCAATCTGCACCATATTTGCGGATCAGCGGGCCTTTTAAAAACTCGTGAACACGTACTTTTAGTTCGTCGCCAAAAGTGCAGGCGGGGCTGCAAATGCTCCAGCGATCATAGTTTAATACATCAAATTCAGGGTATGCAGTAATGCGGATGGGATATAAATGGCAGGAGATGGGTTTTTTCCAGGTAACAGCGCCTTCTTCATAAGCTTTTTCGATACCGCATTTAGTGATTCCGTTTTCCCAAATCACATAAGCGCACTCTTTGTTGGTGTCTACACAGGGGGTGGTGTAATCGCCTTCAAAATCCTTTACATAAGTACCCACCTTTTCGATGGTTTTGATACCTTTGGCGGTTAGGTAAGGCTTTACTTTTGGATATATTTCTTTTAAAATATCAAGTTCGTCGGCATTCAGGGGAGCCCCCGAGTCGCCTTCCAGGCAACAGGCGCCTTTGCATTTGTTTAAATTGCAAACAAAGTTTTCCTTTATCACATCCTCGTGCACCAACACGTTACCTACCTCTATCATATTTTAATTTAATTCATTATGGGGTTTAGCGGATACTTCAATCCGCTTGCCGATTGAAGCTCCATTGTTATACTGCCTAAAATAACTTCAACATGTGCCTTTACAGGTATCCTGTTGCCATCATTAGTTATCCAAAGGTACAACTTACTATCCTTACGGAAAATACGGCCAGGGATAATTGTGGGGTTAAATTTCAAACAGTTAAAAGTACCCATATCACATTTAATAGTTTCTGTACCTACGTAAGTAATATTCATTTTATGAAAGCCATCCTCTAAAAAATATTGCAGGTCAAATGTCTCGCCTTTTTTTAGTTTGGATACATCTATAGTACGTGCAAAATAATAAGCCGATACAAAATCAAATGAATTGCCTTTAAATGAAAATTCGCCTTTATTAGCGGTTACTTTATTGTCTTTTTGATCAAAGGTAGCTTTGTCGGTATGCTTCCATTTGCCTTCGTGCCGGTCTTCACTGTAAAAGTAAGGTAACAATGTATTTTGATCTACATAAGAATCGTAGCGATTGCGCACCTTGTAAAATATATCAAAGGTACCTGCTGTTTTTCCTTCGGCAATCAAATGAAAAGCGTTGCCCGGTAATTTTTTGTCGCTGGCTTCAATCCTGATGTTGGCTTCGGCCGCCTTAAAAAAGCCGTATTGCATTTTATAACTCAGTTTTTCGCCCACTTTAAATACAGGCTCAGTAACTTTTGTAAGTTCCTGTGCAAAGCCCGAAGTGTAAAACAATACAAAGAACAAGGAGCACGAGAAGATTTTTTTCATTAATATTTGCTTTTTAACTGCTGCCAATTTCTGTTTATAACCAGCACATGAATAGGACAATCGATATTGTAAATGGTTTAAACCCATTTTTATTGCATGAGCCGGAAACTATTGGTTAGCGGGATTCAATGAAAAGCAAATAGTTAATATTAATCTTTACGTTTATAAATTGGCACTGTAGAACATGGTTCGCCAAACATGATGCTTTTTACTATTGGGGTTAATTTTTTTGTAAGCTCCACATAGGCCGAAACGGGTACCGCTATATCTCCGCAGCCTTTCAATACAATTCGCTGGCCTGCGTATTGTTCCAGGTTGGCCTTGGCTATCTCCTTTTCAAAAAGCACCGTTTCCAATACAGCGGCATCGCCAAAAACAATTTCGCGCGCATAAGGGGCCATCCGGTTTGCCAGCAGCATGTAGGCCCAGGTTGGTACAATAGCGTCGGCGCTGCAGGTAATGCCTACGTTTTTGTCCTGGTATTGCGTAAAGTCGTGTTCCTTTATAAAATCGCGTAAATCTTTTTCGCGCAGCATCAGGCCATGGAACAGGTTATCCTTAATGTCGTAAATAACACGTTCGCCCGGCGGGTAAAACGATGCGGGATCTAAAGTAACCAAACCGCTTTGGGCTACTTTATTTACTATGTTTTCCTGTATATCCATAACGTTGAATTCTAAATCCTAATTCACTAAATTCTAAATCCTAATTTTTAAACTCTAAAATGTTATGAGTTTGATTTTGCCCTTGTAAACACCGTACCTGTCCCTGGTATATCCAAGTCTACTGTCATCCTGAGGTACGAAGGATCTATCAGTTGTGTATGGCTGATAGAAAAGTTCGCGAATAGATGCTTCGTTCCTCAGCATGACAGTTTTTTTTAACAATTTAAAAACCCACAGGCAAAAAAAATCCGGGAGACAGGTTTAACGCTGCTCCCGGATGTAAAATTACTTTAATTTATATTATAACAGTTTAGCCCTGTTATCTTTTACATTAGCATTATCTTTCAAGGCTTCCAATACCTGTCCGTCGGCACGTTGTATCAAAGTTTGTGCTATTTGTTGTTTTTGTCTTAAGTTATTGGTAAGCGCGGCAGGATTTGTAAATCCATCAACAACAAACACAAATACACCTTGTTGTCCGTTAACCGGTTTTGAAAGTTTATTCGGTTGCGAACCAAAAATAGAACCTACAACCTTATATTCTGCACCCGGCTGGCCCGGTATAATTGGATTTGCAAAAACAATGTTTTGAACAGGCACAGCTTTAGTACCTGCCTTTTGGGCAACCTGGTCAATTGTTGATGAACCGTTTAATGCAGCTGCAAATTTTTCACCCAGTTGCTTTGCTTTTACCTCGTTGCGTACAGCAGGTTCAATTTGTTTTTTAATGGTTTCAAGCGGTAAAATACCTTTGGGTTTAATTTCGGTTAAACGAGGAATGATATATTGATCGCCTACTGAAAATACTTTTTCCGCAAGGTCGCCCTTCTTAGCTTTAAAGGCCCATCTTACAACCTCGCGGGCATTGTCTAAACCTGGTAAGCCTGCTGCGGTACCTGTTACATCATCGGCAGTAAGCTTTTTCAAGCCTTCTTTTTTAGCTTCAGCATCAAAATTATCTGTGGTTAAAGCGCCTAAAAATCCCTGGGCCTTACTGTAAGCTACGGTTTGTGTTTTACTGCTGGCAACAATTGGTTTATCAACAACTGCAACTTTAATATATTTTACAGATCCTTTTTGATCTTCAACCTGTATAAGGTGCACCCCAAATTGCGAGGTTACAACAACCAGGCTGCCTTTGCTTACTTTGAAAGCAGCATTTGCGTATTCAGCGGCTATTGGGTTCGGGCTACCTGCCATCATGCCATTAACATCAAACGATGGTATTTCGCCGCCCTTAACAGCGCTGCCCTTATCAACCGAGAAAGTTGCAACAAAATCTGTAAACGGCCTGCCGCCTTCAATTAATTTTTTAATTGAATCTGCTTTCGCAATTGCTTTTTCTACACCGCCTTCGGCCTGGGGGTTAATTAAAATATGCCTTGTTCTTACCGAATCAAAAGTAGTTTTAACATCGCTCAGTTTAGCAATTTTATAGCTTCCGTTTGATACGTAAGGCCCATAAACAAAGCCCTTGGCAGCGTTAAACATCAAAGTATCTAATTTAGGCTCAAACGAACCTTTTTTCTGAAACACAAGCGGCGTTTTTGTTTCGGAGTTAATTTGTACAAAAAGCGAATCGTTAGTGCTTACCTTAATGCTATCAACCAGTTTGTTAACCTCGGTTTTAATGGCAGCGCTATCTTCTTTTGAAGGGGCGCCATTAAAGGCCACATAATCAAATGTTCTTGTTTCCTGCTGATTTTTAAATTCCGCTTTGTGGGCATCATAGTAGGCGCTGTAATCTGCATCAGTCAAACTAACTTTAGCATCAGGGATTGATGCATAATCAAGCGTAGCATATTTAAAGCTTACCAGTTTATTTTTTGCCAGGTAATCATCATTGGCTTCCAGTGAGTTTACGTACAAACCGTTGGTAACAATTGCCATATACTTGGTTTTTTGTTTGGCCTCAAATACCTGTTTCAGAAACTCTCCCCACTGGCGTTTTGCAGCGGTATCAGCTTTTGACGATGATATAAAGCTTAAATACTGGTTTAGCTTATTTTTATCAAACTGGCCGGTTTGCTGGTCGGCAAATTGTGGCACACGGGTTATTTGCTGGTCGGGGTTATTACCGGTTACCATAGCGGCAGCTTCATCATCCCCTACAGTTAAGCCCAATTTTTCAATCTCTTTATTAAGCAACAACTCGCTTACCACCTGGTTCCAGGTAGTTTCCTGAACATAGTTTAATATCTGGGGCGAAAGACTTTGCCCCGATTGTTGCCTAAACTGATTTGTGTTTTGGTCGAGCCTTTTATTAAACTCATCTAATTGAACCTTTTCGCCGTTTACTTCGGCAAGTTCGCTGCGGTCGTCTCTAAAAAAAGACCCACCTGATCTTACTACCTCGCTCACGATGAATGCAAAAAGTGCAACCCCAATAAAGATTGCCAGGATTTTTCCCATCCGTTCGCGCAAGAAACCCATTATACCCATATACTTCTGTAATTATTATATTCTTTTAAAAGAGGGCGCAAGATACAATTTTTAGTAAAATTCTATAACACAAAATTTTCCTGAAAAAAATAACATTATTGCGTCACTTTTTCGTCCACGTGAAATATACCGGTACTGCTTTTAAGGGTGGGGTGCAGGAAGGCATCGTCACTTTCAAAGCTATCGCCGTTCATCACGTTGCCGCCATTCATGGTTACCTGTACTGGCTTGTGCGAATAAACTTTTTTTGTAGTCTGGTCCCAGTAAAGCTCGTCGGATTTATAGGTTTCGCCCTTGGCATTGGTTGCCACAACATTTTTATGAAACTCTATAAGCTTTTTGCTATCGCGGGAAATACCTGTATCTGCAACAATATTGCCCGATTCCTGCTGGGTTTGTTTATCGTAAAGTATAACCTTTACGCCTTTGGGCATTACCTTATAAGGATCTTTTGTTTGGTACTGCAACATAAGCGGGGCCAACAAGTGCAGCTTTACTTTTGCCGAGTCGCTCATGATCAAGTCAACACCGGTTGTTGGTTCAACTACTACGCCCATCTCGGTAGATGCTATCTCTTTAACCTTGTTCAGGTCGTTTTCGCAGGACGATATGGAACAGGCAAGCAGCGGCAATAACAGCAGGCCTAAGCCTTTTATACATTTTGCCCCTTGGTACATCATGTTATTAATCAAATTTATATTTGGTAAACCACCTGTCGTTAAGCGTAAAGCCTAAACGCAGGTTGATGTAGTTCTCTTTAACCAGGCTATTGGCCAGTGTGCCCCTTTTGCCAACCTCGGCCGATATATTGATTTTGTAAAAACTCCCGTTGTTTGGGCGTAAAGGCAAACCCAAACCGGCGGTAACGGCCATTCTTTTTATCCGGGTGTTGTTTACAACCATATAGGTTTCATCATAAATACCCCCAATACGGTAATCAACAGTAGCCAGGTAGTTGCGAATGGTACCAATGTTTGGGGTAATTTGCGCGCCAACATTAATGGTGCGGCTATTTACCAAACCCTGATTTTGACCATTTATGCTGTAATTTGACCATTGGCCCATCGAATAATCGGCGCCAACTAAAAATTTACCATCATTTTGGAACGATACCCCAAACCTGTTTATTTGCGGCAGCTTCAGTTTTACCGATGCGCCCTGCCTGTTAATAACACTATCAACAGCTATGTTAGGGTTACCATTAGCATCGTTGGTATAGTGGCTTACAATAAAACTGGATTGTGAGTTAAGCTTTGACCCTGCTGAAGCCGAGTAGCCCAAAATAACGTGTTTTGTTTGAGAAAGGTCGATGGAATATTGCAGGCCATAGTCGTAATTTAAACCGCCGATTGAATTGGTTTGTTCAATTTTGGTGTTTAAAAATCCGGCCAGATCAGGTGTTTCGGTGGTAGTGTTATCCTTAAGGTTACCAAATATATACGACACATTAGCCCCTATTAACAGGTGCTTGGCTATTGTAAAACCATACCCTATATAGGCTTTTGATAAGCCGCCATCGCCATTATAACTATAATTGGTTACATTGGTATCAGCAGGCGATGAAGTGCCTAAATTGCTAACCGATTTTTTATAATTATACCCTCGTTCGCTATATGGCAATAAACCAAAGCTTAGTGCGGAGTGCTTACTAACCGGAATACCAAAGGCGATGTGGCTTAACCTGAAGTTTTTGTTGCTTTGGCTGGTTTGCCCGGTTTGGCTCAGGGTTGAAAAATTACTGTAAATACCAACATCAATAGTAGTTAAACTCATGGCCGCGTACGATGCCGGGTTAAGGAAGTTGATGTTATTAAACAAGCTGATCCTGTTGGTAGCAACGCCAATACCGCCTATACCAGCGCTCTGAGCTGTTGATTGTGGGCTGATATCGCCCAAACCGAACCTTGAATATGGAGAACTGGTGGTAGATTGCGCGTTTGCTGCAAATACAAATACTGCAGAAAATAGAAGTGTTAAAAGAAACCTGGTATATTTAATCATTATGCTTTTGTATAGCTGCGTTTAATCCTTTTAAAACCAAATAAGGTTCAATTTTTATATAGGGGGCAAAGATGCTATTTTTTAACAGCGTATCAAAAAAAATACTGTCGCCCCCGCTTAGTACAATATTTAGTTGGTTATCAATGGCTTTATAGCTTTCAATAAACCCCGTTAACTCATATTTTATACCGTTTTGCACACCCGATCGTATGGCGGTTTCGGTAGTGTTTCCGTAGCCTGGCGTAAACCCGGCATCGGCATTTATTAACGGCAAACCGGCTGTATAATAGTTTACAGCCTTATAACGCATATTTAAACCCGGTGATATACTGCCTCCAAAATAATTCCGGCCGGCATCAACATAGTCGTAAGTTATGCAGGTGCCGCCCGCTATAACCAGGCTGTTTTGCCCAGGGTATATATGGCTTGCACCAATTACAGCGGCCATTCTATCAGTACCAAGCGTTTCGGGGGTTAGGTAATGGTTCTGTACTCCACTGGTCATGGTGTTATTAAAAGTAACCAGGGGTATTTTTGCTGTTAAACCGGCTTGCCAGGGCTCCACATTTTTTTTTACCGACGATACTATTGCCCTCTTAACGTTATACTTATTAATCAGTTCATCAGGCCTGGTTAAGGGTACATCTTCAAATTGTTCAACCGCGAGCAACTCGTCCAACTCAAAAACGGCAATTTTTGTAAATGTGTTACCAATATCGATAACCAGGTTGGTCATCAGGCCCTAACTACTGATAGTATTGACTCAAAAATGGCCAGTCCGTCTTCGTTAGCCAACAATGCATCGGCTGCACGCTCCGGGTGAGGCATTAAACCAAATACATTACGGGTAGCATTGGTAATGCCGGCAATGTTTTCCAATGATCCGTTCGGATTGGCATCAGCAGTAATATTACCAGCCTCATCGCAATAACGGAACATTACCTGGTCGTTATCATTCAGGCGCTTAATCACATCGGCACTGGCAAAAAAGTTACCTTCGCCATGGGCAATAGGGATTTTGTATGCCTGTTCCTGCTCTAACCCCACAGTAAGTAATGATTGGGTTGTTTGTGGTTTAAGATAAATGTTACGGCAAATAAATTTACGGTTTTCGTTATGCAATAAGGCGCCATCCAGCAAACCTGCTTCGGCCAATATTTGGAAGCCATTGCAAATACCCATTACATACCCGCCTTTTGCAGCAAATTGAATAACCTCCTGCATAATTGGCGAAAAACGCGAAATAGCACCTGAACGAAGATAATCGCCAAATGAAAAGCCGCCGGGTAAAACAACAAAGTCGACACCTTGCAGGTCATGGTCTTTATGCCATAACCTTACAACCTGCTGGCCCATTATTTTTTCTAATACATATATGATATCTTCATCACAGTTAGAGCCGGGGAATATAACTACGCCAAATTTCATCTGATTTGTTTTTTGTGTAAGTTTTTGTGGTGCTACAATAGGCACATTGTTTGTTTAAACAACAGCAAATAATAGTTTCACGCTACAAAACTAATATAACCGCTGAAATTTGGACGAATGTAAAAGTTAAAAATTGTTAAACTGAAAGTAGATAATGCTGATTAACAGCAATAAAAACAGGCTTTCGTAAAACCATTTTTTGGTTGCATATAAAAAATAATAGGCAAAAAACACCGCGGAGGGCGCAATACATAACAAAAAATGATTGAGGTGGAAAGAGGCGTTTACATAAAATGAAAAACCTGCAATTAAAAAAATAAAAAATAAAAGTTGAAAAGACTTACGGGTTTGCACGTAACTTTTAAAGAAATTTTGCTGCAATTTAAAGAAACAGAGCACCAATATCATGAAAACAGGTATCAGCAGCAGGTAATTATAAGAGTTAATGCTGATGTGATCCGGAAACTTTTTACCCAGCGGCAGCCAGATTTTATAGAAGACAGAAATTTTATCGTTAAGGTAATAAAATACCGCTAAAAAGAAAAAGATGGTAATGTACCCTAAAACGCCCGATACCCAATCGCGCCAGTTAAACGGTTTAAATAATATAAGCGCTATCCAAATAGCCAAAAACAAATAAATAAAAGGGAAGTAAATAAGCGAGCCAAGGGCTACTATCATACCTGCATCATAGGATATTGATTTGGCATTATCCCCTTTGTACAGGCTAAACAGCTTAAACAACATCCAGATCAGCAAAAAGTTACATATAAGCGGCGCGCTTAGTATCAAAAAAGGCGAAAACAATCCCGAAAGCGTTACATACATCAAAGCCGGTAAAAACGAGGGCTTGCTTAATAAATTATAGTGGTTTATTAAATAGTTAAGCAGTAAGGCCTGTATCAGTATCAACATGCCGGCAAATAATATATTCAACCCCGGCGATAAAGCATACTCGTAAGCAACAGGTACCAGCAGGCGTGCAAATGGCTCAACAAATACAAATTCCAGTTTATCGGGCACGTGAAGAATATAGCCCACCCGGGTAATGAATAACACAACCACCAGCCACAAAACATTCAAAGGATTAAAAGACCGGAAAACCTGGATCATAAAGGGGCGATATTTTGCGGCGGTAAAATTAGTACAAAAAGCCAAAAGAGTGGTAAGAGATTTAAGTGAGAACTATTTACTCCGCTGTGCCTATGTAACCCGTTGCTTAAGCGAGATATATTCGGTCAATCTCGGGCCGTTGGGCTATGCATTTATAAATCAATTGAACCCGGTTTTCAGTGCCCGGCGGCGGCTTGCCTTCTGGTTCGGTCGGCATTTCGTTTATTGGCATCGGGTTTTATTTTCAGGCTGGCCCAAAGGATTATTTTGAGGCAACTAATTTTCAATTATCATTTCAATCCAAACAAAACATATAATTCCTAACTTTAGAATTATATGCTGCCTTTACTCCTCTCCGATCAGATACGACAGGCCGATGCTTTTACCATCGCCAACGAGCCTATAGCTTCTATTGATCTGATGGAACGGGCTTCGAAGGCATTTGTTGGCTGGTTCATCAACCATTTTCCGGATAAAAACCAGGCTATATCCTTTTATTGCGGTACGGGCAACAACGGCGGCGATGGTTTAGCTATTGCACGCTTACTTAAAGATCATCAATATAAAAAGTTGAGTGTTAAAATAGCCTGCTTTAGCGAAAAGCAGACCGGCGATTTTAGCAGTAACCTTCAAAGGTTAAAACAAGCCGGCATAAACATCATTCAAATAAATAAAGGCGCTGCGCTGCCGCCAGACGAAGGGACAATATTAATTGACGCCTTGCTCGGCAGCGGGCTAAATAAACCGCTTACCGGCGACTATGAGCGCCTGGTGGACCATATTAATAACCTGGGCACAACTGTGGTTGCCGTTGACGTGCCAACCGGCTTTTTTGCCGAAGGTGAAATATTGCCGGGCGCAACAGCTATAAAAGCCGACCTGGTGATTACGTTTCAGCAGCCCAAAATCAATTTCCTGCTGCCCGAATCTGCAACTTATATTGATTGCTGGGAGGCGGTAAATATTGGCATCAACGAAAGTTTTGTACAATCATTAAACTCGGCATACCAGTTTACCGAAGAGAAAGATATCCGCAAAATACTAAAACCACGCCATCGCTTTAGCAATAAGGGTACTTACGGCCATGTACTCATTGTAGCCGGGCAGGCCAAAACCATGGGGGCGGCGTTACTCAGCGCATCGGCCGCGGCATATGCCGGCGCAGGCTTAACAACTGCCTGCGTACCCGAAAGCGGATTAACTGCTTTAAATAGTTACATGCCCGAAATTATGGCGATACTGCGTAACAAAAATGAACTGCCGGAGATAGCATGGGAAAAATTTAACGCCATAGCCGTGGGGCCGGGTTTAGGGAAGGGCGATGACGCTGTAAAATTATTATCGGCCGTTATAAAAAATTATAAAAAACCGCTGGTTTTAGACGCCGACGCCCTTAATTTATTGAGCGATGATAAAAAATTATTGAAGGAACTGCCGGCGGGCAGCATTTTAACGCCACACATGAAGGAGTTTGACCGCCTGTTTGGCGAGCATAAAAGCTGGTGGAAACGGCTGCAAACCGGCATGGAGCAAGCCAGGGAACTGAATATTTATATAGTATTGAAAAACGATTATACTATTACCATAAGCCCGGATGGTAAATGTTATTTTAACCCTACAAGCAATGCGGCAATGGCCTCAGGGGGCATGGGCGATGTGCTTACGGGTATTATTGCCGCTTTATTGGCCCAAAAATACACATCGTTAGAAGCGTGTTTAACTGGAACTTACATACACGGCAAGGCTGGTGATGAGCTTGCTTTACCAAAACGGCTTCATGTGGTACTGCCGGGCAAGCTTACCGCGCAATTGCCGGTTACCATGGCAAAGTTGATGGCATAAAAAAAGGATGCAAGTATCATACATCCTTTTTTATTAACTATTAACTGATCTTATAAAGAACTAAATACTCATGTTTATGAGTTAGATCTATCACTTTCATTTTCGTTACTTCACAGGCTCTGTTTTAATCTAACTGGTTATAAGACGTCGGTGACATCTTAATAGTTACAAAAAAACGAATAAATGGTTTGGCTTATTGTTAAATAACCATTAAATAATTTAAAAGCCGGGCGTTCCCTTAACAAACCCGTCCAAAAAACAGTAAAAAATGACAGTAATTAAACATAAAAAGCACGTCTTGGCGGCATAACTGACGCTTTTTATAAAAAACGGCGGGGAAACGGCACCTTGTTATCAGAATTTGCCAATAACCATCATCTGATCCATGGTTGGATTAATACTGCCGCCCCGCGGCTCAAGCGTCACGGCAAAGGCATCTGCCGAGGCCAGCGACTTCATCTCTTTAATATGGGTTAGCGTATCCGCCCGCGAATCAAATACCCCCAGATTGACAGGTTTGCCGCCTACAAGGGCCCAAAGCTGGTATTGGTGCGCCTTATCATTCACTGGCATTTTCATGTTTGCCATATCAATCATAACCCTTTTATGAACCGGGCTAAACGCCACGGTTAACGCCGACTGGGGCGTTTTGGCGGTGCCTTTTAACCTTAGCAGCTTGTAGGTAGTATCGCGGTACACAGTCAGCTCGCCATCCATTAGTTTAACCTGGTTGGCAAAATGTTGTTTATCGGCTTGTAGTGCAACCAATTGCTCGTTTGAGGCTTGTAGCTTGCTGTAAACATTCACCAGTGCAATGGTACTTGCTACCAAAAGCGCCAGGCTGGCCGCGAAAGCATATTTATAAAAATCGCTTTCCTTTTTTTGAACAGGCAGGGTTACAATATTATCTTCATCCTCATCATCGGTTTCATTGTCCTTTTGCGGGTGTGCTTTGCTGAAACTCCTGTCATCGCCTAAGTTGGTGAGCAGGCTGCCTAATACCCGGCCGCGTAAATTTTCCGATGGTTCAACTGCATTTTCCTGTGCATATAATTCCATCGAGCGCTCTATTGCATCCAGTTCGGCCTTTATCTCCGGATGTTTTGAAGCCATCTCTTCCACCTGGCGCTTTTCGCCGGGGGTTACATCCCCCAAAACGTAAAGTTCCAGTATCCCTGTTTCTATATATGCTTTTAAATCTTCCACTTTCAATTAAAATGTTTTCTGAGTTCCTGGATCCCCATTCTCAACCTGGTTTTAATTGTGCCCAGCGGGATACCCAACTCTTCGGCGGCTTCTATGTGCGTGTACCCTTTAAAATAAACCAGGTCGATAATTGATTTCTGGTCGGGCTTCAGGGCTTGAACCAAATCTTTAACACCCACCAAATCAGGCCTATAAACTGTGTTTCTTTGTTCGTCAATAAAAGTTACGTTATTTTCAATATCCTGGTTTTTATTTTGATTTTTAAAGTCCTTTGATCTGATTTTGTCAATTGCCAGGTTGCGGGCTATGTTAACCATCCAGGTAAATAAACGGCCTTTTTCGGCACTATAACCCGAAAAGGAATGCCAGATTTTTACGAAAGTTTCCTGCAAAACATCTTCAGCTATAGCGGTATCAATAACAATGCGGGATATTACACCATATAACGATGCCGAATACATGTCATAAAGTGCCTCGACAGCAATTTTTTCATGGTTCCTCAATGCAAGCACCAACTCATCTTCCGAAAGCGATATTTTGTGTTTCTTGCTCAACGAGTTGAATATATAAAGGAAATGTTATAATTCAAATAAGTGTTTTTCAGCATGGTAAGATGACCTTACCAGCGGGCCGCTTTCTACATATTTAAAACCTTTATCCAGGCCAATTTGTTTTAAACGGGCAAACTGATCCGGGTGGATCCAATCCAGAACCGGGTGGTGGTTGCGGGTTGGCTGCAGGTACTGTCCCAGGGTTAATATATGCACACCTGCCGCCAAAAGGTCATCCATTGCTTCCAGTAAATCGTCCTCAGTTTCGCCCAGGCCAAGCATAATGCCCGATTTGGTACGCAAACCAGCAGCCGATACATGTTTCAAGGCCTCTAAACTACGGTCATATTTGGCCTGTATGCGCACTTCCTTGGTGAGGCGCCTTACGGTTTCCAGGTTGTGGGATACCACCTCGGGGCGGGTTTCCAAAACGCGGGCCAGGTTATCCCAGTTGCCCCTAAAATCGGGCAGCAGGGTTTCTAAAGTAGTTTCAGGACTTTCGCGACGGATGGCATTAATGGTTTCGGCCCAGATGATGGAACCGCCATCCTTAAGGTCGTCACGATCTACCGAAGTTATTACACAATGCTTTACCTGCATCAGTTTTACCGACGTGGCTACACGGTTTGGCTCATCAACATCAACAGCCAGGGGCCTGCCGGTTGCTACCGCACAAAAT
Source organism: Mucilaginibacter sp. P2_A5 (assembly GCF_056404995.1). NCBI lineage: Bacteria > Pseudomonadati > Bacteroidota > Sphingobacteriia > Sphingobacteriales > Sphingobacteriaceae > Mucilaginibacter > Mucilaginibacter sp. P2_A5. Next base: position 140,033 of record NZ_JBFUCY010000013.1, read on the forward strand.
GAACATGAGCGGGTACAAATGTTGCCCAGTATCATGAAGGTGGCCGTGCCGGCACCCCAGCACTCGCCCATGTTGGGGCAGTTGCCACTTTCGCAAATGGTGTGTAGTTTGTGCTCGTCAACCAGGCCGCGCACGTGAGCGTATTCTTTTCCGATGGGGAGCTTCACCCTAAGCCAATCGGGCTTACGTTGGATCTGGCCCGCTGCAGGAACTACCGGCAATTCAATCATGGTACAAATGTAGTTAAAAACCGCTTAATCAATTATAAGGTTAAGCGCAGGTTGTAAGAATTATTACAGAATGCTGATGTGCAGATAAGGTTATGCAAAACAGCCACGCCTCTGCATTTTTTTCCTGAGCGTTATGACATCGGGGATTTACCCCAATCTGCTGCAAGTTAATTCGGGGAGATAAGACTATTGGTGCCGGCCGTTTAGGGTTGGCGCCAATAGCTTATAGTTATAATGTTATTCGTTAATTGCTTTTACGCCGGGTAACTCCTTACCTTCCATATACTCCAGCAAGGCGCCCCCTCCTGTAGATACATAACTCACCTCGTCGGTAAGGTTAAATTTAGCAACTGCTGCTGCAGAATCACCCCCTCCTATTAAGGAAAATGCGCCGTTTTCGGTTGCTTTAACTACAGCCTCGGCAATAGCCTTGGTACCTACCAAAAATGTTTCCATTTCAAATACGCCCATCGGGCCATTCCATAAAATGGTTTTTGATTCTTCAACTACCTTGCTGAATATTTTTACCGTTTCGGGGCCAATATCCAGTCCCATCCAGTTATCCGGAATTTCGCCGGTTTTGGCAACACCGGTTTTGGCTTCATTTGAAAAAGCATCGGCAATAACATTATCTACCGGTAAGTAAAGGTTTACACCTTTATCTTTGGCTTTTTGCCTCAGGCTTATTGCAAGGTCAAGTTTATCAGCTTCCACCAATGATGTGCCAATGTTGCCGCCATCTGCCTTGGCAAAAGTATAGGCCATACCACCACCAATAATCAGGTTATCCACCTTATCCAACAATTTTTCTATCAGTTGAATTTTATCAGAAACCTTTGATCCGCCCATAATAGCCGTAAATGGTTTGGCCGCACCGTTCAGGATTTTTTCGGCATTGGCCAATTCGCCTGCCATCAGGTAACCAAAATATTTTGCATCGGGAAAAAACTGCGCGATGATTGATGTTGAGGCATGCGCACGATGAGCTGTACCAAAAGCATCGTTTACGTATATATCGCCTAATTTTGAAAGCTTTTCGGCAAAGGCAACGTCGCCTTTTTCTTCTTCTTTATAAAAACGAAGGTTTTCCAATAACAACACCTCGCCATTACCTAAGTTTTTTGATTTTTCAACGGCCTCTTCGCCAATGCAGTCATCAGCAAACTGTACCTGCTGGCCCAGCAGATCCGAAAGATGAGCTACTACGTGTATTAAAGAATCCTTTTCATTAGGGCCATCTTTTGGCCTGCCCAGGTGCGACATCAGGATAACCCTGCCACCATCTTTCAAAATCTTTTTTATAGTAGGCAACGCAGCCGTCATCCGGTTATCGTCGGTAATAGTGTAATCTTTATCCAAAGGCACGTTAAAATCAACCCTGATAAGAGCTTTTTTGCCTGCAAAACTAATTTGATCTACGGTTTTCATATAAAATATGGGTCGTTTAATGGTAAGGCGCGCAAATTCAGCATTTTATTCCTAATTCTTAACTAAAAAAGTAAAAAGCTGTTCTAATCTGCCCAATATTTCACGTTAACTTAACATACATCACAAAATGCGGCCCTATTCCGGGAACCTCAAACTCGGCCGAAACAACCTCGAAACCAGTGTTATGATAAAACGGTACAGCCTTTTTGCGGGCATTACACCAAACATAATTTACCTTTTGGCCCCGCAGGTAGGTAAGCGCAAAATTAACAAGCTGGTTGCCCAACCCCTGGCCCCTGTATTTTTCGATAGTGGCCATTCCGCGTAACTGGTAGCCTGTGCCTGCAAATTCGCCATAGTTTTGGGGATGGAAAGATACGATACAGGCCAACTCATCATTTTTGTAGTACCCTAAATGAAAAGCTCCGGCCATTTTATCAGTCGGAAAGCGGCATTCGTCCGGGGTAAGCCGCCCCTCGCGCAGTATTTCATTCCTGATAGGCAATAATGCTTCAACCTCAATAAATTTTATCATGTTTAAAAAACTAACATTTTAAAAGTAAATGCAGACGGGTATTTTTTTTGCCGGATGTTATTGCTGTTAAAACAACTACTGTAGCCCGGTATACCCAAAAACAGGTTAGGTTATCATTTTTTAAGGCCAGCTATTTTTTCAACCAGGTCGGCAAGGCGGCTGCTGTAACCCATTTCGTTATCGTACCAGCCAACAACCTTTACCAGCCCGCCAACTATTGATGTAAGCTGGGCATCAAAAATACAACTGTGCGGGTTATCTAAAATATCAGTAGATACTATCGGGTCTTCTGTGTATTCCAGCACGTTTTTCATATCCCCGTCAGCCGCCTGTTTAAATGCCAGATTAATTTCACTTATAGTTGGCTGTTTTTTTAAACTGCAGGTAAAATCGGTTAGCGACCCATTAAGCACCGGCACCCGGATGCCTGCGCCTCCTAAACGGCCGGTTAAATGCGGAAATATGGCGGTTATAGCTTTAGCGGCGCCTGTGGTAGTTGGAATGATGGAAGCCGAAGCCGCACGGGCCCGCCTTAAATCTTTATGTGGCGCATCGTGTAAATTCTGATCGCCGGTCATGGAGTGTACAGTAGTAATATAGCCGTCAATAATACCCCAGTTTTCATCAAGAATTTTTACCATTGCCGCTACATTGTTGGTGGTGCATGAAGCATTTGATAATATGGGCGACGATAAATCAACCTCCCCGTCGTTAACAGTCAGCACCACTGTTGGCACACTTTTATCTGTTGCCGGCGCCGAGATGATTACCTGTTTTGCACCGGCGGTTAAGTGCATTTGCGCACCTTCCCTTGATGTAAATTTACCTGTCGATTCGATCACAAGATCTATATCCAGGTTTTGCCACGGCAATGCCAAAGGATTACTTTCGGCCAAAACCTTTATTGTTTTACCATCAATATAAAGATTACCGGCATCAAAACTTACCTCCCCTTTAAAACCGCGATGAACCGAATCATATTTAAATAAGTGGGCAAGGGTTTGGGTATCGGTAAGGTCATTAATGGCAATTACCTCAATACCTGGCCGGTTTAGGATATTTCGCAAAAATATGCGTCCTATCCGGCCAAAACCATTTATAGCGATCTTCATCTTCTTTTGTGTTTTATAAAGGGCGCAAAGTTAATGAAGATGAACGGGTATTTATAACTGCGCTGACTTAGTGACGCTAAAACTACTTTACAAAAGATGGCAAAATAAATGTGATTAAGCCAGGAAATTACGAAGGGCAAAATGTTCGCGTTCTTTTGAGCGCAGGCTAAATGTAATAATCCAGTTAGTTATTATCGAAATAAACAGGATAAGTACGATAAGCAATGAATTACTTAAGCCATCAAACATAAACACCATGCCTATTGATAATAAATTTATTATTGATAAGCACAGGGTTGCCTGCAGGTGATTAAGCCCTAACCTCAAAATACGATGATGAATATGGTTTCTGTCGGCCTCAAAAGGCGATTTGCCGCTTACTATTCTCAAGGTAAATACCCTTAAAGTATCAAATACAGGGCCTATTAATATGGCGATGGTTAATGCGGGGGCGCAGGTTATAGTTGGGACATTTACATGCTCGATTTTTGTTACCTCGATAAATTTAACAGCCATTACTGCCGATATCAGGCCAATAAGTAACGCGCCGGTATCGCCCATGAATATTTTGGCGGGCGTAATATTGTATCTTAAAAACCCAATGATAGCGCCCACCATAGCCAGCGAAATAGCTGCAAGCTCATATTGACTGATATACATAAATAAAAAAGCAAAAGCACCGTTTACAATAATGCCGGTTATAGCAGCCAAACCATCAATGCCATCTATCAAATTAAAGGAATTAACGATAAGCATAATAAGCAATACAGAAAACGCTGCGCTTGGTATGTAAGGCAATTGCGTAATGCCAAACACACCATACATGCTGGTTATACGAATATCGCCAAGCAATACCAATATTAACGCAACCACAAACTGGATTAAAAACTTAGTGCTTGAATTTACGCCGGAAAGATCATCCTTTAACCCCATTGCAAAAAGTATAATACACGAAATAAGCAGGTAACTAATAGGGAGCGCCTTTTCAATTATACTGAATAACAGTGTAGTAATGGTAAAGCTTACAAAAATGGCCACGCCGCCCAAACGCGGAATGCCATGGTCATGTTGTTTCCTGAAATGGCCAACATCATCATACAGGTGCCTTGAACGCGCAACATGTAAAATTGAAGGGATACATAGCAGCGTAATCAATGCTGAAAACACTACTATTAAAATATTGTAAGTTAAATGAGACGAATGTAAAAGTTCAAGCATTTTGGGGGGGTATTTAGATCAGTTCATTTTTATTATTAAACCGTTATACGCAAGCGCCTAACAAAAGTTTAATTTGAAATTAAATATATTGATAAATTTTCCGCAACGGTTTTAATACAAGTGCCAGTAGGGGAATCATGACGTTATTTTGATGCATCGCTTTTAAATCAAAGCCCCAGGCTTTAAACCTGTTTTTTAAACTACTGTTGCTAACTCCGCCACCCTGCATAATTACTATTACTTTATTTAAATAAAAGTTTTTGATCTTATGCCGGTGCATAAACCTCACCATTAATTCGTAATCGGCGGCAGAGCCATATTGAAGACTGTAAAAACCCAGTTTTTGAAACAATTGCCGTTTGCAGTAAAAAGTGGGATGCGGCGGCATAAAGCCCCGATTAAAGGAACCGGCACCGCATTGTTTCGAATTCCATTTGCGTATAATTTTGCCGCCGGGGCTCACAATCAGCAGGTTTCCGTAAACCGCCTCTGCGTCATTTTCGGTAAACGTCCTGACTATTGCTGATAAAACCTCAGCATCGGCCAAACGATCATCGGCATTCAGCGTTCCTATAATTTGGCCGGTGGCCAACTTAATGCCTTTGTTCATGGCATCATATATGCCCTTATCAGGTTCGGAAACAAAATGACTGATTGATGAACGGTACTGATTGATGACCTGAAGGGTGTTATCGGTTGATCCGCCATCGATGATTATGTGTTCAACATCGGGATATTTTTGGCTGATGACAGATTCGATACATCTGGCAATTGTATCCTGGGCATTATAAACAACTGTAATTAACGATACCTTCAAACCCTAAAATTGAAAAAATACACCGTAGTAATAGCCGCAAATTATGTATTTTTGGAGATATTGCACAATTATAAACACATTAAGCATAAGTTATCGTCCCTATGCGTATAATAATCTACTTTTTTTCCTTCTTTTTAATAATTCTTGTTTTAACCTCGTGTTCGGGTAAACAATACCAAATACTTTTTGAGCAAAAGGCAACTAATATCAATATTGATACATCGCAAAGGAGCAATAATGATTTGACCAACTACCATATAAAGCCACAGGATATACTACAGATAAGAAACCTGCAAAATATCAAGTATGTAGTTGATGAAAGTCCGTCACCTTCGGGCACGGGTGGTGGCGGAGTTGCCGGCACAGGCCAGGTTTACCAGGTAGAAGAAGATGGCACCATAGCGCTCCCTGTTATTGGCCATATAACTGTATCGGGGCTTACACGTGTACAGGCGGCAAAACTTATTGAAGACCTTTACCGTAAAAACCTCCTTAAAGATCCCATAATTGAATTAAAGATTACAAATTTAAAAGTGACGCTACTTGGAGAATTTAGAGGACAGGGAAACTTCCCCTTAGTAAAAGACAGGACTACATTGGTTGAAATGATTGGGCAGGCCGGAGGCCTTTCAGATAAGGCAAACGAAACAAACATAAAAATTATACGCGGCGATCAAAAAAACCCGCAGGTAACCTATATTAACCTCAGGGATATACAATCCATAAACGACCCGAGGGCCATACTTCAAAACGGTGATATTGTTTATGCATCGCCCAACAAACGCTCAATACGTAACGATAATTTACAAAATATATCAACCCTTGTACAGCCCATATTACTTTTATTGAATACGGCCTTATTAGTTTTATCGCTTTCACGCCGCTAATGGAAGAGACAGAAAAATTTCAAAGAAAACTGCCCAATCAAGAAATTGATTATTTTAAGTTAGGTAAAATATTGTTGAGCCGATGGTACTGGATAGCAACATCTGTAGGTATTGCCGTAATCATTTCATATGCCTATTTATGGTACACCCCAAAAACCTACGCAACATCCGGTACGCTTAAAATAGAAGAAAAAAAATCTGAAGTATCTGACCTGATTACTGTTATGGCGGTGCCCGAGCGCGGCCCCTCAAAAATACAAAGCATCACATCGGTGCTGCAAAGCCGCAACGTTATACTTAGCGCTATTAAAGACATGGATTACCGGGTAAGTTTTTACCTCTCGGGCCGCGTGCGTACTACAGAAACCTATCCGTCGAAACCATTAAACATTCAACTAATAAAATTTGACAGCTTAAATTTTTTTCATGAACAAATTAGCTACAGGCCGATTGACAGGCAAACGTTTAGCCTAAGCTATAAAGCCGGCGACAAAGAAATAAAAAATAATTACGGGTATAACAGCCCTGTAACTATTGGCAATACAAGCTTCAATATAAAATACCCCGGAGCTATTGATAATAGTACTATCTACCTTTTCAATTTCAACATCCCCGAAGATTATATAGGCAGGGTACAGGGTGGCCTGAGGGCAGGAGAAACAGGAAAAAACACCAATATCATCTCCATCCAGGAAACCGACTCGAACCCACAATTTGCGGCCGATGTACTCAACAATATCATGAAAGAATACGTGATATTCGACCGTAATCAAAAAGCACAGTCGGCCTCGCAAATGATCGATTTTATTGATAGTCAGCTATCATTCCTGTCAAATGAGGTAAAAGGTTCCGAAAGCTCAATAGAAAAATATAAAAACAAAAATAAGATACTTGATGTAAACTCGGCATCAACCTCATCGGCATCAAAAGCTGCCGAAATTGAATCAAACAAGTCATTATTAAAAATTCAACTTATTTCGCTCGATCAGCTTAAAGATCAAATTACCAAAGAAAAAGATAACGTGACATTGAACTTCAGCGCCGGCGGAACTGATTTACCTGCGCTAAATGCCCTGATTAGTAAGTTAGATGCGCTGATATCTGAACGATCGGGGCTATTAAAAACATTTACACCCAACTCGCAACCTTTACAGGAAGTTAACCAACAAATTTTACAAGCCAAGCTTAGCGCTTTAAATAATATAAAAGGCATTCGCAGCAGTATCGAAAAAAATATAGCTTATTTAGATAGCCAGCTATCGCAGGTAAACCAAACTATAATGGCATTACCCGCCGCACAGCGCGACCTGGTGAGCTTGCAACGCGACTTCGAAATTAACGATAAAGTATACTCTTTCTTATCCGAAAAAAAGCTGGAGGCGCAAATAAGTCGCGCGGGGATATTGCCGGGCGCTACAGTAATTGAATTTGCACAGCCCAACTTTAACGCGGTATCACCAAATGAGCATGATATTCACAGGTCGGCAATTATTTTTGGCCTGGCTATTGGCCTGGGGCTTATTGTTTTAATACGCGTGCTAAACCCCTATATTTACGATAAAGAGACCATTGAAAGCCTTACTGCCATACCTATCCTGGGTATTATAAGAAAATATCCCGACATAATTGATGAAAACAGCAAGCAGGTTTTGGCGCTGAGCAAACCTCGGTCTATTTTTGCCGAGTCCGTACGTTCGGTACGCACAAACCTTAGTTTCCTGGCCTCAGAAAAATTGAGTAAGGTAATTTGCATTACATCCGAGGTTGCCGGTGAAGGCAAATCGTTTGTAGCTGTAAATTTATCGAGCACCTTATCGCTTATCGACAAAAAAGTAATACTTATAGGCGCAGATTTAAGGCGCTCAAAACTACATAAAACCTTCCATGTGCCCAATGACCTGGGGCTAAGCAATTACCTTGCCCACCAAAACGAGATGGAAGACATTATACTACATTCTGACCAGCAGAACCTCGATTTTATTGTTTCGGGACCAGTACCCCCTAACCCATCTGAATTACTGCATAGCGACAGGATGCTGGCATTGATAAGCCAGTTAAAATTAAAATATGATATCGTAATGATTGATACCGCCCCCATTGGCCTGGTATCTGACGCCATTCCGTTGATCAGGATCAGTGATATTAATGTTTTTGTAATCAGGTCGGGCAAATCAAAATTTTATGCGGCCAGTGTACCGCAGCGTATTGCGCAGGAATATCATCTTGATAATACAGTTATAGTGCTCAACGCTTTTGAAGAGGACCTTTTGCATTCAAGATACTACACTACCAAATTTAGCGGCGATAACGCCGGAACCCGGTATTACTATTACTCGGATTATAACGGTTATTCAGGATCTGGATATTACCTGGAAGACGACAAAAATAAATGGTGGGACATACGGCGATGGTTTAAATAAAATTTGCTTACTTATAAAATGGATTTAAATGCACGTTCAACAAAAAGCTGGTATCCGGTTTATACTCAGCCACGTGCCGAAAAAAAAGCATACCAGGCACTTACCGATAAAGGGTTTGAAGCTTACCTCCCTTTGCACCGCCAGCTAAAACAATGGAGCGACCGCAAAAAATGGGTTGAAGAACCCTTTATTAAATCGTACATATTTGTTAACATTGCCCAACATGAGCAGGCTGATATATTAATGACAAAAGGTATATCAAGATTTTTATATTTCATGGGAAAGCCTGCATCAATGCCCAACCGCCAAATAACCGAGCTGAAGTTATTAATGGCCAGCCCTTATGAATTAGAGGTAACCGAAGAGGACCTGCAACCCGGGGAAAAAATCATGATAAAAGCCGGGCCGTTAAAAGGGATGACGGGTGAAATAATATCACAACGATCACAGAAGCAATTGATATTGAGGCTTGAAAGTATTGGCTGCTCCATAATAGTACATGTTGCCGCCTCATACATTGAAAGGTTTTAACTAAAGTTATTTATTTTAAAATAAAGGTGAAATCAGGGCCATTTTCGGGCTGATAACATAATAACAGCAGCTGAAATAAAAATACAATAAGCTGTTGCATAATAAGTTACAAACATACCATGTGACTTACGGGGCGAAGCTATGAACAAACCTAAATAAAATGTGCCGGATAGCAGGTGTAATTAATAACAACTTACAACCTCAACTAATCAGAGGACAAGTTAAGGCCATGTGCCAGGCGCTGCAACACGGCGGTCCTGATGATGAAGGCATGTTTGTTGATGAACAAAACAGCCTTGCTTTTGGCCACCGCCGGCTATCTATTATCGATTTAAGCGCAAACGGGCACCAGCCAATGGCAGATCAAAGGCAAAAAACATGGATAACTTTTAACGGCGAAATTTATAACTACCTGGAACTGAGGAGTGAGCTTTTAAACCTTGGGGTGCAGTTCACTTCGGTTACTGATACCGAAGTTATTATTGCCGCATATATGCAATGGGGTACTGATGCCTTCTCCAGGTTTAGGGGCATGTTTGCTTTTGCATTGTTTGACAGCATTAAAAAACTCACCTACCTGGTACGTGATACAGCCGGCATAAAGCCCTTGTATTATTTTGCCCAGGCCGGCCAGCTAAGTTTCGCGTCTGAAACAAGGGCCTTCATTGCTGCCGGCATAACCAACGGTAACGATGCTGCATGGCCTATACGTTTTTTAGCTTTTGGACATATACCAGAACCTTATACTACATTAAAAAACGTATTCAGCCTTGCCAAAGGCCATTATTTATGCTGGAACCATGCATCATCCACCCATTTTATAGATGCCTACAAAATAACAGGGGGGTACAAAAATCAGATAACAGATCCTGAGGAAGCACGGCACCTGGTTAAACAAGCTTTGATAAATGGAGTAGGGCGCCAGCTAATAGCCGATGCACCCTTAGGTGTATTTTTAAGCGGCGGTACCGATTCAAGCCTGATTACTTTACTGGCCGATAAGCAAAAAAAAGAGCAGCTTAAAACTATATCCATTTTTTTTAATGAAAAGAGCTACGACGAGCAGGCCTTTCAGCGCCTGGTACTGGATAAAGTAAGTGGCCAAAACTTCTCGCATTTAGTAAAGCAACAGGATTTTGAAAACCACCTGCCGCAGGTTATCAGCGCTATGGATATGCCAACCACCGATGGCATCAATAGTTGGTTTATCAGTAAATATGCACATGAGGATGGCTTAAAAGCGGTATTGTCTGGCATAGGGGCCGATGAATACTTTGGCGGCTACCCCTCATTTAACAGGATCCGGTACTTAAAATATTTAAAAAAAATCCCTCCTTTTCTGCTCTCTGCCGTTCAGGAATTATTGCCTGATCCGTACAAAAAGCTTACTTTTTTGGCAAATGACAACCCCATAGCCGATTATCTTTTACTACGTGGGTTATTTTCGCCGGGCGACATCGCACGCGTACTCGACATCGGCGAGGGAGAGGTACGAGAAGTGCTTTTCGACGGGCAGGAGGTGCAAAAAAAGTGCGCTTATGACGCCGAACAAGCTTCATGGTTTGAGGCAAACCTTTATATGAAAAATCAGTTATTAAGAGACACTGATGTAATGAGTATGAACCACGGCCTGGAAGTAAGAGTACCTTTTTTAGACGAAGATTTTACAAGCCTTGCCGAACGTATTTCGCCCGCAATACGCTTTAACCGGCAACAACCCAAAAAAGTACTTATCGATAGTTTTAACGGCCTGTTGCCCAAGGCTGTTTGGAACCGGCCAAAAATGGGCTTTAGCTTTCCTTTACAGCGTTGGATGAGCCAATATAAACCAATAAGCGATAGTGATTTATATAAAGGCAAACTGGCAAAAAAAACCATCAAAAAATTCACCAACAATCAAATTCACTGGTCAAAAGCATTTGCACTTTACCAGATACAACCCTATGTGTAAAAAAGTAATTCTTTTTACCTTGCAAACGTTTAGCAGCACAGGGGGCATTCAAAAAATGACCCGTACATTGGGGCACTCCCTATATCAGCTCTCGCAAAACATTAACTGGCATTTTGAATTATGGTCGGCCTACGATAAAAACAACGACCTGATGCCGCAATACCTGCCTCCCGGCGCATTTAAAGGTTTCGGTGTAAATAGGATAGGCTTCGTTTTAAAGGCCATAAGCAGATCTGTAAAACCCGATATAGTTATTTTAAGCCACATCAACCTGGCAGTTATCGGTTTATTTATAAAATTAGTTAACCCCAAATGCAAAGTATGGGTTATTGCGCACGGCATCGAGGTTTGGCGGCCGCTGTCGCTGGTTAAAGTATACATGTTAAAACGCTGCGATAAGGTTATATGTGTAAGCAATTTTACCCGTGGGCAAATGATAATAAGGCATAACCTTAACCCCGCCATTTGTAACGTGTTGAATAATGCTATTGACCCTTTTATGAAATTGCCGGTTAATTTTCAAAAACCGCGGTATTTATTGGCCCGCTACAAATTAAACCCGGCACAGCCTGTAATTTTCACCCTCACCCGCCTTGCATCTACCGAGCAATACAAAGGTTACGAGCATGTTATACAGGCCGTGAGTAAAATAAAAAGCAACTATCCCGATATCAAGTATATACTGGCAGGAAAGTACGATGCCAAAGAAGAGGTCAGAATAAAAAAGCTGATAGCAGAACATGACGTAGCCGGCCAGGTAATTTTAACAGGTTTTATTGAGGAAGATGAACTATCTGATCACTTTTTACTGGCCGATATGTTTGTACTGCCAAGCAAAAAAGAAGGATTTGGCATTGTGTTTATTGAAGCGCTGGCCTGCGGCCTGCCTGTTATTTGCGGCAATGCCGATGGTAGCATTGATGCCATCAGAAATGGTGAATTGGGCAAAGCTATCAATGCCGATGATCCTGTCCAGCTATACAATTGTATTACCGGGTACTTAGAGACCCCATTAACACCGGCAAAACGAGAAAATTTACAAAAAAAATGTTTGATGTATTTTAATGAAACAGATTATATGCAAAAATTACACCTGCTATTAAACGAATGAGTATGCCTATAGAAAAAGAATGGGATATTGAATTAAGCCCCAACGGCAGCCTGCTTGATTTAAAGCTGAAGGATATATGGCATTACCGCGATTTGCTGATGCTGCTGGTGCGGCGCGATTTTGTTTCTTTTTATAAACAAACCATCCTTGGGCCTTTGTGGTTTTTTATCCAGCCGATATTTACTACCATCATATATACTTTTGTATTTGGTAACCTGGCCAACATATCTGCCGATAATTTAGACAAACCTTTGTTTTATATGGCCGGCATTACCGCATGGAATTATTTTGCAGATTGCCTTACCAAGACCTCGGCAGTGTTTGTAACAAATGCCGGCTTATTTGGTAAAGTTTATTTCCCCAGATTAATTGTTCCGTTAAGTATTGTTGTTTCTAACCTCATCCGTTTTGCGGTGCAGATGGCGCTTTTTGTGCTAACCATGATATTTTATTCTATAAAAGGTTCAAACGTTCATCCTAATGCTTACCTGTTGCTATTTCCGTTTTTGCTTGTGTTAATGGCTATGCTGGGTTTAGCGCTTGGTATGATCATATCCGCGTTAACCACAAAGTACCGCGACCTTAGTTTTTTAATCACTTTCGGCATCCAGCTTATGATGTATTTAACAACGGTTATATATCCTTTATCTGCTGTAAAAGAGAAGTATCCCAAGTATGCCTGGCTGGTAGAGTACAACCCGATGACGCCCATAATAGAAGCTTTCAGGTATGGCTTTTTGGGCAGGGGGACATTTACCATGTTATCGCTGGGTATAACAACCCTGATAACTACTGTCATACTTTTAGCTGGAATAATAATTTTTAATCGTGTTGAACGCACCTTTGTTGATACTGTATAAATATGCCACCGGTAATTAAAGTCGAAAATCTTTCAAAAGCTTACCAGCTGGGCGAAATAGGTACCGGGACGCTGTCTCGCGATCTGGAACGCTATTGGGCCAGGATCCGTGGTAAAGAAGACCCTTTTTTAAAAATAGGAGAGGTTAATGATCGCTCAAAAAAAGGCGATAGTGATGTTGTCTGGAGTTTAAAAGATATCAACTTCGATATTTATCAAGGCGACGCAATTGGTATAATAGGACGGAATGGAGCGGGCAAAAGCACACTTTTGAAAATATTAAGCCGGGTTACTGCCCCAACAACCGGATCGGTAAAAATAAGGGGCCGTATAGCCAGCCTGTTAGAAGTTGGGACGGGCTTTCATCCCGAGTTAAGCGGCCGCGAAAACATTTACCTCAACGGCGCCATCCTGGGAATGCGAAAAGCCGAAATAAAACGGAAGTTTGATGAAATAGTTGATTTTTCGGGTGTTGAACGGTATGTTGATACGCCGGTAAAACGCTACTCGTCGGGCATGTATGTGCGCCTGGCCTTTGCGGTGGCCGCCCACCTGGAATCGGAAATTTTGATAGTTGATGAAGTGTTGGCTGTTGGCGATGCAGAATTCCAGAAAAAATGCCTGGGTAAAATGGGCGATGTAAGCAAAGGCGAAGGACGGACAATATTATTTGTAAGCCACAACATGGCAGCTATACAAAAGCTTTGTAAACATGGCATGTTGCTGGAAAACGGGAAGCTGATGTGTATCGGAAAAACAGAAAGCGTTATTGACCAGTACCTACAGGATTCGAAGGTAAAAAAGGCCGTGTTCGAAATCCCGTTGCCCCATAACGCCGACGAAATGATTGGCTATACCTCAAAAATACAAATTGAAAATAGCTATGGCGATGTTATCCAGGAGATACCGGTTGGCCAAAATTGGCAAATACGCGTATTTTTTAAAATCAATAAAAAGGCACAACATTTTATTATTGGATTAGGGATCAATAGCTTTATCGACGTTAACATTAGTACCTCCTGGAGTACGAAAACGGATTTGGATGAAGGCTATTATGAAGCCGTTTTTAAAGAAACGCACTTAATACTTGCGCCCGGCAACTATAACTTAACAGTTGGGCTTTCTAACTTTGAACGGTCGGTTCATTACCTTGAAAATGTGGCCTCATTTGTCATATCAGAAGCAACAGATACGTTCATAGATAGCTCCATTGTCAGAACGACTAATGTTGGGTTCCTCCTCAATCCCATGCAGGTGGAAATTTCTTCGCTATAATACATGGCTGATGAGATGATCAAAGTATTTCTAAAATAATGATCATTATAAAACTACAGGGCGGCCTTGGTAACCAAATGTTTCAATATGCCGCCGCCAGGAGCATATACGGCAACAAACCGGTATATTTTGATCTGAATTTTTTAAGCAGCAATACCACAAGCACAAATACACTTACCGCAAGGCATTTTGAACTGGCTGTTTTTAACAATATCCGTTTTAAAACGGTAAACAGGTTTATGAAACCTTTAATAGAAAGCAGGAAAGCTTTTTACAGGTATCTTAAACGGATCCTGATGCCCCGGGCAGTGTTCGTCTGTCAAACAGAAAATAATGAGTTTATCAATCTTCAGGCAATAATCGCGCCTGCAATTTATTTAGATGGCTATTTTCAAAATGAAGATTATTTTAAACCGATAAGGAAACAGCTTTTACACGATTTTAAATTTCCGGCAGGAAACATCGAAAAAAAGGACGCCATACTTGCGGCAAAGAACCCGGTAGGCATTCACGTACGCCGCGGAGATTATTTGAGGCCCGAGGTAAACGCATTTCATGGCGTACTGCCTTTATCTTACTATCAACAGGCAAAAGATAAATTAGAAATACAGGTAAGCAACCCTCATTATTTTGTTTTTTCGGATGACCCGGGATGGTGCAGGTTAAACTTTGGTTTCCTGGGTGATAAGGTTACCATTGTTTCAGAAGCTTCGGCCAACACCTGGGAAGACATGTACTTGATGAGCCTGTGCAGCCACAACATTATTGCCAACAGCAGCTACAGCTGGTGGGGCGCCTGGTTAAATACCAACCCCCATAAGGTGGTTATTGCACCTGATAACTGGTTTGTATCGGCTGAAGCAGACATTGTTCCGTCAAATTGGATAAAGATTTAGTTTCTGTAATAATGCCCGCCTACAACGCGGCCCTTTATATTGCCGAAAGTATTGAAAGCGTCATCAACCAATCATATCCTCACTGGGAATTGCTTGTTGTTGACGATGGCTCGACAGATGACACGGCCGCGATAGTAAAACGGTTTGAGGTTACCGACCAAAGGGTTAAATATCTGCATCAGCCAAACGGCAGGCAGGGGAAAGCCCGTAACCTGGGGTTAACAAACAGCAAGGGCAAATACATAGCGTTTTTAGATGCTGATGATAAATGGACAACAGATAAACTGATCATCCAAACTAAATTGCTATCCGCAGAAAAAAATACCGACCTGCTTTTTACACAAGGCTATAACCTTACCGGCAGCCAGGTTGAAGAGTATAATGTAGAAGTAAAAACGGTTTGGAACAGCGATAATTTCGCCGATTTTGTTCAACAAAACCGCATCCCTATTCTTGGTGTATTGGTAAAAAAAGAAGCTTTACTACAGGTGGGCGGCTTTACAGAGGATGCTGATATCCAAAACGCAGAAGATTACCACCTGTGGTTAAAATTGCTTATTGCCAATAAAATATTTAAATCAATTCCCGACAGGCTTTTTTATTACCGGGTACATAGCAACCAATCAACCTTTCAAAATATAGGTATCGCTGCACCTATCTTTCACGTTTATGGTAATTTACTAAAAGAACACGCACGGGATAAATTCAGCCAGGTACTTATAGATAAATTAAAATGGTACATCTTCAATCAAGACTTCCATGCTGAATGTCTGAAGCTTATCATATCCCATCTTAATTACAAAGGGAAGAAGATGGTGGCCTTTATTATTAAAAAACTTTTTGCAAAGCCCAAACCTGTATCGCAAAGGGCAGTGTTTAAACTCGTTTCTGTTTTTGGGTGATTTTTATGTTCAAGCCGGCCCTATTCCTAATCATTAAATCATGTATAAATTATCAGTTATAATTTGCGTGTTTAATGAAGAAATGTGCTTAATTGAGGCATTAAGATCACTACACCACAACGATATTTATAAACAAACCGAGGTAATTATTATCGACGACTGCTCAACAAACCCCGTAACATTAAGGCTTTTACATTTGCTGGAAAAACTTACCAGATACCAAGTGATTTACAGCCGGCAAAACCTTGGCCTATCCAACTCACGTAACCTTGGTTTTGCAAACGCTACTACGCCGTATATATTACCACTTGATGCCGACGATATTTTCCCCGAACACGCCATAGATGATATTTATAAAACCTTTACCCAAAACCCGGGGTTCGACTTTATAGTTGGAAATTACTACCTCAATGATGTACAAGCCAGACAAACCCAGGTTGTGGATTGCAGCGGTATAACAACGGCAGGAACAGTCGACATTAAAAAACTGGGGATAGATTGGAAACTATTGGGTACAAGCCCATGCAAAAAAGCTGCCTGGGAAAAAGTTGGCGGCTATAACCTTAAATACTCCTACTCGGTACAGGATGTTGATTTTTGGATCAGGGTGATAACAAGTGGCAGCCAGGGTTTTTACTTAAACAAGCCAATTTACACCTGGAATAAATCGGCAACGGGCATGAATATGAACTTTAACCGGCTTGATATGGTTAAGCTTATGGAAGATCACCGGGAGTTTTACTTGTTAAATAATACCGCTGCCGACCTGGACAACAGGATATTTGAGGCCTACTATCCATATAAACAAAAAAGTGTATTACTGCCCCTGGGCAAAAGATCCTTCCGGAGGCTAAGACCCGTTAATAAGCTTAGGCTGATTTGCTTTTACGTAACAACCATGTTTAATGGCGCTTAAGTCTGTTGACAATCCAAAATTTTCCATTATTATTCCAACCTACAATGCAGCCGGCACTTTAGCCAACTGCCTGGATAGCATTGTTAACCAGGACTACGCCAATACTGAAATATGGCTAATGGATGGACTATCTACAGATGGCACGTTGCATATAGCCAGGGATTATCAATCAAAGTACCCCAATTTAAATATCGTATCCGAAAAAGACGCCGGTATTTATGATGCCATGAATAAGGGTATTAAACGATGTACGGGCCAATGGATTTATTTTTTGGGCGCCGATGATACATTATACAATGATAACGTAATTACGTCAGTGGCAAATGTTTCTAAAACTACTGCGGCCGGTGTTATTTATGGCAACGTAAAAATGCGGGGGCAAAATCAGTGGAACCTTGACAATGTAATTTTCAACGGCGAATACAATCTTGAAAAATTACTCGACCTTACCATAAACCACCAGGCCATGTTTTACAATAAGACAGTGTTTGAAAAGTGCGGCTTTTACAATTTAAAATATAAAACCAATGCCGATTATGATTTTAATTTACGATGCTATGCCGCAACGGCATTTCAATATGTAAACATTATTATAGCAAACTTTTTTGTTGGTGGCCAAAGCACCAATTTTCCTGACAATGAATTTCATAAAGACCGCGGCGCACTATTTTTGAAATACTTTGGTAAAAAGATTTTTGGCAAGGAATTTATCAACTCGCGGCTTTACTTACAAAGAGCGGCCTTATCGGCCAACTCGCCGCTAAACATTTGGAAACGGGCCATATGTTTAATTGCCTATACAAAATTAAAACTTCAATCTGCCCTCACCTAACGTGTTAAGTACGCCTATTTTGTTCCTGATATTTAACCGCCCGGACACCACGGAGAAGGTTTTTGCTGAGATCCGAAAGCAACAGCCAAAATACTTGTTCATTGCTGCCGATGGGCCAAGGGAACATAAACCAGGCGACATCGAACTGGGTAACGAGTGCAAGCAAATAGTAGCACAAATAGATTGGAACTGCGAGGTAAAAACACTATATCAATCTAAAAACCTTGGCTGTGGGTTAGCCCCGGCAACAGCCATTACCTGGTTTTTTTCGCAGGTGGATGAGGGTATAATACTGGAAGATGACTGTATTCCGAATCAGAGTTTTTTTGAGTTTTGCGAAGATCTGTTAAAAAAACATCATAATGATGCCAGCGTTATGATGATTTGTGGCACCAGCTATCAGCCCAAACCGTTAAATGCCGATACATACTATTTTTCACGATATCCGCATGCCTGGGGTTGGGCCACCTGGAAACGGGCCTGGGCCAATTATAACTTTAAGCTGGATGGCGAAACCGAAGCAGTAAGGGCCAATGTGATACACAACACATTTACCAACAGCAGGGAGCGCCGGCTTTGGGAAGGCAGTTTGAAAATGATCGTCAACGGGCTTGATGCCTGGGATTATCAGTGGATGTACTGGATTTGGAAAAACAACGGCTTATGTGCCGTGCCATGGAAAAACATGGTTTCAAATATAGGCTTTGGCCCACACGCAACGCATACCTTTGACAGCAACTCGCACCAAAGCCAGATGGAACAGCATACAATTATGGCTATTCATCATCCCAAAAAAATCATCGCTAATAAACAAGCCGACAATTATGAGCGATACAATATATTGATAGGCTCAAACGCGCGGTATTACACCAATAAATTAAAATCTGTTATCAGCAGGTTTAGTAAACTTTGGGTTCAAAAAAATGGCAGATAAGCTCGCCGCGGTAGTTATCCCAATATACAAACAGCAGCTTTCTGATAATGAGGCCATTTCGTTAAAGCAATGTTTATCGGTGTTAAAAAAACATCCTATAATATTTGTAGGCCCAAACAAGCTAAATCCGGATGCATATAAAAGCATTTGTGCTGATACCAGGTTTAACCTGTTAACTTTTGATGATTGTTATTTTGAAAGCATAGCCGGGTATAACCAATTGATGTTGTCACCCAGCTTTTATAAATCATTTTTTGCCTATAAATTCATCCTTATTTACCAGCTGGATGCCTATGTTTTTAAAGATGAACTAGCTTACTGGTGCAATAAAAATTACGATTTCATTGGCGCGCCGCATATGCCACATGAAAACAGAGACGGGGATATGCAACTTTTGAAAGGTTATACAAAGTTTATAAATTTTATTAACCGCCTTTTTAAAACAAACCACCAAATAAGCAATGTTGGCAACGGCGGCTTTTCGTTACGGAAAACCAAAGCCTGTTATTGGCTGCTTAAAATATTAAAAGGAAAAGTTAAAGCCTGGGGGGCCCATAACGAAGATGGCTTTTTTAAATATTGGGGAAACGTTTTTTACCCATTTTTTAAATTACCGGCCGACGGAGTGGCTTTAAGGTTTTCGATAGAAGAATCTCCCCTGCTGTCATTAAAAAAACTAAATGGCGAACTGCCCTTTGGCTGCCATGCTTTTGAAAAACATGAATGGGAAACCTGGAAGCCGCTGATAATAAAACATCATCAAACACTAAATTGAACCTCCCGCTTCCTGATCTTGCCGCATACCGGTCGTCATTCCAAAAAAAAGGCGTTACCTATCCTGTGCCCGTGGTGCCATCAGCAAAAAATGGTTTATTAAAATTATTGCCTGCCCCGCCCGCCGGTAAAACCGGCTGGCCCTGGACAGAAGAAAGCAGCCCGGCTATTTACAACGATAAAACAAAATGGCCTAAGCTAACTATTGTTACGCCATCCTATAACCAGGGCCTGTTTTTAGAGCAAACCATCCGGTCGGTACTGTTACAAAACTACCCTAACCAGGAGTATATTGTAATTGATGGCGGCAGCACAGACAACTCAAAAGATATCATCGAAAAATATTCGCCCTGGCTCAGTTACCGGCAAAGCGAAAAAGATAAGGGCCAAAGCCATGCCATCAATTTAGGTTTTAGCCTGGCATCGGGCGATTACATGGCCTGGATAAACAGTGATGACTATTATCTGAAGGATGTATTTTGGTTAGTAACCCGCAGCTTTATTGCCGGCAAGGTTGATTTTATATATGGCTACGCCTATAATTTTCACGTTAAAACAGCGCAATTTGAACTTTTAAAAGTTAATCCGTTATTAGATTATTTTATCCGCATCCCTGCGCTGCCACAGCCCTCGTGCTTCTGGGCTGCCCGCATCCATCAGCCAATTAACGAGGCCTTACAATGCTCATTAGACTATGAGCTTTGGCTTCGCATTGTTAAAGGCAATACACGGCGTTTAATTAAGCAACCATTATCGGTGGCCAACGTGCATGAAGATGCCAAAACATCGAGCCCCTACCTGGATGTGGCGCGAGAAAAAGACCACCAGATCATTTGCGGCCAGGATGGCCATGGCCCGGTTTATGATTGGGATAAGAAAATGATGCTTTACCGGGCGTACAACAGGATCATTAACATTTTAGACAAGATTAGCCTTAAATAAACCAAGTGAAAATTGTTTTTTGCGCTTACGACGGAAAAGATATCATTAACGGGATAAACACCTGGCTAATAAGATTATTGCCGGCTTTACAAAAAAACGATATTGAAATAAGCGTAATTTTTATAGCCTGGGCGGCCGAGGGAGATTGTACCACAATTCCTCAGCTAAGGGCAAAAGGTATAAAATGCACAATAATACCCACCCCGCACTATACCGGGAAGCAGGTTAACTGGATACTGAAATATTTAAAGGCCGAAAACGCTGATGTATTTGTACCCGGAAACATGGTACCAGCCCTGCACGCCGCCAAATGGGCAAAAGAGGCGGGAGTACCAACTATTGCAGTACTTCACAATGACGACGCCGAATATGCAGCGATAATTGACCAGTTTGTTACCGAAGGTAACGGCACCAATGTCAGTGTAGTTGTAACGGTATCAGAAACATTGTACAAAAATGTACGGGAGCGCAACAAAAACATCAAACTATATAAGATACCCTGCGGCGCCCCCGTACCCAAACAGAAGGCTGTATTAAAGCCCGACACAACTTTTAAAGTAGTATACATTGGCAGGATAGTTAAGGAACAAAAACGGATAGATGAAATAGCAACCTGCTTTTGCGACTGCGCACAACACTCGCCTGATGTAGTTTTTTACATTTATGGCTCGGGCCCCGACGCAGCGTTGGTGAACAACATTATAAAAGCACATAACAACCCTGAAAACGTTTTTTTTGTAGGCAGTATCTTGCCTGAGGATGTTCAAGAGGTGCTGCTTTCCAGTCACGTGTTTGTATTGATGTCTGATTATGAGGGCATCCCCGTAGCTTTAATGGAAGCGATGGGTTGTGGTGTGGTACCGGTTTGTAAATTGATCAATTCGGGAATACCGGAATTGGTACACGATGGCTTTACCGGCCTGTTTACAAATGGGCCAGAAGGCCTGCTGTCGAAAATTGAATACCTAAAGCACAATGCCGGCAAATGGGAAGAGCTATCTTTAAACTGTCAAAAATTAATAACCGACCAATTCTCGTCAGATAAAAACCTGGCCAGCTGGCTTGAGCTGTTTAACGATTTAGCAGGCACGCAAAAAAAAACAATCGCAATACCGTCCAGGTTAAACCTGCCCCCGGCCCACCCCTACTTTGCCGGGCTCGACAGAAGAGAACCGCCACTGCTGGTTAAGGCTTACAAAAAATTAAAACGAATTTTGCACAACTAAACAGTGTATAGCTTATTAGTCCCCTGTTATAATTCAGAACGATTTATTGACGGCTTTTTAGCCAACATCAATAATTTGAACAAAGCATTTGACGAAATTTTGTTTTATGACGATGCAAGCACCGATCATACAGTTTCGGTACTGCAGGCAAGGGGTTGCACAGTAATAAAAGGAGAAACCAACCAGGGTCCCGGCTTTGCGCGTAATACCCTTGCATCGACGGCAAAAGGCAATTGGTTTCACTTTCATGATATTGATGACTTTTTAGATCCCGATTACCTGGTAAAGACTGCGGCCATTGCGCAAACCAGCAATTACGATGTTGTACTTTGTAATGTTGACTGGTACAGCACTGATCAAAAAACCATTTTGCTTAGCTGGAAATACTCGAATGAGCAAATAAATCAGGACCCTGTTTCATATACCATTGGCCACCCTATTGGCGGCATTAACGGTCTGTACCGAAAAGAAAAATTCACAGCGGCAGGTGGCTTTAATACCAGCTTACGCATTTGGGAAGATGCAGATTTACATGTCAGACTGGCTGGCGCGGGCTCAAGGTTTTATGTTATTGAGGAGGTACTTTCTATTTCTATCCGATATTCAAACTCTGCAAGTGCAGATCAAACATCTGGCTGGCTAACCAGGCTTACGCTTTTAAAAACATATCAAAAACAGTATACTGATAAAAACGTGATGCACATGATAGGAAAACAAGCCCAGCTGACAGCCAGTAAGCTTATTCTTTCGCGCCAATACCCTGCTGCCAAATCTGCCTTAAGGCTAAGCGAGCTATGCGGATTAAAGGTGCCGGATAGCAAAAACCCGGTTTGGGGTATAATAAATGCTATATTACCATCATGGTTAAGGATCAACCTGCGGATGACCCAACTCAAAATTGTATTTAAAAACAGCGCGGATGACTAAACAACAGCAATCGGATTATGACCATAAGTTGGAAGGGTTGAGAGGGCTATGCGCGTTGGTTGTCGCTATATCCCACTTCCTGACCTTCGATTTTTTTCATTCATTCCAAATTCCGTATTATGATTTTTTTGTGCACCTTGAATTTGCGCATGAAGCGGTGCTCATATTTTTTGTGCTTTCGGGTTACGTAATCGGCTTAAATCATATCCACACGCCCTTTAATAAAAGAAATGTTATTGCTTATCTAAAAAAAAGGGCCGTCCGTTTATACCCTATATATATTTTAGCAATCATCATCTCGTTCCTGGTTTATACAGGCGGAACTTTTTCGGTACAGCAACTGTTAGGACATCTTTTTTTTACGCAGGAATTCCTTGTAACAACCATTTCGTCAAATAGACCTTTATGGTCGCTTAGCTATGAGGTAGTGTTTTATTTACTTTTTTTAGGGTTATGGAAAGCAGGCAAATACAACGTTCATTTGTGTTTAGCTGTTAGTATTTTATCAGTTGCATTTGTATTAAGAAATCCGGATGCTACAATTTTAAAATCACTGTTGGTTGGCGCAATTTTTTGGATGCTTGGCCTTTACATAGCCCAAACTAAAACTATAATTATAGCCACAACCAAAAGAAAATGGCGTTCATTGATCAGCTATTTCGCTCTTATCCTGGCAATCCATTGTTTTGATACCCGCGATCTTATCCCTCACTTTGTACATTTAAAACTTGACTTTGCTTTTAAAGTTTCCTTTGGGGATTTGATCTATTTACCTGTCTGCTTCATCATAATTATGGAACTAACCAACAGGTCGGTAAAATACATGAATTGGATAAAGCTTTTGGCTTACTCCATTCCGGCATTCCACTTATTTTTATTACTTTACTTCAAACATCCCTTGTTTTCGCAGACTAATTGGATTTATGGCATATTTTATTTTGCCCTTGCAATTATCACACTGCCCATCAATTTTAAAATTGACTTTTTAGGGCGGTTAAGTAAATTAGGGCGCATCTCATATGCCCTGTATGTTTTCCATTTCCCGGTGCTTTATTTTTTAAATAGCTGCCTTACAAAATATTTTTCGGGTGTTACTTTATTAATAGTAGGCTTATCGGCATCGGTGTTAATCACCGGCGCCCTGGCAACAATTGCCGAACTCGTTATTCAACCACGGGTAAAAAAACTTCTCATCGGTAAAGGTTAACTTTGATAATACAATTAAAAAACGCCAGTTTATAAAATGATCGCAAAACTTTTAAAAAAAATATGGATCAGGTGCTTCACCGGCAACCCATATCAAATTAAAAGTTTTACTGATCTGTATCGCCCCAAAACCGGCGAAGCTATTGACCGTCCAGAATCGCTTACCGGCATTCTGCTGCATGAGGCGGGTCAATCGGTGGTTTACGATTTACCGCTTATCACTTACGACCAAACCGTGCCACGGCAAACTGCTGGCAGGCAACCCAGGTTTAAAACCAATGGCGTGTTTAAGGAGCCCGAGAGGTGCTTGTATAGTATATCAAATGGTACAGTTTGGGGTTCAATCGGGTTAGTATATGATGGCAAACGGAGATGTTTTATAGATGAATCTGCTAAGGAATGGACGGTTGATTTAAACAATTCTGCTTTAACCAATGTTGTCCATTTCCCGCAAAAAACATTCCTGGAGGGCACCGCCCTTTCCTGCCTGACAAATGGCGCCGACGGTGGTTTTTATCATTTTTTATTTGAATCGATAGTGAAAATCCATTTTGCCATCCCGATAATAAAGCATGTTGACCATATCCTGTTTAACGGACCGGCAACCGCCTGGAAATTAAAGTGGCTGCAAAGGGCAAACATCGATACCTCAAAAATAATCTGGACCAATAACACCGCCCATTACGAATGCGAACAGCTGCTATTTACCGGCAAGCTGGTTAACGATCAGCAGATAAACCCCTGGAGTATTGGCGCGCTAAAAGCGCTGTTCGATATCACCCCAACAGAACACCCTGCTCCATGCAAAATTCTCTGGATCAGCCGGAAAGGGGCCGGGTCACGAGATGTTGTGTGGGACCGCAAATTGCTGGAGCATTTCCCGTCAATCGAAACCATCGATCTTTCGGGCCTGAGCACTATCGAAACTATTGAAAAGATGCAGTCTGCCACACACATTATTGCGCCCCATGGCGCAGGCTTAAGTAACATTTATCTATGCAAGAAGGATACACACATTTTGGAGCTATACCCCGAAGGGATGTCTTTTAAGCCTTGTTATCACAGGCTGTCGTCGGTATGCCAGCTGAAACATCATGTAGCTTGGCTCAATTTTGAAGATGAAAGCGACAGTAAACAGGGCCTGGCCTTTTTGAAAACATTATTGAATGACTTTGTATGTCAAAACTAATAAGTAGCCTGTATACCATATTTTTTAGGTTATTAGGCATAATTATTCATCAACCTGTAATCATAAAACCCAATACCTTTTTGTCACGGGGTTTTCTGAACGGCCAAAAGGGCACTATCACAATTGCCCCGCAATGCGAGCTGTTGCGCGGCGTAATTATCAAGGCATACGGCGGCACTGTCAACATACATAAAAACACTTTTTTAGGCGAGTATGTATGCATTTACGGCCACGGAGGTGTAGAAATAGGCGAAAATACCTTAATTGCCATGCATACATGCATTGTAAGCGCCAACCATACTATCCCTAATAGGGACACACTAATCCGCTCGCAGGGCGACATTTTACTACCGGTTAAAATTGGCAACGACGTTTGGATAGGCGCCGGGGTTAAAATTTTAGGCGGCGTTACCATTGGCGATGGCTGCGTTGTTGGTGCAGGTGCGGTGGTTACCAAAAGCCTGCCGCCTTATGCCATAGCCATGGGGGTACCTGCAAAAATAGTTAGCTACAGGAATGGCTGATATGCTCAGCGTTATAATCCCTACCTATAACCCGGATGCAAACCGGCTTGCCAAAACTTTAGCCGGCTTACAAAAGCAAAGCCTTCCATTACAAGCATGGGAATTAATATTGGTTGATAATAACTCAAGCCAATCTATAAATGCAGACCTTACGTGGCACCCAAATCATAAAATCATCCGGGAAACAGCACAAGGTTTAACCTATGCCCGGCTAAAAGGTTTTAATGAAGCCAACGGACAAGTACTAATATTAGTTGACGACGATAATATACTGAAAGAGAACTATCTGCAAAACGTATTAAACGCATTTCAGGATCAACCCAAACTTGGTGCTATTGGAGGTAAATCGCTTCCTGTATTTGAAGGCAGGCCTCCGGATTGGCTACCAGAGTTCTATTCCAGTTTAGCTTTGCGCGACCTTGGCGACGAAGTGTTAACCGCTTCATGGGATCATAAATATCCCGCTTGCGCGCCAATTGGTGCTGGGATAGCTATCAGGAAAGCGGCGTTGAACACTTATATCAAAAAAATTGAAACACAAAAAAATGTCATTACCGATAGAAAAGGCGGCTCCCTAAGCTCGGGTGGTGATAATGATATTGTTTTAGAAATACTGAAAGCAGGTTGGCATGTGGCCTATTTGCCAGGCCTGGTATTGCATCATATTATCCCGGCTCAAAGAATGGAAGCCGGTTACATGGCCCGGCTAATCAATAACAGCAGCAATTCATGGGTGCGGCTTCTGCAAAGCCACGAAATAAACCCATGGCCGCAAATTGCAGCCTGGACAGTTTTCCCGCGCAAAGTAAAAGCGTGGTTTACTTATAAAGCCTGGAAAAACGATGTAAACTACATCAGGTGGCAGGGAGCCTGCGGCACTTTTGATGGCCTGGCCAGGCAGTAAAAATTTTCTTTTATCCTACTTAAATCGGCGTTTTATAAGTGTTACAGTCTGTAATTAACGTTTTATATCGTTACCCAAAAGCCCGGCTAAAGCACTTTAAGCGTTTTGGGGGATATTTCAATTACCGCAAAATGCTGCACGGCCAAAAACTGATGCAGCAGGCATCCGCTCATTTACCTCCTGTTCAATCGGCGGCGGATGGCCTGGAGGTTTACTTTTTAACCGGGAAAAAGTACCTGTACCAAACGCTGTTTTGCATCCAATCGTTAATAAAAGTCAGCCAAACTCCCTTTAAATTTATATTGATTGATGATGGCAGTTTTGACGAACAGCTAATAAAACAAATAAACACCCAATTGCCTGGGGCCGGTATAATAGACAGGCAAATGATAGATCAAAACATTAATAAAATATTGCCAAAACATCAATACCCGGTTTTACACCACAAACGCGAGGTTTATCCGCATATTAAGAAACTGACAGATGTACACACCATCCCCGGTAAAGATTGGAAACTGGTTTTGGATTCGGATATGATGTTTTGGGACAATCCATCGGCCCTGGTTAACTGGCTAAAAGAACCTCAAAAGCCCATATATATGCAGGATTGCCAGGAATCATACGGCTATAGCAGGCAATTGATGGAACAGCTTTGCAAAAACAAAATCCCAACGCTCTTGAACGTAGGAGCAATCGGCCTTAACAGCTCCATCATCAATTGGGACAATTTAGAAAGCTGGACAAAAGGGCTGGAGGAAAAAGAAGGCACCTCATATTATCTTGAACAAGCTTTAACAGCTATGTTATTAACCAATGTTGATGCAGTAGTTTTACCGGCAGATGAATACATTGTGAACCCGGATGCAAACAAGATTGACCATCATATTGGGGCACTTCATCATTACGTAGATTTATCAAAAGAAGGATACTTTAAAAAAGCATGGAAAGCGATATAAATAAACATATCCAATCATTATGGATAGGCGGCCAGCTATCAAAGGTTGAACAATTATGCATCCAATCGTTTATAGATCATGGGCACGAATTCCACCTATATGCTTACGAAGAAATAACCAACGCACCTAAGGACACCCAAATCCACGATGCGCGAAGTATTATTGGCGAAGAAGCTATTTTTAAATACAAAACAGGTTGGGGCGCAGGCTCCGTCTCGGGTTTTGCCGATTTGTTCCGCTTACTGATGATTCAAAAAAATGGGGGTTGGTGGGTTGATATGGATATTATTTGCCTCAAAAAATTCGATTTTAAAGCTGATACCGTTTTCTGCTCAAGCTACGAAGGTGAATACGATCAGCTGGTAAATAATTGCGTTTTTAAAGCGCCAAAGGATAGCGAATTTGTACAATACTGCCTCGACCAGATTGCGTTAATAGATCTTAAAACGATGTCGTTCGGTTTAGCCGGCCCGTTTTTATTTCAAAAAGCAGTAAAAGAGCTGAAACTGGAAAAACTCGTACTCCCCTACCATTACTTTAACCCCATAGCCTGGAAAAATGTAAGCGAACTGATTTTAGGAAAAATGAGTCCAAGTAATAAAATCAAAGAGATGTTCAGGCCTCTGTTGAAGCCTGGTACCATGCCCGGCAGAAAAATAGGCCAGGAATCGTACACTGTACATTTTTGGAACGAAATATGGAATACCGGTAAACTTGATAAAAATGGCCAATACGACAGGGGCTCGTTGTTCGAAAAGTTAAAGCATAAACACGGTATCAAATAAAATGTCTGCTTCTGCTCCCTTGGTTTCTGTGTGCATCCCGGTTTATAATGGTGAAAACTATATCAACCAAACCATTGAAGCCGTAATTAATCAAACCTACAAGAACATTGAAATAATTATTGTCGACGATGGTTCAACTGATAATACTAAAACCGTATTAAAAAACCTGCCGCATCAAAATGTTAGCATTTATTATCAGCAAAACTGTGGTGCTGCGGCGGCCCGTAATTTGGCGTACAGCAAATCAAAGGGTCAGTATATCAAATTTTTAGATGGTGACGATCTTATCAATCCCCAAATGATTGAAAGCCAGGTTAAGCTGGCTGTCGAAAACCCGGATTGCATAGTTTCGGCCAAATGGGGCCGGTTTTACGATAACAACCTGGATACTTTTAAGCTGAGCCCCGAAGATTGCTGGCAGACACTGCCTGCCTATGACTGGATCTGCTCATCATGGAAAAACGGGCATTCTATGACACAATCAGGCATTTTTTTATTGCCAAGACAAATTATTGAAAACGCCGGACTTTGGGACGAACAACTTACCTTAATTGACGATCTGGACTTTTTTACCAAGGTAATACTGGAGTGCAAATCGGTGGTGTTTGATCCCAATTCTATATTATACTACCGTTCGGGCAATAGCGGTAGCCTGTCCGATCGCAAACAACAGGAAGCTATGCAATCGGCATTTACAGCTATTGATAAAGCCACAAAAAAACTGCTGGCCGTAAAAGCAAGCCCCGAAGCCAAACTGGCCTGCGCCAACACCTGGCAGCATTATGTATATATTGCTTATCCAAAACATTCCAAGCTGGCAAATGAAGCGCAAAAACGTGTAAACGAGCTTGGCGGCTCTACACTAAAATTTATGGCCGGTGGCATTACCAAAATAATTGCCGGTTTAATTGGCTGGAAAACCACAAAGCGCTTTAAACAAGTATTTAACATCCGTTAATTGAGAATCCTCCTTTCATTTTTGCAGGATAACGGCGGCCAGCCACATCCCATACCAGCTTACCGTTTTTGGACATACTATATCAAAAACGGCATACAAGAAGCCGGAATGCAATGGACTGAAATACCAGGCCTCGACTGGGCAGCAGGCCTGGTACCCTACGAGAACGATCCGGCCCTGCAACAATGGCAACAGCAGGCATGGGAAAAAACGATAAAGCACACTGAAGCAAACCGCGGGCAAATAGATGTTTTTTTGTGTTATTTATATCCCAAACAAATAGATACCGGGGCGATAAAACGAATTAAAGCGATGGGAATACCATGCGTTAACTTTTATTGCGATAATGTGCGCTCGTTTACCAAACTGCCACACCAATTTAAGGTATTCGACCTGGTATGGGTTCCTGAGTTTGAAGCCCTGCACCTTTATCAAAATGCGGGGGTTCAGTACATTAATCTGCCTATGCCTATGTGGGTCGATCCGCAGTACCGCCATTTTAATGAGCAGGAAACTGACATCATCTCCTTCATCGGGTCAAAAGATGATTTACGCGCGCAGCTTTTGGCAGATGCGATTACAGTGGGTCTCCCGATACAGATCAGGGGAAATGGCTGGAATGATACAAACGAGCCTGCAGTACAGCAACTGTCGCCAAAACCTTCGTCCAAAATTAAAAATCAATTCAACCTGCTGCGTAATGCGGGGATCAAGGGGTTTGTAGCGTACCATTTTCAACGTAATAAAAAAGCAATACCCGCGAACATACCTGTTGAAAACATATTTGAAAAACCTGGTTTCGACGAATACATCCGCCTTAGCCGTGAAAGCATGGTAACACTTGGCATCAACCGGGTGCCAACATTCAATACGTTCGGCAAAGATGTCATAACCTATAGCCGGCTCCGCGATCTGGAAGCACCTATGCTGGGGGCCTGTTATCTAACGGAATATACCGCCGGGCTCCCGCAGTTATATGATTTGGGTACCGATATAGAAACCTATGCCAATGCCGATGAATTGGTTTACAAAAGCAAGGAACTGGTTGCATCCAAAAACAGGCGTAAAGAATTGAGGATAAAAGGGCAGCAACGGGCGCTTGGCACCCATTCCATCCCTCAATCGCTACAACTCATAAAAACCCGGTTATTTCGTTAAATAAGTAAGGCCATTGCCAAAAAAGATCTGTATCATCACCCAATCGCACCTTTGCCGAAACCCCAGGGTTTTAAAAGAGGCTACTACCCTGGCCGCAGCGGGTTACGATGTTCACATCCTAACAAACATTATTTCTGAAGACCTTTACCAGCAGGATTTGTTGGCTATAAAAAACTTTCCCAATATTAACTTACGGGCAGTATCTGATCTTTCGGCGCCAGGCTTTAATTCATTTACCGATAAGTTTTTTTATAAAATCGGCCGCCTGCTCGCCGGTAATTTCAAAATAGAAAACAGCCTGGCGCTTGGCTATGGCGCCATCCGTTATTATAATAAAGCACAAGCTGTAAAAGCCGATCTGTATATCTGTCACCAGGAACTGGCCACCCATATAGGTACCAAGCTGTTAAATACGGGGTGCAAAGTAGCTTTTGACCTTGAAGACTGGTACTCCCAGGACCTGCTGCCCGAAGCCCGTGCCGAAAGGCCAATCAACCTGCTTCGGCGGATAGAGGCTATCGCTTTAAATAAGGGCATATATTGTATTACCACTTCAAATGCACTGGCTAAACAATTAGCGCACGTTTATTTGTGCCCGCAGCCAAAGGTCATCTATAATGTTTTCCCATCTACCGGCATTATTCACAATAAAACAAAACAGTTTACTAAACAGTTGAAGCTATTTTGGTTTTCGCAAACTATTGGCCCGGGCAGGGGGCTGGAGCAGTTTATGAATGTATTAGGCGGAATAAAAAACGACATTGAATTACACCTGCTTGGCAACGTTACTACAGATTATAGGGAAACACTAACCGATTTAATACCCAAACACCACCGGTTATACTTTCATTCCCTTGTTGATGAAAGTAAACTGGCCGCAAAAATAGCCGGTTTTGATATTGGTTTGGCCCTCGAAATGGACATGCCACCAAGCCGCAACTATACCATCACCAATAAATTTTTCCAATATATCCAATCGGGCCTGCCTGTTATCGCCAGCGAAACAGAAGGCCAAAATGAAGCCTTTGATAACTTTAAACCGGGTTTCAAATTACCGCAACGTCCAACAGCCGTTGAGATAAGCAAACTGGAAACGTGGCTTAACAATCCCGGCGAATTACAAATTGCCCGAAAACAAGCTATTGAAGCAGCTGCATTTTATAATTGGGAAAATGAGTCGAAAAAATTGCTTGCATTAGTAAAAAACGCCATTGAAGAATAAAGTAAGCCTGCAAATAAACCTGGCGCCCGGCGATTATCCGCATGTTAGGTATATCCTCAAACATCAGTTAGCTATTTTAAGTACGCAGGTAGATGAGATTATATTAACGGTTGATACCCGCCCCAGCAAAGGCCGTTTTGCCGATGGGTGGGAAGAAAATAAAGAGTTGTTAAACCAATTCCTATCGGCAGAAATTGAAAGCCTGTACAGCGTTAAAGTTATTCCGGTTGATTATACCGCAGCAGCCAAACAAAAGGTTGCAGGCTATTTTTTTGGCAAAAACGATATGCCTGATAAAGATTTCAGGGGCGGCCCTTTTTATGCTTATTTTTTTGGGATATATACCGCCGTTAATGACCTTGTTTTTCATTTAGATTCGGATATGTTTTTAGGTGGAGGAAGCGGCGAATGGATTACCGAAGCAGCACACTTTTTTGAAACAGATCCGGCTTGCTTTGTTACGGCCCCTTTACCCGGCCCCCCTAATAATTCGGATATATTGACCGGGCAACAAGTGATTAATAAAATTGCCCCGTACACCTGGCAGCTGGCTGGCATGAGCACCAGGATTTTCATGCTTGATAAAAGCCGGTTTAAAACCGATAAGTTAGTTTTAACCAAACCGCCGATACGAGGCCAGGTAAAGGCAATAATTGAAGGCAACGCCAATGCCGATTTGCCCGAACATCTGGTATCGGCCTATACAGACTGCCATCATTTAAAACGGATTGATTTTTTAGGCAGCGGCAAAGGGTTATGGTCGCTACATCCGCCCTATCGCACAAAAGCATTTTATGATGGGCTGCCGCAACTTATCCAAAGGATTGTATCCAATGACCTGCCCGAAAAACAGCAGGGTTTTTATGATATCATCGACGAAGTGTGTGATTGGTCGGCAGCGCGCGAAAAAATAGCTAACAATCGCTGGTGGAAAAGGCTATAAAATAACCCTGTGAAAAAACTGCTTATCATATCTCCCTATTTCCCACCCGTAAACGGGGCCGATATGCAGCGCATCCGCATGAGCCTGCCCTATTTTGCAGCTAACGGCTGGGAAGCGGAGGTGATGATGGTTGATGAACAATACACCGACCTGCCTACCGACTACCTGCTTTTGCAAAGCATTCCTGATCACATCAGGATCCATAAAGTTAAAGCGTTAAAAAAAAGCGTAACATCCAAACTCGGGTTGGGCAGTATTGCTTTACGTTCGCTGTGGTTTTACAGGCAAAAAATAAAGGAGCTTTTAAAAACACAATCCTACGATCTGATCTATTTTTCGACCACCCAATTCCCGGTTTGCATTTTGGGGGCCTATTTTAAAAGGCGCTATGGCATTCCTTACGTAATTGACATGCAGGACCCCTGGTTTTCTGATTATTACGAGGATAAGCCCAAAGCACAAAGGCCACCCAAATACTGGTTCTCTTATCGTCTGAACAAATACCTGGAACCCATTGCTATGAATAGTGTGGATGGCCTCATCAGTGTATCTGATAATTACATCAGCGATCTTAAAAACCGTTATCCGTTAATTAAACACATTCCATCAGCAACTATAACCTTCGGGGCATTTGAGCCGGATATGCAGATAGCCGAACAGAACAAGGATACCTTCAATAGCCTGCTCAATTCCAAATACATCAATATGGTATATGTTGGTCGTGGCGGTGCGGATATGCATCAGGCGATAACTCCCCTGTTTAAAGCGCTCAAATCAGGATTGAATAATGGTAACCAAGCCTTAAAATCATTGCGGTTTTACTTTATAGGCACAAGTTATGCAGCCAACGGACAAGGCAAGCCAAGCATTTTACCACTTGCCCTGCAATTGGGCGTAGCAGATAGTGTAGTTGAAATTACCGATAGGATAAGCTACTATCACACCTTAATTACCCTACAACAGGCCGATGCTTTGTTTATTCCGGGCTCGGATGATCCCAAATACACGGCTTCAAAAATTTATCCGTATTTACTTACCCAAAAGCCATTATTAGCTATATTTAACAAGGCAAGCTCGGCAATAAACATAATGAAGGAATATGGCGTTAAACAGGTGTATGATTATGAAACTGTTACCGAGGCCAACATCAGCACATTTTTATCTTCCCTTATCAACGGCAGCCCGGAACCGCCCCAATATCATGCCGAAGCTGTAAAAAGATATTCGGCAAGGCAAATGACTATAAACCAATGCAAACTTTTTGACAGCGTTACCGGTGGGGAAAATTAAAAGAACATTTGGTTTTATATTAAACCATCCTTTAGGTAAAAGGCATCCGCTTAAAGCCTTTATCCGTTTTTTAACCTGGCAGCTTCAAAGCAGCATGCAGCCGGCGAAATTTATAGTGAAACCCTATATTGCCGGTATCAATTTTTATGCACGCAAGGGCCTTACAGGTATTACAGGCAATATTTATACGGGTTTGCATGAGTTTAATGATATGGCTTTTTTGCTGCATTTTTTAAAGCCAGGCGATGTTTTTTTCGACATAGGCGCCAATGCGGGCTCGTACACCTTATTGGCTTCGGGAGTATGTAACGCCAAAACTTTTGCCATTGAGGCATCGGCAAATACTGCGGCCATAACCGCAAAAAACATCAGCCTGAATCAATTGGAAAACAAAGCGACTTTAATAAACGCGGCCGCGGGCGCCAAGGCAGGCATATTAACTTTTTCGAAAAACGAAGATACCACTAACCACATTATCAGTGCCGATGAAAGCCCGGCAACGGATGTAGAAACGGTAAATGTGATCAGCGTTGATTCTATCAGCCTTAATGATAAACCGGCCCTCATAAAAATTGATGTGGAGGGCTTTGAAACCGAAGTACTGAAAGGGATGAATGACACCCTAAAGCAGCCCACACTCAAAGCAATCATTATTGAACTGAATGGTAGTGGTTTGCGCTATGGCTTTAATGAAGGTGATATACACCAAACACTTTTATCAAATAGTTTTAGGCCTTACCAATATGACCCTTTTAAACGGGAACTACATTTGATGGATTCATTTGGCAGTTATAATACCATTTATTGCCGCGATGTGGAATTTATAAAAGCACGCGTAAAAGCAGCAAGGGGATTTAAAATCATGGGCGAAACGATTTAAAATGCGCTTAGCCATTATCACTACACACCCCATCCAGTATTACGCACCGGTATTTAAATTACTGGCAGATAAAATCGATGTTAAGGTGTTTTATACCTGGGGCGATGAGGCACAGGAAAAATTTGATCCCGGCTTTGGCAAAACCATTTCATGGGATATCCCATTGCTTGACGGCTACAGTTACGAGTGGGTTAAAAACACATCTACTCATCCGGGGTCACATCATTTTAAAGGCATTGTAAACCCCGGTCTTATCAGCCAAATAAAATCATGGCAGGCCGATGCGGTTTTGGTTTACGGTTGGGCATATGATAGCCATTTAAAAGCCATGAGGCATTTTAAAAACAAAATGCCGGTTTATTTTCGTGGCGACTCGACGCTGCTGGATGCTAAACCAGGCGCTAAACAGCTATTGCGGACTATTTTTTTAAGATGGATTTATGGCCACGTTGATCATGCGTTTTATGTGGGCAGCGATAATGGCGCTTACTTTAAAAAATACGGGATGAAAGATAAGCAGCTCACTTTTGCGCCGCACGCTATAGATAACGACAGGTTTGCTGCCGAAAGAGGTGAGGAAGCTTCCAAAATCAGGTCGGATTTAGGGATTAAGCCGGCCGATATTTTGATATTGTTTGCCGGTAAATTCGAAGAAAAGAAATCGCCCGATTTATTGCTGGATGCTTTTTTAACTTTGAACATGCCAAACACGCATTTATTATTTGTTGGTAACGGTATTTTGGAGACAGCTTTAAAAACAACTGCCGGTAAAAACAGCAATGTTCATTTTATAAACTTTCAAAATCAATTGGCAATGCCGGCTATATACCAGGCCTGCAACCTGTTTTGCCTGCCCTCACAAGGCCCAGGTGAAACTTGGGGGCTTGCAGTAAATGAGGCCATGGCGGCTGGTAAACCAGTATTGGTATCAAACAAATGCGGTTGCGCTGCCGACCTGGTAAACCCGGGCATTACCGGCGAAATATGTGAAGCCGGTAATGTATCATCGCTAACAAAAAAGCTGCATCTGCTCATCGGGGATAAAAATGAGCTAATAATTTCAGGCCGCAATGCCAAAGCTAAAATAGCCGCCTGGAGTTTTAGTAAACAGGCAGATGCCATGTTAAACGTAATTAATAACAGCAATGCAAACTAAACAGGCCCCGATGGAACGCATTATTATGTTATATGTCCCCTGGGCATTGGCTGCTTTGTTAAGCAGCGATGCCCAGCTATCATACATCATAGCCTGGCTTGGATCATTCCTGATATTTTTTCTGACGCTAACGGGCTGGGTTAAGCCTATACCAAATGATATGAGCGTAGCCGAACAATTGATGCGCCCGATTTTTTTGGTACAGATCATTTTCGCCGGGTACATGGCCTGTACCTCCATATTTTACTTTTTGGATGTATTGGGCTATCAAAACTTTGCAAAAGTGAGCACCACGTTGGTTGATCAAAACCGCTTGCAGTATACCGCGCAATGTCAGCGCTATTATTGCTTAGGGCATGCTGCTTTCGTATCGGGTATTTTGATTTTTATGGATTATGGTGCCAAATCAAAATACTACATCTCCAAAGATAAGCTGGCCAATTTATTGATGATGTTTGCAGTTGTCAGTTTCCCCGCCTCTATATTTTTCATTCGTATTCCGGGCTTATCACAGTTTGCCAACCAGTTTAGCTCATTGAGTTTTATAGCCGGTACCCTGGCTCTTGCCTTCGCTATCCCGCTGAAAAAAATTGGCAATACGCTTATTTGCCTCGCCTTTTACTTTTTTAACTTTTACACCGCCTTAACATCGGGGTTTAAGGAGCCTATTATCATTAGTGTGCTGGTTTTGGGGGTTTTCCTGTACCCCAATTACAAAAAGCTGGTGGCGGGCATCTTTATACCTGCCCTGCTTCTTTTATTTATGTTTTTGCCAACTTATAACCGCATTTTCAGGCAAAACGCATGGTCGGGCGATGCCTCGGCAGATGAAGCCACACAATTGGCGCTTGATGCCGCACTGAATAGTGATTCGGGCGATGAAGATGATTCAAACTGGGGTTTCTTGGTTTACAGGTTAAGCGAAATTGATATGTTCATCAAATTCACTCAATCAACGCCCAAGACTGTTGATTTTTACCGCACCAAGTTGCTTGCCCAATCGGGTATGGCTATCATTCCACGTATTTTTTGGCCGGGCAAACCAAGCACCGAAGATTTGATTATGGAACGGGTGTATGATGCTGGCGTAGTTAACAGGGCCTCGTCGGTATCGGCAAAACCCGCTTTTATAGTAGATGCCTACCTTACACTCGGCGGCTGGGGAGTTTTTGTCATGATGCTTATTTATGGGGCAGTGGCACAAATTATCTCTGTAAAAGCCGAAAAACTTTTTGGCGGATATATTTTAGGAACCGCGCTTGTATTTAGCGGCTTGTTCCAGATCATGTGGCGCGGCCTTAGTTTTGAGTTCCTTATCAATACGGTATTCTGGAGCTATATCAGCATGCTGGTCATCCATAAAATACTCACGGCATCTAACATTTTAAAGGAGGTTTGAGGATTTTACAAATTTCGGCAGCGTACAAACCCGCCTACGTTTATGGCGGGCCAACCATGTCTGTAGCCATGCTTTGCGAACAATTGGTATATGCCGGCTGCACCGTTAGCGTATTTACAACCACCGCCAACGGCGTAACCGAGCTGGATGTAAAACCCAATGGAACCGTAATGGTTGATGGCGTAAATGTTACTTATTTTAAGCGCATCACTAAAGACCATAGCCATTTATCGCCGGCCTTATTAAAAGCCGTTTGGAAAAACGCTAAAACTTATGACGCTGTACATATCCATGCTTGGTGGAATTTGGTTTCGGTATTATCCTGCCTTATCGCGGTAATACGTGGGGTACCGGTGGTGGTATCGGCCAGGGGCACTTTAAGCCCCTACTCTTTTCAAAATAAAAACCGGGCAATCAAATCACTCATTCATAACCTACTGAGTAAACCCGTACTGAAACGCTGCCATATCCATGCCACTTCGCAACGGGAAAATGAAGCTGTCAACAGTATTATCAGCCCCAAAAGTTCGGCTATCATACCTAACTTTGTAAAGCTGCCTGTTTATCATCCATCGGTGCAAAACGCAACAACAGCTTCAATTAAGCTCATATTCTTTTCCAGGATAGAAGAAAAAAAAGGGCTGGATATATTGATCAACGCACTGTCTTTAGTCAAAGCCGCCTTCCATCTTACCATTGCAGGCAACGGCAATGAAGGCTATGTTGATAGCTTGAAACAGTTAGCTGCCGATAAAAGCGTTAGTGATAAAATAACATGGGCGGGCTTTATAAATGAGGATAAGTTTGAGCTATTACAAAAACATGATCTTTTTGTACTGCCATCCTATGACGAAAACTTTGGCAACGCCGTAATTGAAAGCTTAAGTGTTGGCACGCCGGTACTCATTAGCCGGGAAGTGGGCCTTGCTGATTATGTCAATAAAAACAGGCTTGGCTGGCTGTGCGAAACAAGCGCGATATCTGTCGCCGGAATGATTGACCAAATAGTGGCCCGGCCGCATGAACTGGAACGCATCAGGCAACAAGCGCCTAATATTATTTATACCGATTTTAACGCGGGTAGCATAGTTGAAAAATATATAGGTTTGTATACTAAAATTAGCACACAGCATTGAACACGGCATATTCATTTATCATCATTACCTACAATGAAGGGCAGCACCTGCCCCGTTTGCTGGAATCCGTCGACGGGCTTGATGCGCCTGTTTTTATTTTAGATTCGGGCAGCGATGATGATACTATAGCCATAGCGCAAAAAGCCGGGGCAACTGTTTTGCAGCACGCTTTTGAAAATCATCCTAAACAATGGGACTTCGCGCTTAAAAACTTCGATATCAAAACTCCCTGGATTATTTGTTTAGATGCCGACCAGGTTGTTACCCCTGAACTGAAAGAAAAACTGGAAAATTTCAGAGACCAGGATTACCGGGGCGTTAACGGCATTTACTTTAACCGGAAGAATTTTTTTAAAGGCAGCTGGATAAAACATGGCGGTTATTATCCCTTTTACCTGCTTAAAATGATCCGCTTTGGTGTAGGTTATTCCGATTTGAATGAAAACATGGATCATAGGTTCATAGTACCCGGTAAAACCGAAGTATGGAAAGACGGGCATATCCTGGAAGAAAACCTGAAAGAGAACCGCATCAGTTTCTGGATAGCCAAACATAACCGGTACAGCGATTTACTGGCGCAGGAAGAGGTGGAACGCATGCAAAAAACGCGGCAACAAACCCTTAAACCATCATTATTTGGCTCGCCGGATGAGCGTACCGCCTGGCTTAAGCAGTTGTGGTGGCAATTGCCCCGCTATGTAAGGCCAATGCTTTACTTTACCTATCGTATGATATTTCAATTGGGCGTGTTAGAGGGGCGTACAGGCGTAATCTTTCACTTTTTACAAGGTTTCTGGTTCAGGCTGATAGTAGATGTTAAAATTGACGAAATCCTGAAAAGCGGGCAACAAACCAGGCCGGCAGACGCAGGTCAGCTCTCGCCCTTGAAATTTATTTTCAAGTTTCTTGCACTGTTTTTGATGTTCTATTACTTTAACATTTTGTTTTTTGGAATAACCAATCCGGGCAAACACTACTACCCGTTTTTGGCCAATCACTTAAATTACATACAGGGCCTCCGTTGGCTGTTGCTGAGTATCAGCGCCCAGGTACTTAGCTGGTTTGGCTTTTCGGCTATTCATAATGGCACCGAATTATTGGTAGCAGGCAAAGGGGCTATTGTGCTGGTATACTCCTGCCTCGGGCTTGGGCTGATGAGTTTTTTTGCAGCATTTGTTATTGCCTATCCTAAAAAAACAAAGCAAAAAGTTGTCTTTTTAATCACTGGGATTTTAGCTATCCAGTTTTTAAACATTTTACGTTTTGTGCTGTTGGCATTATTCTGGAATAAAAATTCAAGCCGGATAGTTGATCATCATACTGTATTTAATATCATTTTGTACATCATTATAATGGCAAGCCTGTATTTTTGGGTTAAACAAAATGATAAGCGCTCCAACAAACATGCACAAAACCAACCTGTCAACTTATAACAACCATCCTTTTCACCCGGGCGGCAATGCGTTAAAAAGACTGCTATGGTTTTATGTGAACGCGGTTTTCTTTAAAACCAGCTTTATACCTTCAAGTGGTTTTAAAGTATTTTTATTGCGGCTATTTGGTGCCAGGATAGGCAAAAACGTAACTATAAAGCCCTGCGTAAATATCAAGTACCCCTGGTTTTTACAAATTGGCGACCAAACCTGGGTTGGCGAAAACGTTTGGATAGATAGCCTGGTGATGATTACCATTGGCGCAAACGTATGCTTATCGCAGGGAGCTATATTACTAACCGGCAGCCACAACTATAAAACGGCATCCTTTAACCTGATAACCAAAAGCGTTGTTTTGGAGGATGGGGTTTGGATAGGCGCCGGCGCTATGGTAAACCTGGGTATAACCGCTGGCAGCCACGCTGTACTAACCGCCGGCTCAGTAGCCACAAAAAACATGGAACCCTACAGTATTTACCAGGGGAACCCGGCGGTAAAAGTCCGCGAACGCGAAATCAGCCTGTAACTATAAGCGCATACCTTAACCATGATCAAACAAGACTCACATACACACAAAATTATATTAATAGCTTTAAGCCTGTTTACTGTCGTCCTGGGAA
Source organism: Mucilaginibacter sp. P2_A5 (assembly GCF_056404995.1). NCBI lineage: Bacteria > Pseudomonadati > Bacteroidota > Sphingobacteriia > Sphingobacteriales > Sphingobacteriaceae > Mucilaginibacter > Mucilaginibacter sp. P2_A5. Next base: position 180,515 of record NZ_JBFUCY010000013.1, read on the forward strand.
TAATGATATTTATAGCCCCGGCTGCCATCTTTCCAGATCCGGCCTGGGGTTTGCAGGTAATGCATAAAATGCAGGCCGGCGGGGCTTTTAACATGACAAATAAGCCAGACCCTGCTGACATCAGCAAAAACTATAGCGAATTTTTATCGTGGTGGTCGCCGGGGCAATATTGGGCTCCGTACTTTTTTAAATCCTTGCCTGGTATTAACGATGGGCGTGCAGCGGCCATTACTACTGCTGCATGTGGTTTGTTAGGCATAGCCGGGCTGTATGCCTTTTTTAAAAAGGTGGGCTTTACAAAGCTATTGGCAGCTATAAGCGTGCTGATTATTGTTACTCAGCGGGCTTTTTTTGTACCTTATATATTTTATAATGGTGGCGAGGTTTTACTTTTCGGTTTCTCAGGATGGTTTCTGTATGGTTGTGTTAGCTTTGACAGGGCCAACTGGAAGCTTGCCTTATTTTTGCTACTATCGGGCTGGATAGGTTTTTTTTGTAAATCATCCTTTTTATGGATGTACGGCGCCGGGTGTATCTACCTGTGGATCAGCCTTTCTAAAAATAAAACAGCAGTACTTGATTGGGTTAAAAATGGTACCTGGATTGGTATTCCCGCTGTGCTGTCATTTGCTGTAATTTATTTTCAATACATATCTAAAGGGGCAAACCCCGCCGGCATATCATTTGGTTTTAAATTTAGCTGGGAGGCATTAAGCTTTCCTTTGGCTTCGCCAATACTGACGGGCTTCTCTTTAGATGATGTATTTAATGGCCTGATAACGCATAGCAACGCCACTGTACTTAATCCGCTTTGGTCGTTAGTTGTTCTGTTGTTAGCCGCGGTATTGAGTGTAATTTTAGTAATACGGGTTATTCGCATCGTTCCAAATAAGAATTATACCCTCCTGCTTACCGTTTTTTATTCGGTTTCGATATTGTTTTTTGGTTATAGCTTTTTAAAGCAGGCCAATATCTCCTACGAGGGAAGGCATTTGCGGATGATTGGGTTACTGATAACACCGGGGATTGTATACCTGGTAAGTTTAAGTAAGCAGCCGGTTAAAATTGCATTTGGTTTTATATGCCTGTTTATTAGCATTTTAAGCCTTTTCTACTTTATTCCGAGTTATTATCAAAATACAACAAAAAATGCCAGGGGAACATCGGGCATTGCCCACCTGTTTATTGATCAGCCTTCGTTAGACCAGATCATGGAGCTCGACCGGAAAAACACCAATGCCATCTTTGTATTTTTAAGCCCCGACCTGGGCCTGGAGATAAACCACAACCGTTATATCATTTTAGACCCCATTGGCCCCGACGTAAAAATTGAGTTTGATGACTACGTGCACTACGGCCATGCCGGGCCAATTTTCATCATGCTTCCGGCAAGTTACATGGGGCCAAAATCAAACATCATCCGTAAATGTTTCCCAGGCTATAAGGGTTTCCATATGGATATGCTGAGTGACAAATATGTGCTATATTCTGCTAAGTAAAGCTAAAGGCGGAAAGCGGAAAGCTGAAAGCCTAAAGCTTTAGTTGAGTGTACAACTTCTTTGGAAAACCAGCCTTCTGCTTTAGGCTGCTTTAAACTTTCAGCTTTTAAACACTCGCTTTATTGATCTCGGTCCAAAGCAAATCTTTCAGCCCGGTAAGGTTTTTTTGCGCTACAGACGAGATGAAAATTGAAGGCACACCCTCCGGCAGTTCCTTTTTCATTTCGGCCTGAAGTTCGTCATCCAGTAAATCCATTTTTGTTACGGCTAAAACGCGGGGCTTGTGCATCAGTTCGGCGTTGTATTCCTGCAGCTCGTTCAACAATATTTCATACTCTTCTTTAATGGTGCGCGGCGTATCAGCTGGTACCATAAATAACAATACCGAGTTGCGCTCGATATGCCTCAGAAACCTAAAGCCTAAACCCTTGCCCTGCGATGCCCCCTCAATGATGCCCGGGATATCGGCCATTACAAATGAGCGGTTGTCGCGGTATGATACGATGCCCAGGTTAGGTACCAGGGTAGTAAAAGCATAGTCAGCAATTTCGGGCTTAGCAGCAGATACTACCGAAAGCAGGGTAGATTTTCCGGCATTAGGGAAACCTACCAAACCAACATCGGCCAGGATCTTTAGCTCCAGTATATTCCAGTCTTCCTTGCCGTCTTCACCGGGCTGGGCAAAGCGCGGGGTTTGCTGGGTTGGGGTTTTAAAGTGCCAGTTGCCCAGGCCGCCACGACCGCCGGGTGTTAAAATACGGGTTTCGCCATCCTGGGTTATCTCGAAGATCACCTCGCCGGTTTCGGCATTTTTAACGGTGGTACCCAGGGGTACTTCCAAAATCTCATCTCTTCCGGTTTTGCCGCTGCGCAACGAGCTACCGCCCGAATCGCCATCCCCGGCAATAACGTGTTTGCGGTATTTAAGGTGCAGCATGGTCCATAGCTGGGCATTGCCTTTAACAATAACATGGCCGCCACGACCGCCGTCGCCACCATCAGGGCCACCTTTTGAGGTTAATATATCACGGTGCAAATGCGCAGAGCCCGCCCCTCCGTGGCCACTGCGGCAACAGATTTTCACATAATCAACAAAATTGGAACCTTGCGACATAATTTTTTCTTTTTTTCTTGGAGACCGAAAGTCCGAAAGTCAGTAAAGTCCGAAAGTTTAAGAGTTTTGACGTTCCTAACTTTCGGACTTTACTGACTTCCCGTCTTCCGGACTTTAACATTAATCTTTTAACCAGGCTTCGATAATGGCATATATCTGGGCAAAAATCTCATCTACCGAGCCTATGCCATTAATGCTTTTAAATTTACCTTGGTTTTTATAAAAACCGGCCACTGGTGCCGTTTTATCATTGTATTCATGGATGCGTTTGCTAATCACTTCCGGGTTGGCATCATCAGGCCTGCCCGAATCTTTACCACGTAGCAATAAGCGACGTAATAATTCATCATCGTCAACCTCAAGGGCTATCATGCCGGTTATTGCCGAATGCTTGCTGGTTAACAGGCTATCCAAAGCTTCGGCCTGTGCAACCGTGCGGGGGAAACCGTCAAAAATGAAACCCTTACCGTCTTTATTGCCGTCCAGCTTATTGCTGATCATGCCGATAACAACCGCATCAGGAACCAGTTTGCCATCATCCATCAGTTTTTTGGCCTCTAACCCAAGTGTTGTTCCTTGCGCAATTTCGCCACGTAAAAGATCGCCGGTTGATAAATGGATCAATCCATATTTTTCAATAAGCTTATGTGACTGAGTCCCTTTCCCGGCTCCGGGAGGACCAAACAATACCAGGTTTAGCATGCTCGTTATAAATTAAAAGCCTTTCGGTACTACACAGAAAGGCTTGGGATTAATTTTCTACCTGAATGGAATAGCAACCATCAAGGGTATTTGTGTGCACTCGAAGGGAGTCGAACCCCTAACCTTCTGATCCGTAGTCAGACGCTCTATCCAATTGAGCTACGAGTGCTTTTTGAAACGGAATGCAAAGATAGAATTTCTTTTTAATCTGTCACATTTTTTTTCAAAAAACGTATAAATCATTGTAGGCCATCCCGGTTTTACTTGTTTGTTTTATATATCTTTAAATTTTTCAATTGTACAGCAAGCCAAAAGTGAAGTTTAACACAAGCACCAATCTTTTTTCGGAGATAAAAGAAGTGCCTGCTATTTTAGATCAAAAAACCTATCCATCGCTGAACGGGTTGAGGGCCGTTTCTATTATAATGGTGCTCATCCACCATTTCATCCTCAATTATAACCCTTATTTTCAAGGCTTTGTATTTATCGGCCCCCTGGGTGTTGATGTATTTTTTGTGATAAGCGGCTTTTTGATTACCACCTTATGCATTAAGGAGAAAATAACAACCGGCGATTTATCACTCAAAAACTTTTACATCCGGCGTGCATTAAGAATCCTTCCGGTTGCCTACCTGTACATAGTGGTAATTGCCATACTTAATTATTTTTTCAAATTGCAGGTAGGCGCGCTTAGCTTTATTTCGTCGGCGCTGTTCATCGCCAACCTCTCCTACTTCAGACGGTTACAGTTTGACTGGAGCCTGGCCCATTACTGGTCGCTATCGGTTGAAGAACAGTTTTACCTGCTGTTCCCGGTTTTTATCAAAAAGAAGTTTCAGCTATACGTAACTATTTTGTTGGTAATCATTCTGCTGGTGCCGGTACTGGTTTACCTTCAAACAATAATTACTATTTTAAATAACGGCGTGCTATCTGCCGCTTTACGCTACCTGGTTAAATTCCAGGGCATCGCTGTGGGCTGCCTGTTTTCGGTTTTGTTATTTAAAGGTTATCTAAACTTTGGCAAATGGGGCCTGCCGGCAACCCTGGTATCCATTTTTATGATCTTTTACCTAAAGTTTGATGCTTTTTTTACGCTGCAATCCTGCTTTATCAATTTGTTGATATCCATTTTTGTGGGCGTTATCATTGTCAATAATATCGGCCTTAAAACCAATTTGATATATAAATTTTTGAACTTAAAGGCATTGAGTTTTATCGGGGTACTGTCGTACAGTATCTACATCTGGCAGCAATTGTTCTTATCTAACGATACCCGGTTTCCGCTTACCAAATATCCCATCAACCTCCTGCTCCTGGCACTGGTGCCGGTATTGTCGTACTTTTATTACGAAAAGTTTTTTTTGAAGTTTAAGAAACGTTTCGCCAAAGATAAAAAAGCATAAAAAAGCCTGTCGGGCATTTCGGCTTGACAGGCATGGTGTGCTGTAGTCTTAAAACCTTATTTCACAACTTCGGCAATGGCCTCAAAGTTTGGCAGGTCGGTAGCTACTTCCAGTACTTCGGCGTAGATGATGTTTTGCTCTTCGTCGATAACAAAAGCGGCGCGTTTTGAAACGCCTTTTAAGCCCATCACAAAATCGGCATAAATGGCTTCATAAGCGGTAGATACCTCCTTGTTAAAGTCCGACAACAAATCAAACTGGTAACCATTCTCTTCTTTAAACTTAGCCAGCGCGAATGGCGAATCAACAGAGATGCCCAGGATGGTGGCGTTTAAACCATCGTAATAGCCAAAGCTATCGCGCATGGTGCACAGTTGCGTGGTACAAACGCCGGTAAATGCCAAAGGAAAAAAGTGCAATACCACTTTGCGCCCCTTAAAATCGGACAGTGATACAGATTTCAATGCTGATGATACTAATGTAAATTGTGGTGCCGCCTGGCCTGGTTGTAATGACATAGTGTGTGTTTTTATACTGCAAATGAATGATAATTAATGAAAAATATCATAACCAAAGGGCAAAAAAAGCTTTTGAATATGATTGCAATTGCAAACACTAATAATAAGCATTAAATTTAATCGCTAAACCTGTTTTATGAAATACAAATTATCCCTCCTCTTATTGCTGATGTTGTCTGCTTGCATGATCCATGCACAAAAAACAACAACTGGCAAAAAACAGCAAAGACCAAGCCTGCCCATCTTAAAAAGGTAATAACAAGCACCAATTACGAATAGTAATTATATGAAAGCAACCGTCAGTAGGCTCAAAATAACCAGGTTTTTCTTACTGTTTCTACCATGTGTTATAAATTTTCACAGCCTTTTTGCGCAGAGCGGTAAAAGACCAATCGATTCACTGATAGCAAAAATCGGTTTATACGGCAACAGAAACACGCCTGCTACTTTGTTTACCTGTTTCGATAAAACTGCCTATGTAAATAACGAAAATGTGTGGTTTACGTCTTACCTGTTAAACTACAGCAGCCTGAAACGTGAACCGACAATACTTTCTGCAATACTGGTTAACGACCAAACCGGTTCAATCGCATTGGATCAAAAATATGATATGGCAAACGGTTTATCATTCGGGCATGCCATAATCCCAGACTCTATCCCACCCGGAGATTACACATTCATAACTTATACCAACATCCTGACGAACGGAATTCCCAAAGATGTGTTTTTTCAGCCCATATCAATCAAAACAGCATCGGAGACAGCCTTTTTTGCTTCACTGAGCCTGCTCGATTCCGCTAAAGCGCAAGCCGATAACAGCCAGCGGGTAGTGCTTACAGTTGAAACGAAAGCCCATGTGCCGATAAAAGGCGCAACCGCGACATGGGATGTCGGGGTTCTTAACGGTCAAATTTCGTCGGGCCGCATAAAAACCGACGTGGAAGGAAAATACCTGTTATCGGTCCCGCGCGACCAAATTGTGGCAGGCAGCAACTTTTTGAATGTACAGGTAACCTACAAAAACGAAGTAAGGAATGTTAAGCTGTTATTACCGGTTAAAGACGAAAACCCCAATATTGGCTTTTATCCCGAAGGCGGTAACCTGACAAACGGACTGGTGAGCACCGTTGGCTGGGAAGCAAAAAGCGCATATGGCCGCCCGCTAACTGTTAACGGGGTGTTGTACCAGGACAATCAGATTGTTGATACCATCCACACCGACCGCTATGGTATGGGCCGGTTTAAGCTGCTACCGCGGTTAAACAGTAAATATGAGCTGAAGCTTATAGGCTATTCCAAAAGCATCAATTATACATTCCCCCGCATATTGGCAAAAGGTGTTGCCATCGCTTCCAATAAGGCAATTACTGATGATTCGCTCCAATTTAAGTTAACCAGCAACGCCCCCGGAAAATTCCTGGTTATAGTCCACAATTTTCGCCAGGTATTTTATTCTTTTCCTGTTGAGGTACCACCGGCAGAAAAAAAGGTACTGGTAAACCTGGCAGATATGCCCAAAGGGTTAAGCGCCGTTACCATAGTAGACAGCTTGCTGCGGCCATGCGCCGAAAGAATATTTTTTGCCCATTATAACCGGCGCAGTCCCTTAGCTATAACTACCGACCGGCCAGAATATACCACGCGGCAAAAGGTACAGATAAAACTAAAAATGCTGCCGGCCCTAGCCGATTCATTAAAAGGAATTGTAACAGTAGCCTGTGTTCAGAGTAGCAAAATGGAAGTAAATAAAAACAATGATATTGAAAGCTATCACTATCTGAAGCAGGATCTCGCGGCGCTCCCCGTAAAAGAGGTTTATATGGGTCAAAGTGCCGATGACAAGGATTATTTAGAAAATGTATTGCTTATCAAAGGCTGGCGAAAATATAGCTGGCAGGATATGGCCCGAAACAATGCCAGGGACAGTATTGCTGATGAAAACCAAATGATTATCAGCGGTTCGGTAACTAAAAATGGAAGACCATTAAAAAAACCGATCAAAATAATATTAAGTACAGATTCTGCTACAAAAATTATTACTACAGGTGCAAGTGGCGGCTTTGAGCTGGACAATGGCAGTGCCATTACAACCGAAGGAAGGAAAATTCACTTAAGGCTGATCGATGGATCCGGTGATAACTACCAGATAAAAATGAAAGACCCTTTTAAAGCGGTTACCAGAGCATTAATAACCGGATTAAAACCAGTTAATTATACCTTGACACCCGTTCCGTTAATAAGTTCAGACTCTTCCACAATTAAGGGGTTAGACCATGTAATCAGGTTGAAGGAAGTTAAAATTACAGGAAGAAAGGATGATACTTATAATCTGCAACAACAACCCTTCAACGGGAAAAATGAATGCGGGGATTATGTGTGTAGCCACGGTGTTCTTAATTGTCCAAATCATCCAAGTGGACAAGCAAGCCGGCCACCAGTGGTTGGTACTACATACGCCGGACCCAACGGACTCGTTATTTACAAAGGCTGTTCCACTATTCCTAAGGGACCGGCAGTCATAGCTTTTTATGGCCTCAATTATCCCAAAGAGTTTTATGGATCTGACTATGCTATGTTTAATCCGCCAGAGCCTGAATATCAATCAACAATTTATTGGAAGCATGCCGCTTTAATCAGTTCGAAAGAAACCGTGTTTGAGTTTTATACCAGTGATATAACAGGGAACTTCTCGATCATAGTGCAGGGAGTATCATCCAATGGCCTGATTTACGAAAAAAAAGAATTCCTGGTTAAAAAGAAATAATAAGGTTTGTTGGTAGATCCGGATATCGAAAGTATTTAAGTATACGCCAAATTGGTTAATGGTTATTAGAAAATCTGCTGGACTAAAATGTAAGTACTTCTACCAATATCCGACGAAATAACCCTAAGAAATATTTATATGGAACAATTAGAATTACTTGGAAAAGAAATAATAGAAAATTTAAGGGATGCTTCGATTGAAGAATATCTAAGCATAAAAAATGGAAAAATGAATTCTCTTGATGCTCAAAATATTCATAAAATTTACTCCTTGTTGGACGATAAAAGTCGTGAATCGGCGGATACAATTGTGTTTAATATAATCGACCGGGTTTTGCATAATGCGTTATGGATGTTACAACAAAGCTCCCGGTTCACTATTACAGATAAAAATTTGGTTAATCCCGACGATGATTTAATCGAATTGAGTGATGGGATTTCAGGAGAACTGTATACCGAGCATGGCTGGATTCATAAATACAGTAAATATCCCTCTGGAACAATATAATGTTTTTTTGTCCCCTCAGGGTCTCTTTGAAAAAGGACCCTGAGGGAGAAGAAAATCGTAGTTGTGTAGTAATTTCAACCCGGCCGATGTCTTCACAGCACAACTTCAAATTGGATCGCGAGAGCCAATGCACTTACCGTGTAAGTTCCCGATAACATATATAATGTAAAGCACGGCTTTGGCTAAAGCCGGTGATAACGCTAACTATAAGTAAAAAAAATCCTAATTAAAGGGTAAAAACACAGGCTTTTAAATACGATTTTGATTGTATATACTAACTATAAGCGTTAAATTTAATCGCTAAACCTGCTTTATGAAATACAAATTTTCCCTTCCCTTATTGCTGATGTTATCTGACTGCATAGCTCAGCACAAAAAACAAAAACTGGCAAAAAACACCAAAGACCAAATCTGTCCATCTTAAAAAGGTAATGATAAAGCGCCAATTACGACCAGGATTTATGAATGAACCCGTCAGTATGCTCAAAATAACCCGATTTTTATTTCTGTTTCTGCCTTTCGCTATCAATTTTACCACTCTTTTTGCGCAGGGCGGTAAAAAACCAATCGATTCACTGATAGCAAAAATCGGTTTATACGGCAACAAAAACACTTCCGCTACTTTGTTTACCTGTTTCGATAAAACTGCCTATGTAAATAATGAGAATGTATGGTTTACGACTTACCTGTTAAACTACAGCAGCCTGAAACATGAACCAACAATACTTTCGGCAATACTGGTCAATGACCAAACCGGTTCAATCGCATTGGATCAAAAATATGATATGGCAAACGGTTTATCATTTGGACATGCCATAATCCCCGACTCAATCCCACCCGGAGATTACACATTTATAACTTATACCAACATCCTGGCTAACGGACGCCCTAAAGATGTTTTTTTTCAGCCCATATCCATCAAAACAGCATCGGAGACACCTTTTTTTGCTTCGCTGGCCCTGGTCGATTCAATTAAGACACAGGCCGATAACAAACAGCAGATAGTACTCACCGTTGAAACGAAAGCCCATGTGCCGATAAAAGGCGCAACGGCGACATGGGACGTCGGGGTACTTAACAATCAAACTTCGTCGGGCCGCATAAAAACCGACGTGGAAGGAAAATACCTGTTATCGGTCCCACGCGACCAAATTGTGGCAGGCAGCAACTTTTTGAATGTACAGGTAACCTACAAAAACGAAGTAAGGAATGTTAAGATGTTACTGCCGGTTAAAGACGAAAAACCCAACATTGGCTTTTATCCCGAAGGCGGTAACCTGACAAACGGACTGGTAAGCACCGTTGGCTGGGAAGCAAAAAGCGCATATGGCCGCCCGCTAACTGTTAACGGCGTCTTGTACCAGGACAATCAGATTGTTGATACCATCCACACCGACCGCTATGGCATGGGCCGGTTTAAGCTACTGCCGCGGTTAAATAGCAAATATGAGCTGAAGCTTATAGGTTATTCCAAAAGCATCAGTTATACATTCCCCCGCATATTGGCAAAAGGTATCGCCATTAATGTCCATAAGGCAATTGCTGATGATTCGCTCCAATTGAAGTTAACCAGCTACAATCCCGGAAAATTCTGGGTTGTGGTCCACAATTTCCGGCAGGTATTTTATTCTTTCCCGGTTGAGGTAACACTGGCAGGGAAAAAGGTATTGGTTAACCTGGCCGGTCTGCCCAAAGGGCTAAGCGCCGTTACCATAGCAGACAGCCTGCTGCGGCCATGCGCCGAAAGAATATTTTTTGCCCATTATAACCGGCGCAGCCCCTTAGCTATAACTACCGACCGGCCACAATATACCACGCGGCAAAAGGTACAGATAAAACTAAAAATGCTGCCGGCTATGGCAGATTCCCTAAAGGGAGTTGTAACCATAGCCTGTATTCAGAGTAGCAAAATCGAAGTAAATAAAAACAATGATATTGAAAGCTATCACTATCTGAAGCAGGATCTCGCGGCGCTGCCGGTAAAAGAAGTTTATATGGGGCAAAGTGCCGATGACAAGGATTATTTAGAAAATGTATTGCTTATAAAAGGCTGGCGAAAATATAGCTGGCAGGATATGGCCCGGAACAATGCCAGGGACAGTATTGCTGATGAAAACCAATTGATTATCAGCGGTTCGGTAACTAAAAACGGAAAACCATTAAAAAAAACGATCAAAATAATATTGTCTACGGATTCTGCTACAAAAATTATTACCACAGGTGCAAATGGCAGTTTTGAGCTGGACAACGGCAGTGCCATTACAACCGAAGGAAGGAAAATTCATTTAAGGCTGAGCGATGGAACCGGCGATAATTACCAGATAAAAATGAAAGACCCTTTTAAAGCGGTTATCAGCAGACTAATAACCGGACTAAAGCCAGTTAATTATACTTTGACACCGGTTCCGTTAATAAGTTCAGACTCTTCCACAATTAAGGGATTAGACCATGTAATCAGGTTGAAGGAAGTTAAAATTACCGGCAGAAAGGATGATACTTATAATCTTCAACTGAGCAGAAGCGGAAAAAATGAATGCGGGGATTGGGTGTGTATCTACGGTGTTCTTAATTGTCCAAATCATCCAAGTGGACCAGCAAGCCGGTTACCAGTGATTGGTACCACATACGCCGGACCCAACGGACCCGCTATTTACAGAGGGTGTACCGCCATTCCTAAGGGCCCCGCAGTCATAGCTTTTTATGGCCTCAATTATCCCAAAGAGTTTTATGGGTCAGATTATACTGTATTCAATCCTCCGGAACCTGAATATCAATCAACAATTTATTGGAAGCATGCCGCTTTAATTGGCTCGAAAGAAACCATGTTTGAGTTTTATACCAGCGATATAACCGGGAACTTCTCGATCATAGTGCAGGGAGTGTCGTCCAATGGCCTGATTTACGAAAAAAAAGAGTTCCTGGTTAAGAAGAAATAATAAGAGTTTGTTGGCAGATCCGGTTATCGCAAGTATTTAAGTATACGCCAAATTGGTTAATGGTTATTAGAAAATCTGTGGGACTAAGATGTAAGCGCCCACTCATATCCGACGAAATAACTCTAAGAAATATTTATATGGAACAATTAGAATTACTTGGAAAAGAAATAATAGAAAATTTAAGGGATGCTTCAATTGAAGAATATCTAAGCATAAAAAATGGAAAAATGAATTCTCTGGATGCCCAAAATATTCATAAAATTTACTCCTCATTAGACGATAAAAGTCGTGAATCGGCGGATACAATTGTGTTTAATATAATCGACCGGGTTTTGCATAATGCGTTATGGATGTTACAATAAAGCTCCCGGTTCACCATTACAGATAAAAATTTGGTTAACCCAGACGATGATTTAATTGAATTGAGCGATGGGATTTCAGGAGAGCTGTATACCGAGCATGGTTGGATTCATAAATACAGTAAATATCCCTCTGGTACAATATAATGTTTTTTTGTCCCCTCTGGGTCTCTTTGAAAAAGGACCCTAAGGGGAGAAGAAAATCGTAGTTGTGTAGTAATTTCAACGGCCGATGTCTTCACAGCACAACTTCAAATTGGGATAGCGAGAGCCAATGCACTTACCGTGTAAGTTTCCGATAACATATAATGTAAAGCACGGCTTTTGCTAATCCGGTGATAACGCTAACTATAAGTAAAAAAAATCCTAATTAAAGGGTAAAAACACAGGCTTTTAAATACGATTTTGATTGTATATACTAACTATAAGCGTTAAATTTAATCGCTAAACCTGCTTTATGAAATACAAATTTTCCCTTCCCTTATTGCTGCTGTTATCTGACTGCATAGCTCAGCACACAAAAAAAAAACTGGCAAAAAACACCAAAGACCAAATCTGTCCATCTTAAAAAGGTAACGATAAAGCGCCAATTACGACCAGGATTTATGAATGAACCCGTCAGTATGCCCAAAATAACCCGATTTTTATTTCTGTTTCTGCCGTGTGTTATCAATTTTACCACTCTTTTTGCGCAGGGCGTTAAAAAACCAATCGATTCACTGATAGCAAAAATCGGTTTATACGGCAACAAAAACACGTCCGCTACTTTGTTTACCTGTTTTGATAAAACCGCTTATGTAAATAATGAGAACGTATGGTTTACTGTTTACCTGTTAAATTACAGCAGCCTGAAACATGAACCAACAATACTTTCTGCAATATTGGTCAATGATCAAACCGGTTCAATCGCATTGGATCAAAAATATGATATGGCAAACGGTTTATCATTTGGGCATGCCATAATCCCCGACTCTATCGCACCGGGAGATTACACATTCATAACTTATACCAACATCCTTACGAACGGAATTCCTAAAGATGTGTTTTTGCAGCCCATATCAATTAAAACAGCATCGGAGACAGCCTTTTTTGCTTCGCTGAGCCTGGTCGATTCCGCTAAAGCACAAGCCGATAACAGCCAGCAGATAGTACTCACCGTTGAAACGAAAGCCCATGTGCCGATAAAAGGCGCAACGGCTACATGGGATATCGGGGTCCTTAACGGTCAACTTTCGTCGGGGCGGATAAAAACCGATGCCGAAGGAAAATACCTGTTATCGGTCCCGCGCGACCAAATTGTGGCAGGCCGTAACTTTTTGAATGTACAGGTAACCTATAAAAATGAGGTGAGGAATGTTAAGATGTTATTACCGGTTAAAGACGAAAAACCCAACATTGGATTTTATCCCGAAGGCGGTAACCTGACAGACGGGCTGGTGAGCACTGTTGGCTGGGAAGCAAAAAGCGCATATGGCCGCCCGCTAACTGTTAACGGGGTGTTGTACCAGGACAATCAGATTGTTGATACCATCCACACCGACCGCTATGGTATGGGCCGGTTTAAGCTGCTGCCGCGTTTAAACAGTAAATATGAGCTGAAGCTTATGGGTTATTCCAAAAGCTTCAGTTATACATTCCCCCGCATATTGGCAAAAGGTGTTGCCATCACTGCCAATAAGACAATTGCTGATGATTCGCTCCAATTTAAGTTAACCAACAACAATCCCGGAAAATTCATGGTTGTGGTTCACAATTTCCGCCAGGTATTTTATTCTCTTCCTGTTGAGGTAACACAGGCAGGGAAAAAGGTGCTGGTAAACCTGGCCAATCTGCCCAAGGGGTTAAGCGCCGTTACCATATTAGACAGTTTGCAGCGGCCATGCGCCGAAAGAATATTTTTTGCCCATTATAACCGGCGCAGTCCGTTAGAGATAACTACCGACCGGGCGGAATATACCACGCGGCAAAAGGTACAGATAAAATTAAAAATGCTGCCGGCCATGGCAGATTCTTTAAAGGGAGTTGTAACTGTAGCGTGTGTACAGAGCAGCAAAATCGAAGTAAATAAAAACAATGATATTGAAAGCTATCGCTACCTGAAGCAGGATCTCGCGGCGCTCCCGGTAAAAGAGGTTTATATGGGGCAAAGTGCCGATGACAAGGATTATTTAGAAAATGTATTGCTTATCAAAGGCTGGCGAAAATATAGCTGGCAGGATATGGCCCGAAACAATGCCAGGGACAGTATTGCTGATGAAAACCAAATGATTATCAGCGGTTCGTTAACTAAAAACGGAAAACCATTAAAAAAACCTATCAAAATAATATTAAGTACAGATTCTGCTACAAAAATTATTACTACAGGTGCAAGTGGCGGCTTTGAGCTGAACAATGGCAGTGCCATTACAACCGAAGGAAGGAAAATTCACTTAAGGCTGAGCGATGGATCCGGTGATAACTACCAGATAAAAATGAAAGACCCTTTTAAAGCGGTTACCAGAGCATTAATAACCGGATTAAAACCAGTTAATTATACCTTGACACCCGTTCCGTTAATAAGTTCAGACTCTTCCACAATTAAGGGATTAGACCATGTAATCAGGTTGAAGGAAGTTAAAATTACAGGAAGAAAGGATGATACTTATAATCTTCAGCAACAACCCTTCAACGGGAAAAACGAATGCGGGGATTATGTGTGCCATGCTAACTTTCTTAATTGTACCCAGGATAAAAATGATTCCAGAAACCGGCCGCCGGTGGTTGGTGAAGCATATTACAGCGAATCATCCAAAAGACGGATTGTTTATAGAGGCTGTACCGCTATTCCTAAAGGACCTACAGCGATAGCCTTCTATGGCCTAAATTATCCCAAAGAGTTTTATGGATCAGACTATACTGTATTCAATCCTCCGGAACCTGAATATCAATCAACAATTTATTGGAAGCATGCCGCTTTAATCGGCTCAAAAGAAACCGTGTTTGAGTTTTACACCAGCGACATAACCGGGAACTTCTCGATCATAGTGCAGGGTGTGTCGTCCAATGGACTGATCTACGAAAAAAAAGAATTCCTGGTTAAAAAGAAGCATTAAGGTTTGGTGGGTCGCCAGTGGTCGGTGCTTAGTGGCGGTTGCGATATCCACTATAGCTATATTCTACAGTACTTCCATCTGGCACGTACCAACTCCAACTTTAATCCCCTGATTATCCCACCTATAGGGTTACCTAAATGCCATTCCCGGTATCAATAGTAACCAAAAAACAAATTAACATCATGAAAACAAAAATTTTTACTGCCCTTGCGGCGGGGGTCTTGCTGCTGGGCGCTTGTAAGGGAGGCAGGTCGGGAAATTACGAGGCAGTTAACAACAGCAGCAGCGCCGATTCGGCTAAGTTAGATAAAGAAACGATGGCCGATACTTCCCTATCTGTACAGCCCAAGCTTGTAAAATCGGCCGACATGCGCTTCAAAGTAAAAAATGTACAGCAAACGGCCGAAAAAATAACGGCGCTTACTGTTAAAAACAATGGCATGGTAATGCATCATCAAATGGAGTCATCGGCCCAGGGCAGCCAGGATTACCGTATTAGCGATGACTCCGTACGCAGGGTATCTGCATTCAATACCAACGAAGATATGACTATTAAAGTCCCATCAGATAAACTGGAAGAGTTTATCAGGGCAAACGCATTAAAATTTCAGTAGCATAAGTAAATATTTAAGATCCCATGCGGCAATGTTCTTTTTTCTTCGGATACTGATGTTCTTCGTTTGATCATTTTTAAGTATATTTAAAGCTACCTTATTGATCAGGGAAAAGTTTTGGGCTGCGTGTTTGTTCCTTTTTCTGTCGGCATCTTCGTGAAAGACAACGTCAAGCGTCCAATGCAGCTTGTTTTCTATCGCCCAATGTCGCCGGATATTTT